>NC_009380.1:3353920-3658821 GCF_000016425.1 Salinispora tropica CNB-440 | reverse complement strand
ACCGTTGGTGGCGGGGTGCGGCAGGTCAGTGACGTCGACGCGCTGCTGCGCGCGGGCGCGGACAAGGTCGGCGTGAACACCGCCGCGATTGCCCGCCCCGAGTTGATCGCTGAGATCGCTGACCGGTTCGGTCGGCAGGTACTGGTGCTCTCCCTCGACGTACGGCGCGCCTCCTCCGGCACCACGGCCAGCGGGTTCGAGGTGACCACTCACGGCGGTCGACGTGGTGCCGGCATCGATGCCATCGACTGGGCGCGGCGCGGCGCCGAGCTGGGTGCGGGTGAGATCCTGCTCAACTCGATGAGTGCCGACGGCACCAAGACCGGTTTTGACCTGGAGCTGATCCGCGCGGTGCGGGCGGTGGTCAACGTTCCCGTGGTCGCCAGCGGGGGTGCGGGCGCGGCGGGTCACTTCCCACCAGCGATCGACGCTGGCGCCGACGCGGTGCTCGCCGCGAGCGTCTTCCACTTCGGCGAACTCACCGTCGGCGAGGTCAAGGACGCGCTTCGCGGGAAGGGCCACCCGGTTCGCTGAGTCCGCGTGCTCGTCGCCCAACCGTCCGTACGAGGCCCACGCGGGCCCGTCAGTCCTGGTGGGCACGGTTCTCCGGGGAACGTCGTGGCATCGGGATGGAACGCACCACGTACTCCTGCACTGCCGCCGCGTGTTCGGCCTCGCACAGGTGCCAGTCCGCGTCTCCCGGAGTGTGTCGACGGATCAACGCGCCCTGCACGGTGTCGACCGTGGTGGCCAGGCCGGCATTGGGTCGGGTGCGCCAGAGCCGTTCACCGTCCGGTGTGATCCTGAACCAGCCGTCGGTGACGCTGACCAGACCAGCGCCGACCAGCCGGCGGACGGCGACCTCGATCTCGCGGCGTTCGGGTAGCGCGCGGTTGAGGTGGTCGGCGGTGGAGAGCACGTCGGCGAGACGGACCCCTTCCGGCCGGCGGCTGGACGCTGCCCGGCGGTGCCGGCCGGCACCGCTGGCGATCACCAACGAGACGAAGATCCAGGCGTCGGCCCACTGCCATCGGTTCTCCCCCATGGCCAGATTGTGCCGATTCCTCGCCGGAAAGGAAACACCTCCTCTCATTGGGCTACAACCGGTCGTCCTGTGCGTTGCTAGCGGTGACCCGGACAGCCGGTGGGGGGTCGGGCGTGACGGGGACGGTGCGCGGGAGCGCACGGCTCAACCGGGAGCCGGGACCGGGGTGGAGGTGGGCGGGGTGGGGTTGGGCGGAAGAGGGACCGTCACGCGGGGCAGCACGAACTGGGTCAGCGGGCCGATGGTCAGGGCATACGCCACCGTGCCGGGGCCCACCGTGCCGCCGAGCAGCCAGCCCAGCCCGAGTACGGCGACCTCGATGGTGGTGCGGACGAGCCGGATCGAGAATCGTGGCTGGCGGGCGACGAAGCCGGTCATCAGGCCGTCGCGGGGGCCGGGGCCGAGCCGGGCGCCGAGATAGAGTCCGGTTGCCGTGCCGTTGGCGACGATCCCGCCGACGAGTAGGGCGGTTCGGGTGGCGAGCGGCAGGCCCGCCGGTAGCAGGGCGAGGGTGGCGTCCACCACGAGCCCGACCACCACCACATTGCTGACCGTGCCGAGGCCCGGCCGCTGCCGCAGCGGGATCCACAGCAGCAACACCAGCGTCCCGACCGCGATGGTCACCGTGCCGAAGGAGAGCCCGGTGTGCCCGGCGAGCCCTTGGTGGAAGACGTCCCAGGGGTCCAGGCCGAGGCCGGAGCGGATCAACAGGGCCATGCTCACGCCGTAGAGGGTGAGCCCAGCGTAGAGCTGGGTCAGCCGTCGCGCGGGTCGGTAGCTGAGATTGCCAATCTGGGTCACGCATGCCAACCTAGTAGCCAATCAGGCAACCAGTAGAGCCAATATTGGTGGAGTGGCCCCCATGACGAGTCAAATACGCGGAAACCAATTGGCCCGGCTGCTCGGCCAGTGGCATGCGCTCCCCGGTCGTCGGCGCAGCCCCGACTATGCGGCGCTGGCCGCCGCCATCCGGGGGCTGCTCGCCGACGGGCGGCTTCCGCTGGGCGCCCGCCTGCCGGCCGAGCGGGAGCTGGCGGAGTCGCTGCGGATCAGCCGGACCACGGTCACCGCGGCCTATCGGGAGCTTCGCGACAGTGGCCACCTCGCCAGCCGGCGAGGTGCCGGCAGCTGGACCATGCTCCCCGGCAACCATCGGGTGGCGGGGAGCGGCCTCTGGACCCCGCTCGAGGACCGCGAGATGCTTGATCTTGGAGTCGCGGCCCTGGCCGCCCCGCCCGAGCTGCTGCCCGCTGCCCAGGCCGCCGCCGCGGACCTACCCAGCTACCTGGGTGGGGCGGGCTACCACCCCACCGGTATCAGCGAACTGCGGGAGGCCATCGCCCGCACGTACGACGAACGGGGCCTACCCACCTCACCCGAGCAGATCATGGTCACCAATGGCACCCAGCACGCCCTGGACCTGGTGCTCCGCCTCACCCACAGTCCGGGCAGCAGCGTCCTGGTGGAGGCGCCCAGCTATCCGAACGCCCTGGCCGCGCTGCATGGCCGGCGGGCCCGCATCAGCACCCACGGCCTCGCCCCGGATGCCCCCGGTTGGGACGCTGACCTCCTGCTCGGCGCCCTCCGTCAGGGGCGACCCAAACTGGCCTACCTGATCCCCGACTTTCAGAACCCGACCGGCCACCTGATGTCGGCCCAGCTGCGGGAACGGCTGGTCGCCACCGCGCACGCCGTCGGCGCCGACCTGGTGGTCGACGAGTCGTTCGTGGACCTCTCCCTGGATGGCAGGGTGATGCCCCCGCCCACGGCCAGCTTCGATCGGCACTCCCGGGTGCTCACCGTCGGGGGGATGAGCAAGGCGTACTGGGGTGGGTTGCGGATCGGCTGGATCCGCGCCTCCGCGCCACAGGTGCAGCGGCTCGCCGCCGTCCGGGTCGGGGTGGACATGGCGAGTCCGGTGCTGGACCAGCTGGTCGCCGTCCACCTACTGGCACAGGGTCCGGCGATCGTGGCGGCCCGGCGGGGACAGCTCACCGCCCAGCGGGACGCGTTGCTCGGTGCCCTCGCCGAGCGCCTGCCCGAGTGGCGGGTGACCGTGCCGCACGGTGGAGTCACCCTCTGGGCGGAGCTCGACGGCCCGATCTCCAGCGCGCTCGCCCGAGCTGCCGAGCAGGTGGGCGTACGCCTTGCCCCCGGCCCTCGGTTCGGTCTGGACGGGACGCTGGAGCGCTTCCTGCGGTTGCCGTTCACCCTGCCCGGCGCCGATTTGGTGGAGGCGGTCGACCGGATCGCCGCCGTCCGGTACGACCTGGACCGCGTCGGCCGGCCGCAGTGGTCGGAGCCGGCGGTCATCGCCTGAATCACGTAGGGCCCGCGGAAGCGGCCCGCGACGGCCGGACCGATTGGGAGACTGGCCGGGTGGAGCGTGAGAACCGGATCCGCTGGTCGCCGGCGGTTCAACCGGGCGCGCCCGGTTCCCGGACCACGCGCCTCGAGCTCTTCTACGATCTGGTCTTCGTATTCGCGTTCCTCAACGTCACCGAGCTGGCCGCCGCCGACCTCAGCTTGCCCGTTCTCCTGCGGTGCCTGCTGGCGCTGGCGCTGCTCTGGTGGTGCTGGGTGGGCTTCGCCGCCCTCGGCAACGTGATCCGCGTTGACCAGGGCAGCGTCCCGCTGGTCGGATTCGTCACCACGGCCGCGGTCTTCGTGCTCGCGCTGAGTATCCCGTCGGCGTTCGTGGAGGTACCCGAGGGCTTGGCCGGTCCGCTCGTCTTCGCCGCCTGCTACTTCCTCGTGCGGGTGCTCCAGGTGGGTGTCTTCGGCTGGGTGGCGCGGTCAAACCCCAAACTGCGTCGGCGCTGGCTGCTGCTGCTCGCGCCGCCGGTGACCGCCACCGCCCTGTTGGTCGCCGCCGCGTTGGTGCCGCAGCACCTCGTCGAGGGGGACGCCGAGCGGCTGCTTCGGCTCACGTTGTGGATTGCCGCGATCGGTGTCGAGTACGGTGCGGGCCTGGGCGTGCGGGGGACGGTGACCTCCGCCGCGCACTGGGCAGAGCGGTACGGCTTGATCGTGTTGATCGCCTTGGGAGAGTCGATCATTTCGCTGGGGCTCGGACCGAACCTGGCCGCCGACAGCCTGCCGTTGACCGCGCCGGTCGTGATGGCCGCGGTGGTGGGCATCGCCGTTATCGCCGTGCTGTGGTGGGCGTATTTCGACAGCCTCGCGGTCGGTATGGAGCACGCCCTGTACCGGACCCGGGATCCGGATGCGCGCCGCATGCTCGCCCGTTACGCCTACACCTATCTACACCTGCCGTTGGTGGCGGGGATCATCCTGTTCGCCCTGGCTCTGAAGCGGCTGTTGCATGACCTGGCGGATCCGCGGACGCCGGCATGGGGGCTGCCACTGCCGGTCATTGAGGCGTTGAGCCTCTACGGCGGTGTGATCATCTTTCTGGTCACCCTGATCGCGTTGGGCGCTGTGGCGCCCCGCAAACTCCGCTGGCCGCCGGTCACCGCGGTCGCGCTGCTCCTCCCACTGATTCCGCTGTCCCACCGGCTGCCGGGTCTGCTCGCCCTGGTGTTGCTGTCGGCGGTGTGCCTGTTGCTGTTGATCGTGCAGTACGTCGTGGACGCGCCACACCGGCATCAGATCCGCGGGACGGCGCTGCGGGAACAGCTGGCCATCGAGGCCAAGCAGGACGAGTGGCGCGGCCGGAATCTGTGATCAGCCCCACATCGTCAGCCCAGACGGCGGGGTGTTCCCGCCGTCTGGGCTGACGCAGGTAGGGCCGGTCGGGTGGAACTCCTCGCCGGGGCGAGCGGGTCACAGCCCCAACCGGGCGTCGCGCAGCCGGTCGGCCAGTCCCGGCGGGCCGTCGATCTGCACCCGCGCCGCCCGTTGTCGCCCGCTTAGGAAGAGCACCAGCTCGCTGGGCGCACCCACCATCCGGAGCTGCTCGTCGCCCCGACCGGCCGATCGCTGCCCGTACCCCGGGGCTTGGACCAGCACCTCGGCCGGGAAACGGCGCAGCGCCATCCGGGCCAGCGCCGCCGCCCGGCGCCACAGCGCCTGTTGCAGCCCCGCCGGCAGGTCGCGGGGCTGCCAGTCGGCCTGTGCCCGGCGAACGTCCTCGTGATGGATGAAGAACTCCATCGTGTTGGCCGCCTCGTCGAGCAGCGGATTGCTGATCGGGCTCCACACCGGCGGCCGACGTACCTGGTCAACCAGGCTCTCCCAGGGGCGGGCGGCGAGTTGTCGACGGACCCGCTCGGCGTACTCGCGCAGCGGCGGCAGCAGGATCCCGCCAGCGGCGTCCGGGCGGCGTTCTCGCAGCACCAGGTGGGCGGCGAGATCCCGGGTGGTCCAACCCGTGTTGAGTGTTGGTGCCTCCGGTCCCAACGTCTGCATAAGGTCGACGAGCGTCTCCCGCTCCGACCGGGCGTACTGCGGCATGCCCTGATGGTAGGCCCATCACGTCTGGCTCCGTCGGTTGCACCGCACCGGGGTGGTCGTCCGAGTCGGCGGACCTGGCTCCAGCAGGTAAGGATGGTAGAGATAATGACAACTTACGGCGGGGGAGAACGTGGCGAGCGGGACGAGTCGGGACGTGCTCTGGCGAGGGCTGGTCGTCCTTGGCCGGGCGATTCGGGAACAACCCAGGATCTTCGCGGTCGCGGCGAGCTCCAGTGTGCTCTTCGGGCTGCTGATCGTCGCCAGCGCGTACGTGGTGGGCGCGGTGGTCGGCGACGTTGTTGTTCCGGCGATCGCCGAGGGTTCGGTGCCCACGGCTGCGCTTGCCCTGGCCGCCGCCGCGTTACTCGGGCTCAGCATTCTGCGGGTGGTCGGCATCCTCGGCCGCCGACTCGGGGCCGGCTACATGCAGTTTCGTCTCCAGGCCGCCTATCGTCGTCGGGTCACCCGCCGCTACCTTGACCTACCGCTGTCCTGGCATCAGCGCAACGCCACCGGCACTCTGCTGTCCAACGCGAACTCCGATGTCGAGGCCGCGTGGCACCCGGTAGCACCGTTGCCCTTCGCCGTGGGCACGCTGGTGATGCTGGTCGGTGCGGTGGTCTCGCTCTTTGTCACCGACTGGGCGCTCGCCCTGGTCGGGCTGGGTGTCTTCCCGGCGCTCTTTGCCCTCAACGTCGTCTACTCCCGCCGGATGGCGCCCCGGCAGGCCCGTGCCCAGCGGCTGCGGGCCGAGGTCAGCGGTATCGCCCACGAGAGCTTCGACGGCGCGCTGGTGGTCAAGACGATGGGCCGGGAGGCGCAGGAGACCGAGCGGTTCGCCGCACGCGCCCGCGAACTGCGGGACGCGCTGGTGTCCGTGGGGCGGCTGCGCGGCGTCTTCGATCCCATGCTGGAGACCCTGCCCGGCCTCGGGACGCTCGCCGTGCTGGTGGTCGGCACCCTCCGGTTGCGGCAGGGTGCGATCAGCGTGGCCGAACTGGTCAGCGTCGCGTATCTCTTCACCGTGCTGGCGTTCCCGATTCGTGCGATCGGCTGGGTCCTGGCCGAGCTGCCGCGCAGCGTCGCCGGCTGGGAACGGGTCCGGCAGGTACTCGACGCCACCGGCGAGATGTCGTACGGCCCGATGACGCTTGACCCCGCCGACGCCGGTCCGGTAACACTCACCTTCCGTGACGTCCACTTCGCATACGAGCCGGCCGAGGCGCACCTGCCGGGTGCCGAAGTACTGGGTGAGGTCGGTTTCACCGTGCCGGCGGGGCGGACGGTCGCCCTGGTCGGGCCGACCGGCGCAGGGAAGTCCACCATTACCTCGCTCGCTGTGCGGCTGGTTGATCCGCGTGCGGGTGTCGTCGAGGTCGACGGGGTGGACGTACGCGACCTCTCCGCGGACTCGCTGGCTCGGACCGTTGCGCTCGTCGCGCAGGTGCCGTTCGTCTTTGACGATTCGGTGCGGGCGAACATCACCCTGGACCGGCCTGGCCTCGGTGATTCGCAGGTCTGGGCGGCGCTGCGGTTGGCGGGTGCGGACGGCTTCGTCGCCGCTCTCCCGGAGGGCCTGGATACCCGGGTCGGGGAGCGGGGCACATCGCTGTCCGGGGGGCAGCGGCAGCGGCTGACCCTGGCCCGAGCCCTCGTCGGTCGGCCGCGTCTGTTGGTGCTGGATGACGCGACCAGCGCGGTTGATCCGCGAGTGGAGGCCGCGATCCTGGCCGGGCTACGCGCTGCGGAGCCGGGGAGAGCGCCGACGTCGATCCTCGTGGTCGCCTACCGGCGGGCGACCATCGCCCTCGCCGACGAGGTGGTGTACCTGGAACACGGGCGGGTGGTGGCCCGGGGTACGCACACCGACCTGCTCGCCACCGTGCCCGGCTACGCCGATCTGGTCACCGCCTACGAGCAGGCCGAGGTGGAGCAGGCCCAGCAGCAGGGGTACGACGAGGTCGCGCCGCCGCTGGCGACCGGCCTCGAACTGGAGGTGGACCGCTGAGCGCGAGGAGTGGCCTGCGAGCCCCGCAGTCGCGAGTTGGAGGTGGACCGCTGAGCGCGAGGAGTGAGCCTGCGAGCCCCGCAGTCGCGAGTTGGAGGTGGACACGTGAGTAGGAGCACCATGGCGCCGGAGGCGACGGCTGAGGAGTCGACCTGGCGGACGCTGCGGCGGGGCTTGGCGCTCTCTCCGGAGTTGCGGGTCGGGTTGGCGGGCACGCTCGGCCTGGCGCTGGTCTATATGGTTGGTCGGGCGGCCGTGCCGGTGGCGGTGCAGCAGGGCATCGACAACGGCATCGCCGGCGGTCTCCGCCTGGATGTGGTCTGGACGGTGGTGACCGTCACCGCGGCGGTGCTCGTGGTGACCACCACCTGTGGCTACCTGATGATGCGGCGGTTGTTCACGGTCAGCGAGACCGCCCTCTCCAACGTGCGGGTTCGCGCCTTCCGACACGTCCACGACCTGTCGATGCTGCACCAGCAGTCCGAACGGCGTGGGTCGTTGGTGTCCCGGGTGACCAGCGATGTCGACCAGATCACCCAGTTCCTCCAGTGGGGCGGTGTGATCCTGCTGATCAACATAGGTCAGCTGGTGGTCACCACGGCCGTCATGCTCGCGTACTCCTGGCAGCTGACCCTGGTGGTGTACGCGGCGTTCGGCCCGGCGGTGTTCGTGATCCGGTTGCTTCAGCGGCGGCTCGCCGGCGCGTACGGGGTGGTGCGGCAGCGCACCGGCACGCTGCTCGGTGCGATCGCCGAGAGCGTGGTGGGCGCACCGGTGATTCGGGCGTACGGGATTTCCGGGCGCACCGCACGCCGGCTCGACGAGGCGATCGACAACCAGCGGCAGGCCCAGCAGCGGGCTATCCGGATCAGCATCCTGGGTAGCTCGGTCGGTGAGATCGCCGCCGGGTTGGCGCTGGCCGGCGTGGTGGTGCTGGGCGTGCTGCTCGGCGCTGACCGTACGTTGAGCATCGGTGAGGTGACCGCGTTCCTGTTCCTGGTGACCCTCTTCGTGCAGCCGGTGCAGATCGCCACCGAGGTGCTCAACGAGGCGCAGAACGCGATCGCCGGCTGGCGACGGGTACTCGACGTGTTGGATGTTGCGCCGGATGTCGCGGACCCCGGCGAGTCGGGGCGGGAGCTCCCGCCGGGTCCGTTGGATATCCGCTTCGTCGCGGTGGGTTTTGCCTACCCGGGCGGCGCACCGGTGCTACACGACATCTCGGTGGAGATTCCGGCGAAGAGCCGGGTGGCGGTGGTCGGCGAGACCGGCAGCGGGAAGACGACGTTCGCGAAGCTGCTCACCCGGCTGATGGATCCGACCGAGGGCGACGTGCTGCTCTCCGGGATGCCGTTGCGGGAGGTGCGTTTCGGCGCGCTTCGTTCGCGGGTGGTGATGGTCCCACAGGACGGGTTCCTCTTCGACGCCACCGTCGCGGAAAATGTCCGTTTCGCCCGGCCGGATCTCACCGACGAGCAGCTCACTGCCACCTTCGTGGAGTTGGGGTTGGCGGACTGGCTGGACGGCCTCCCGGCGGGCCTGGACACCGCGGTGGGGGAGCGCGGTGAGGCGTTGAGTGTGGGCGAGCGGCAGCTGGTCGCGCTCGCCCGGGCGTACGTCGCTGACCCGGATCTGCTGGTGCTCGACGAGGCCACCAGCGCGGTCGATCCGGCAACCGAGCTGCGCCTGCAACGCACCCTGGACACGGTGACCCGCGGCCGGACAACGCTCGCCATCGCGCACCGGCTCTCCACGGCGCAGGCCGCCGACGAGGTGATCGTGGTGGACCGAGGGCGGATCGTGCAGCGGGGTGCGCACGAGGAGCTGGTCCGCGACGCCGAGTCGGTGTATGGGCAGCTCTACGCCTCGTGGCTGGAGCAGACCCGGTGACCGCGGCTGGGCGGGCCGACCTGTCCGTCCAGCGGGGCGGTGAGATAGCGCTGCATGGTGGGCCCGACCGAGTCGACGAGTGTCTCGGGGGCAGCGGTGGCGATCGGCTCGAGCCGGATCACGTAGCGCGCCATCGCCAGGCCGAAGAGTTGGCTGGCCACCAGCGATCCGCGTAGCGGTGCCTGCGCCGGGTCCACCTCGAGGTGGTCGAGGACCCGGCGCAGCACCTGCGTGGTGAGGAACTCGCGCAGCAGCCGAGCGGTCCACTCGTTGCTGACCGCCGAGCGCAGCAGCGCCACCGCGGAGGTGCCGGCGGGGGAGTCCCAGATGCCGAGGAAGGCGCGGATCAGTCGCTCCCCGATCTGGTCCGGGTCCCCGGCGAGTACCGTCCGCAGCACCTCGGCCGGATCGGCCGGTGCGTTCATCGCGGCGAGGAAGAGCGTGTTCTTGCTGCCGAAGTAGTGGTGTACCAGCGCTGGGTCCACGCCGGCGGTGGCGGCGATGGCGCGGATGGAGGCTTTGTCGAAGCCCCGCTCGGCGAACGTGGTCCGGGCTGCCGCCAGGATCGTTGCCCGGGTGTCCGGGTTGCCAGGTCGCCGTCCGGTCCGCCGTACCATCGTCACCCTTCGTCGTACCCGGGTCAGCCGCTGCGTCGTCGCAGGGTGGCGGCGGCGAGCACCAACGCCAGCACCGTGGCGCCGCCCACGATCGCAAGGTCGCGCCACATCGTTACGGTCGGTTCGGTGCTCGAGCCGACTTCCTGTAACGCCTCGACCGAGTAGGACAGGGGCAGGACATCGCTGACCGCCTGGAGCCAGCCGGCCATCTCGTCACGGGGGACGAAGAGCCCGCAGAGGAGCAGCTGCGGGGCGACCACGACCGGCATGAACTGTACGGCCTGGAACTCGGTCCGGGCGAAGGCGCTACAGAAGAGCCCGAGCGCGACGGCGAGCACGGCGTTGACCGCCGCGATCAGGATGACCAGACCGCTGCTACCGGCGGTGTCGAGATCGAACAGCCAGTAGGCCACCGCGGCCGCGACCGCCGCCTGCACCACGGCGGCCAGGCCGAACGCGATGCCGTACCCGAAGAGCAGGTCGAGTTTGCCCAAGGGGGTGGTGAGTAGTCGTTCCAGCGTGCCACTGGTGCGTTCCCGCAGCATGGCGATGCTGGTCACCAGGAACATGATGATGAAGGGGAAGAACCCCAGCAGCACCAGCGCGATCCGATCGAACGGCGCCGGCTGGCCTGGTGGTGTCGGCTGGTCAACGTACATGTAGTAGACCACCGCGAGAAGCGCCGCGGGCACGACCACGAGTAGCGCGACCGTACGCCGGTCATGGCGCAGTTGGCGCAGGATGCGGCCGGTGGTGGCCACGAGGATTCGGGGATTCACGATGTCTCCCGCCCGGCCGTACCGCTCTCGCTTTCCTGGATCATTCGCAGGAACGCCTCCTCCAGGTCGTCCACGCCGGTCGCCGCGCGTACCGCCGCTGGTGTGTCGTCCGCGATCAGTCGCCCCTCGCGAATCAGCAGGAGCCGGTCGCAGCGGGCGGCCTCGTCCATCACGTGGCTGGAGATGAGCAGGGTGGTGCCGGCCGCGGCCATCGCGTGGAACCGGGCCCAGAGCTCAGCCCGCAGCACGGGATCCTGACCGACGGTCGGTTCGTCGAGCACGAGCAGCTCGGGATCGCCGACCAGCGCGCAGGCCAGCGAGGCGCGGCTGCGCTGGCCGCCGGAGAGGGTGGCGACCAGCTGGCCGGCGGCTGCACGCAGCCCGACGTCGGTCACGGCCCGGTCCGCCTCGGCGGTGCCCCGCCCCTGTAGGGCGGCGAAGTAGCGGGCGTTCTCCTGGACGGTCAGGTCGGCGTAGATGCTTGGTGCCTGGGTCAGGTAGCCGACGCGGCGGCGTAGCTGTGGGGCGCCGGCCGGGTGGCCCAGGACGGTGACCGTGCCGGCGGTGACGACCTGCACCCCGACCAGCGCCCGTAGGAGGGTGGTCTTTCCGCTGCCGCTCGGCCCGAGTAGGCCGGTCACCGTCCCTGACGGAACGGTGGCGTCGATTCCGTGTAGTACCCGTCGCCCGCCCCGGTCGACAACCAGGTCACGAATGACGATGGCGTCCTGCACCCGTGCACCTCCGTGGTAGGTCACTCGCCTGATGAACTCAACGGTAGGTGAAATTCCGGTGGGTGAGCAAGGCGCACGGGTGCCCCATCACCCGCCCGTCCGGTATCGGAGAATGGGTGACTATGCCCGTACCTGACGCGCCGTCGCCCGGCGCCCTGCCCGGCTCCGACCCGAGCGGCGGTCCGGCCCGGCCGTCCCACCTGGACCCGGCCATCGCCGCGCGCCTGCGCCGTACGTCCGATGGGCTCCTCGCCGCGGTGGTCCGCCAGTACGGCTCCACCGAGGTGTTGATGCTCGCCTGGATGGACGACGAGGCGCTACACCGGACGCTGACCACCGGCCGGGCCACCTACTGGTCCCGCAGCCGCGGTGAGTACTGGGTCAAGGGCGCGACCTCCGGACATCATCAGTACGTCCGCGCCGTCGCCCTCGACTGTGACGGAGACGCCCTGCTGGTCGACGTCGACCAGGTCGGCCCGGCGTGTCATACCGGTCGGCGAACCTGCTTCCACAACAACCTGCCGGTCACCGGCGTGTCCGGCGAACGGCAGGCCCGGTCATGACCGACGGCACCGTCCGTCCGGACGCGACGACCTTCGCCGAACAGGCCGCCGGGCGGCGGGTCGTGCCGGTCACCCGGCGGCTGCTCGCCGACGCGGAGACGCCGGTCGGTGTCTACCGCAAGCTGGCCGGTGGTCCGGGCAGCTTCCTCCTCGAATCCGCCGAGCAGGGCGTCGGTTCAACCGGCATGACCTGGTCCCGGTACTCCTTCATCGGTGTCCGTAGCGCGGCCACCCTGACCGAACGCGACGGCGTCGCGGTGTGGACGGGTCAGCCGCCGGCGGGGCTACCCGCCGGCGGCGACCCGGTCGCGGTGCTTCGGGACACCGTCGCCGCCCTCGCCGGCCCACCTCCCGATGACACCGTCGGGCTGCCGCCGCTGACCGGCGGCATGGTCGGCTACCTCGGGTACGACCTGGTCCGGCACTTCGAGCGGCTGCCCGAGCGCACCGAGGACGACCTCGGCCTGCCCGCGCTGGGGATGATGCTCGCCACTGATCTGGTGGTGCTCGACCACTACGACGGCTCGGCGCTCCTGGTGGCCAACGCCGTCCTGCCGCCGCCGGAGGCGCCGGATCGGGCGGTGGCGGTCACCGCGGCGTACCACCACGCGGTCGGACGGCTGGACGCGATGACCGCCGCGCTGTCCCGGCCGATTCCGCCGATGGCCTCCACCGTTGGCCGGGCGCCCGTCGGTGACGTGCTCTGCCGTACGCCCGCGGGCGGTTACCAGACGGCGGTGCTGGCGGCCAAGGAGGCGATCCGTGCCGGTGAGTGCTTCCAGATCGTGCTTGCACAGCGCTTTGAACGGGAGACCGACGCCGACCCGCTCGATGTGTACCGGGTGTTGCGGACCACCAACCCCAGCCCGTACATGTACCTGCTGCGCTTCGACGGCTTCGACATCGTCGGCTCGTCTCCCGAGGCGCACCTGAAGGTGTCCACCGAGGCGGACGGGCAGCGGCGTGCCCTGCTGCATCCGATCGCCGGCACCCGGCCGCGTGGCGGCTCACCGGAGGCCGACGCCCAGCTCGCCGCCGAGCTGCTCGCCGACCCCAAGGAACGCTCGGAGCACGTGATGCTGGTGGACCTTGGCCGCAACGATCTGGGGCGGGTCTGCCGACCCGGCACGGTCGAGGTACCCGAGTTCGCCATGATCGAGCGGTACAGCCACGTGATGCACATCGTCTCCACGGTGGTCGGCGCGCTCGCCGAGGACCGCACCGCCTTTGACGCGCTCGTCGCGACCTTCCCGGCGGGCACCCTCTCCGGAGCCCCCAAGGTGCGGGCGATGGAGTTGATCGAAGAGTTGGAGCCGGTACGGCGTGGGCTCTACGGCGGCACCGTGGGCTACTTCGGTTTCGGCGGTGACCTCGACATGGCGATCGCGATCCGTACCGCACTGATCCAGCGCGGGCGTGCCTACGTGCAGGCCGGCGCGGGCGTAGTGGCGGATTCGGACCCGGCCGCCGAGGAGCAGGAGACGCGGAACAAGGCTGCCGCCGTGCTGGCTGCTGTCGCCGCGGCCGAGACCCTGCGTGCGGCCCGGTGAGCGCCCGGGATGAGGTAAGCCCGGAACGGCACCAGGCCGGCCGGCGGGAACTGGTCTACGCCATGCTTCTCGGGGTAGCCGGAGCGGGTTTGTCGATGTGGGCGGTGACCCGGGCCTGGGTGGTCGAGCTGGCGCCCCGCCCCGCCCCGTTGCCACCGCTCCGTGCTGCCCGCACCGGTGCGGAGCTGCTTCCCTGGCTGCCCGCACTGGCCCTGGTCGCGCTCGCCGGATGGGGCGCGGTGCTGGCCACCCGGGGGCGGGTACGGCGGCTTCTGGGCGGCGTGCTGACCGGGCTTGCCGTGGCGTTGGCGGCTGGTGGCGGATATGGCCTGCTCGCGGGGTTCACCGGCGCGGTCAGTCGGCAGTGGCCGCTGCTCTGCCTGCTCGGCGGTGGGTGCGCCGCGGCTGCCGGCGTGCTGACCGCGGCCCGGGGAGACCGATGGTCGGTGATGGGCGCTCGGTACGAGCGGTCGGCGGGGCCGGCGACCGGCCCGGCGCAGGGCCGGAGTGCCCGCGACGCGTGGGACGCGTTGGATCGGGGTGCGGATCCGACGGAAGACTGATGCCGCCACCCGGGAGGGAGTCGCGTCCGCAGGTAGCCGCCGAGGCGCCGCTGGCCGCGGTCTCGCCCGCCGACTCAGCCCGTCGAGTCAGCCCGCCGACTCAGCTCGTCGGCCGTGAGTCGCGGTTCGTGGTGAGTTCGGCGACGATTCGATCCAACTCAGCCCGCTGGTCGGCGCGGGCCCGGTCGGCGCAGACGGCCTCCCACGCGTTGCCCCGTGCGGTGCGCATCTGCGCCTCGCCGACCACGGCGCGTTCGAGAGTGTGCACCACGCCGGCGGCGAGCGACGCGACCGTACGGGAGATGGTGGTGAGGCCGTTGCTCTCAGTGCTCATGATCAATCCCGAAGATCGTTTGGGTGGCGCGGGCGGGTACCGGGTCGAGTCTGCCCGAGGGGAATGCTCGTCGACTCACGTTTCGCCGGGGTATCCGCCGGGTCAACTCTGCCTCCGCGGCGCTGGCCTGGGAAGAGTCCTCTGGCCTTGAGCTTGCTCACAGCGCCGTCCCGGGCTCCCGGTCGACGCCCAGCTCGCCGGATAGCATGACGTCGATGCCGAGGATGGCTGTGGGCGATGATTGTCGGCCTCGATCGGCGACCGGGAGGTGATGGCTGTGTGTGAGCTCGCCTTCACTGGAGGTTGGGCATTATGCCGCAAGCCGATTCGTGAGAAGCGCCATACCCCCGGCGGGCTGCATCGGGTACGCCGCCTAGCATCGGCCCATGACGCCCGGAGAGGGGAGCGTTGGTGACTGCGGAGCATGCGCACGCGGAGGGGAGCGACGCCGGTTCGGCGAAGCCCAGCGTGCTCGATGAGATTCTGGCCGGAGTACGCGAGGATGTGGCTCGGCGGCAGGAGCAGGTCCCGCTGGAGCGCATTCGAGAGCTGGCTGCCGCGGCCCCGCCACCGCTGGACGCGTACGCGGCCCTGCGTCGGCCCGGCGTGGCGGTGGTCGCCGAGGTGAAGCGTTCCTCGCCGTCCAAGGGGCAGCTGGCCGAGATCGCCGACCCGTCCGATCTGGCCAGCGACTACGCCGCCGGTGGTGCCCGGGCGATCAGCGTGCTCACCGAGGGGCGCTGGTTCGGTGGTTCGCTGGATGATCTCGCTGCCGTCCGTGCCGCGGTTGATGTTCCGGTCCTGCGGAAGGACTTCGTGGTCTCCAGCTACCAGGTACACGAGGCGCGGGCGCACGGCGCCGATCTGGTGCTGCTGATCGTGGCGGCGTTGGAGCAGAAGGTGTTGGTCGGCTTGCTTGAGCGAATCGAGTCGCTGGGCATGACCGCGTTGGTCGAGGTGCACGACGAGGAGGAGGCGGACCGGGCGTTGGAGGCGGGTGCCCAGGTGATCGGGGTCAACGCTCGCGACCTGCGTACGCTGGAGGTCGACCGTTCGGTCTTCGAACGGATCGCGCCCGGCCTGCCCAGCAGCGTCGTCAAGATCGCTGAGTCGGGAGTGCGCGGGCCTCACGACCTCATCCGGTACGCGTCGGCCGGTGCCGACGCGGTTTTGGTCGGCGAGGGCCTGGTTACCCAGAAGAGTCCCCGTGAGGCGGTGGCCGAGTTGGTCAACGCCGGTAACCACCCGGCGACACCCCGTCCGGTGCGCTGAGCGCGCACCGGGCGGTTAGAACGAAGGGAGTCGCGATGAGCGTCCACACGCCCGCTGTTACCGCCCATTATCCGGACGCCACCGGCCATTTCGGCCGTTTCGGCGGCCGGTTCGTCCCCGAGGCCCTGGTGGCCGCGTTGGACGAGCTCGACGACGCCTGGCGTACCGCGATGGGGGACGAGCCGTTCCAGACCGAGTTCGCCGCCCTGCTTCGCGACTACGCCGGCGCCCCCTCGTTGCTCTACACCGCCCGGCGCCTCTCCGCCAAGATTGGCGCCCAGGTGCTGTTGAAGCGGGAGGACCTCAACCACACCGGGGCGCACAAGGTGCGCAACGTGCTCGGCCAGGCGTTGTTGACGAAGCGGATGGGCAAGCGGCGCGTCATCGCCGAGACTGGCGCCGGTCAGCACGGGGTGGCCACCGCCACCGCTGCCGCCCTGTTCGATCTCGAGTGTGTGGTCTACATGGGTGAGGTGGACACCCAACGGCAGGCGCTGAACGTGGCGCGCATGCGGATGCTGGGCGCCACCGTGGTGCCGGTCACCACCGGGTCACGCACCCTCAAGGACGCGATGAACGAGGCGATGCGGGACTGGGTTGCCAACGTCGACAGCACCCACTACCTGATCGGTACGGCCGCCGGCCCGCACCCCTTCCCCGCCCTGGTCCGCGACTTCGTCCGCGGCATCGGCGACGAGGCCCGCCAGCAGTGTCTTGACCTGGTCGGTGCGCTGCCCGACGCGGTCACCGCCTGCGTCGGCGGCGGCTCCAACGCGCTCGGTGTCTTCCACGCCTTCGTCGACGACCCGAGCGTGCGCCTGTACGGCTTCGAAGCCGGCGGGGACGGGCCGGCGACCGGTCGGCACGCGGCCAGCATCACTGGTGGCACTTCGGGGGTGCTGCACGGGACCCGGACCTACGTGCTTCAGGACGCCGACGGTCAGACCATCGAGTCGCACTCGATCTCGGCCGGATTGGACTACCCGGGGGTCGGGCCGGAACATGCCTGGCTGCACGACACGGGCCGGGCGACGTACCGGCCGGTGACCGACGCCGACGCGATGGCCGCCTTCGAACTGCTCTGCCGGACCGAGGGCATCATCCCCGCGATCGAGAGTTCGCATGCGCTGGCCGGCACGGTCGCGATCGCCCCGGAACTCGCCGCCGAGTTGGGCCGGGAGCCGGTCGTGGTGGTCAACCTCTCCGGCCGTGGCGACAAGGACGTGCACACCGCCGGGGGGTACTTCGGCGTCCTTGACAAGGAGTGACAGCGTGAGTCGCATCGGGGTCGCGTTCGACCAGGCTCGGGCCGAGGGCCGAGCCGTCCTGGTCGGCTGTATGCCCGCCGGGTTCCCGACCGTCGAGGGCAGCATCGCCGCGATGACCGCCATGGTCGAGGCGGGCGTGGACGTCATCGAGGTGGAGATTCCGTACTCTGATCCGGTGATGGACGGTCCGGTCATCCAACGGGCCAGTGATGTCGCCCTGGCCGGCGGTGTCCGAGTCGCCGACACGCTGCGCATCGTCGAGGCGGTCGCCGCCACCGGCGCGCCCGTGGTGACGATGACCTACTGGAACCCGGTCGAGCAGTACGGCGTTGACGCCTTCGCCCGGGATCTCGCCGCAGCGGGCGGCACCGGGCTGATCACGCCCGACCTGATTCCCGACGAGGCGCAGGAGTGGCTGGCCGCCTCCGACGCGTACGGGCTGGACCGGACCTTCCTCGTCTCGCCCTCCTCCACTGACGCTCGGCTGCACATGACCGTCGAGCAGTGCCGGGGGTTCGTGTACGCGACTACGATCATGGGAGTCACGGGGGCCCGTGCGCAGGCCTCGGCGGCGGCTCCGGTGCTGGTGTCCCGCGTCCGGGCGGTCACCGACCTGCCGGTCGGCGTTGGCCTCGGGATCGGCACCGGAGAGCAGGCCAGTACGGCTTCCTCGTTCGCTGACGGTGTCATCGTCGGCAGTGCCCTCATCCGCCGCCTGCTCGATGCTCCGAATCTGCCGGCGGGCCTGACCGCCCTGCGTGAGCTGAGCGCCGAACTCGCCGCTGGCGTCCGGACTCCGGCCCCCTGACGCGCCCCCGGTCACCTACCGGCCCGGCGGTCTCCGGAGGGGAACGCCACCGGCCGTCCGGGCCGGGGTGCCACGGCGGGGCCGATCGGCGGTAGCCTGTTCACCCGTGACCCTCGCCTCGCAGACCCCTTTGGCGGCCCTGCCCAGTCCGACCACCGCGGTGTGGCAGCTGGGCCCGGTGCCGATTCGTGCATACGCGCTTTGCATTCTCGTCGGCATCGTGGTGGCCTGCTGGGTCACCGAGCGGCGCCTGCGCCAGCGTGGGGTGGCGCCGGGGGCGGTGCTCGACATCGCCGTGTGGGCGGTGCCGGCGGGCATCATCGGTGCCCGGATCTACCACGTGATCTCCTCACCAGAGAAGTACTTCGGCACCGGTGGAGAGCCGCTGAAGGTGTTCGCCATCTGGGAGGGGGGGCTCGGTATCTGGGGTGCCGTGGCCGGTGGCGCGCTTGGTGCGTGGTATGCCGCCCGTCAGCTCGGTATTCCGTTCGCCGTGGTGGCGGATGCTCTCGCCCCGGGACTGCCGCTGGCCCAGGCGATTGGGCGGCTCGGCAACTGGTTCAACAACGAGCTCTACGGCGGGCGCACCACTCTGCCCTGGGGCCTGGAGATCCACCGGATGGACCCGGAGACGGGCCAGGCCCTGCGCGACGACGCCGGGAAGCCCATCCTCGAGGCGGGTCTCTACCATCCGACCTTCGCCTACGAGGCGCTGTGGAACCTGGGTGTGGCCGCCCTCGTCTTCCTCCTCGACCGGCGGCTGAAGCTGGGCCGTGGCCGAGCCTTCGCGCTCTACGTGCTGGGCTACACGGCCGGCCGGTTCTGGATCGAGATGATCCGCACCGACGAGGCGAACACGATCCTCGGCGTACGGCTGAACGTCTGGACCGCGGCGGTGGTCTTCCTCGCTGCGTTGATCTACTTCGTGCGGGTACGCGGACCGCGCGAGTACCTGATCCCGATCCGTGCGGTGCCGACCTCCGCCCCCGAGTCTGACGTGTCGCAGGTCGATCTCACTGCTCGCGAGGCGAACGCCCAGCCGGCGGCGCCGGAGGGCTATCAGGTCGTCGGCGAGGAGCAGTTCCGGCACTGGCAGGAGACGGGCGAGGCCCCGCCCGGGCCGGAGAGCGGGAGTTCCGGTGACGACCGGCCCGCCGACCAGCCGGTGGATGCCACCCGGCCTGTCGACCATCGCGACAGCTGAGCGAGGAGGGCCGCATGCGTAGCGCGGTCGTGGTCGGCGCCGGTGTCGGCGGCCTTGCGGTCGCGGGCGCGTTGGCGCGCTCCGGCTGGCAGGTCACGCTGGTTGAGGGAGCTGACCGGATTCGTCCGGAACCCACCGCGGTGGTGCTCTGGCCCAACGGGGTGCGTGCACTGCGCGCCCTCGGCCTCGGGGCCGGGCTCGACGCGATCGCCACGCCGTTGGCGAGCAGCGGGGTGCGCCGGCCCGACGGCCACCAGTTGGTGCGGCCCCGCCCGGTCGCGGCGGACCGAAGCCCGGTGGTGGTGCACCAGGAGGACCTGCACGATGCGCTGATCGCCGGGCTGGGCGACGGCGTCGAGCTGCGGACCGGCGTGACCCTCCGTTCCATTCGCGCGGAGTCGGGCGCCCGCCCGTCGGTCGGTGACGGCCGGTATACCTACGAGGCGGACCTGGTGGTTGCTGCCGATGGCATCGACAGCGTGGCTCGCGCGCAGCTCGCACCGGAGGCGGCGGTGGTCAGCTGTGGCTCGGCCGCGTGGCGGGCGGTGATCCCGTGGTACCGGGCGCCCCAACTCCCCGCCGACCTGCCGCCGACCGGGGAGATCCTCGGTGCCGGGTACCGCTTCATCTACGTGTCGCTGGGCGAACGGGGTTCCTCCGGGGCTTCCAGCCGCGGCGGGATCTACTGGGTGGCCACCGCCGCCGGTGCGCCCCGGCCAGAGTCGCCGGAGATCCAGCTCTCCCTGCTGCGTCGCTGGTACACCGGCTGGCCCGCACCGATCGCCGACCTGCTCGACGCCACCGACCCGGCAGACCTGGTCCAGCAGGAGATCCGCGAGCTGCGTCCGTTGCCCCGCACGTACGGCTTCCCCACCGGTCCCGGTGGGGCGGTGCTGCTCGGTGACGCCGCACACGCCATGCCCCCGCACCTGGGGCAGGGGGCCTGCCTCGCCTTCGAGGACGCCGCCACCCTGGCCGCGCTGCTCCGCGAGTCCCGGTTGCCGGACGCGGTCGTCGCCTACGACCGGATCCGACGGCCCCGGGTGGCGGCGACGGTCCGGCAGACCCGACGGATGTCGGCGGTGCTCCAGGCCCGTGGTCGTCTCGCGCTCCGCGCCCGCGACGCTGTCCTCGGCGCCCTCACCCCCCGACTGCTGGGCAGCGCCGGCACGACCGCCGACCAGTGGCGCCCCCCGTCCTGACCGCCTCCGGGGTGCCATCCGGCGGGGAGCCGGCCGAGGCGGTGCGGGCCCGAGAGAGTGCCTTCTCACACTCTGGAAGGTGTGATCAATCTGCACTGGCCTTGTGTGGCCCCCCCTAACGTAGACTCAAATGACCCTTGAGGGCCGACGTCGTCCCGACCAAGATTCAGCCTGAGTGACGACAGGAGGCCCGGGTGGCCGTTCCGTACCCGCACCGCATCCCGCAGCAGGTTCCGCACCCCGGCCCGAACGGGTCCACAGCCGGGCTCTACGACCCCGCGTACGAACGTGACGCGTGCGGGGTGGCGTTCGTGGCGGACCTGCGTGGCCGGCGGTCGCACGGGGTGGTGGCGAACGGGCTCGCCGCTCTGCGCCGGCTGGACCATCGGGGTGCCCGGGGCGCGGAGCCGAACACCGGCGACGGCGCGGGAATCCTGATCCAGGTGCCGGACGCGCTGCTGCGTGCGGTGGTGGACTTCCCGCTGCCCCCGATCGGCGAGTACGCGACCGGCCTGGTCTTTCTGCCCGATGACGACGAGGCCGAGCTTCGAGCCCGTCGGGTGGTGGAGAAGTACGCGTTGGTCGAGGGAGCCGACCTGCTTGGGTGGCGGGACGTGCCGGTGGACCCGGCTGGCCTGGGCGCGACGGCGCATGCGGCGATGCCCCGGGTCCGGCAGATCTTCGTCACCGCGCACCGGCTTACCGACTCGACGACGGGCCCGGCTGGTTCCCGGTTGACCGGCCTCGAGCTGGAGCGAGTGGCGTACTGCGTCCGGAGGCAGGCCGAGCGGGAGTCGGCGGAGCGCGGCGTGCCGGCATACTTTCCGTCGCTGTCCGGCCGCACGATGGTCTGGAAGGGCATGCTCACACCGGACCAGCTGCCGGAGTTCTACCCGGAGCTGACCGACGAGCGGATGTGCAGCGCCATCGCGCTGGTGCACTCCCGCTTCTCCACGAACACGTTCCCGTCCTGGCCCCTGGCGCACCCGTTCCGGTTTATCGCCCACAACGGCGAGATCAACACCATCCGGGGCAACCGGAACTGGATGCAGGCGAGGGAGTCGATGCTCGCCGGTGGAGCCGGTGCGGCACTGCCGGGCAACATTCGTCGGATTTTCCCGGTCTGCACGCCGGGCGTGTCCGACTCGGCCAACTTTGACGAGGTCCTGGAGTTGCTGCACCTGGCGGGGCGAAGCCTGCCGCACGCGGTGTTGATGATGATTCCGGAGGCCTGGGAGAACGACCCGGACATGCCCGCCGACCAACGGGCCTTCTACCGGTTCCACGCCAGCCTGATGGAGCCCTGGGACGGGCCGGCCTCGGTGGCGTTCACCGACGGCGAGATTGTCGGGGCGGTGCTGGATCGCAACGGCCTGCGTCCCGGCCGCTGGTGGCAGACCTCCGACGGGCTGGTCGTGCTCGGCAGCGAGGCGGGCGTGCTGGACCTGGATCCGGCCACCGTGGTTGCCAAGGGGCGCCTGCAGCCCGGGCGGATGTTCCTGGTGGACACCGTGGGCGGCCGGATCGTGCACGACGACGAGATCAAGGCCGAGCTGGCGGCGGCCCAACCGTACGAGGAGTGGCTCCACGCCGGCCTCATCGAGCTGACCGACCTGCCGGCCCGGGAGCACATCGTCTACACCCATGACTCGGTACGCCGCCGGCAACAGGCGTTCGGCTACACCGAGGAGGAGCTGAAGATTCTCCTCGCGCCGATGGCGCGAGTCGGAGCCGAGCCGATTGGCTCGATGGGCACGGACACCCCGATCTCCCCGCTGTCCACCCGACCCCGGTTGCTCTACGACTACTTCCACCAGCTCTTCGCCCAGGTTACGAACCCGCCGCTGGATGCCATCCGAGAGGAGTTGGTGACCAGCCTCCAGTCCACGGTCGGGCCGGAGGGCAACCTGCTCGACCCGGGTCCGGCGAGCTGCCGGCAGCTCGAGCTCCCCTATCCGGTGATCGACAACGACGAGCTGGCAAAGATCCTCTCGATCGACGAGGACGGGAACCTCCCCGGATTCAAGGCGGTCCGGGTCTCCGGCCTGTACCGGATCCGGGAGGGCGGCGCGGGCATTCGGGCGCGGCTGACCGAGATCTGTCGGCACGTCTCCGAGGCCATCGAGGATGGCGTGCGCATCCTCGTCCTCTCGGATCGGGACTCCAACGCCAACCTCGCCCCAATCCCGTCGCTGCTGCTGACCGCGGCGGTGCACCAGCATCTGGTTCGGGAACAGACCCGAACCCAGGTGTCGCTGATCGTGGAGTCCGGCGACTGCCGGGAGGTCCACCACGCGGCCGTGCTGGTCGGGTACGGCGCGGTGGCGGTCAACCCGTACCTGGCGTTCGAGTCGGTGGAGGACATGATCTCGACCGGCGCGCTGGTCGGCGTCGAGCCGGGCACCGCGGTTCGCAACTACGTCAGGGCGCTCGGCAAGGGCGTTTTGAAGATCATGTCCAAGATGGGTATCTCGACCGTGTCGTCGTACTGCGGTGCCCAGGTCTTCGAGGCGGTTGGGCTGGACAGCCAACTGATCGAGCGGTATTTCCGGGGCACGCCCAGCAAGATCGGCGGGATTGACCTGGACGGGATTCACGTCGAGGTCGCTGCTCGACACGCCCTCGCCTGGCCGGCGCCGGGGGCGGCGACGAGCGACCGACTGGATGTTGGTGGCGAGTACCAGTGGCGGCGCGAGGGCGAGCTGCACCTGTTCAACCCGGAGACCGTCTTCCTGCTCCAGCACGCCACCCGCAGCCGGCAGTACGACGTGTTCCGGGCGTACACCTCGAAGGTTGACGCCCTGGCCGCCCAGGGGGGCGCGCTGCGGGGGCGGTTCGCGCTGCGCACCGGAGTGCGCCCGCCGGTGCCGATCGAGGAGGTCGAGCCGGCCAGCGAGATCGTTCGGCGCTTCGCTACCGGCGCCATGTCTTACGGGTCGATCTCGGTGGAGGCGCACGAGACCCTCGCGGTCGCGATGAATCGGCTCGGCGGCAAGTCCAACACCGGCGAGGGGGGCGAAGACGTCCAGCGGCTGTACGATCCGACCCGTCGTTCGGCGGTCAAGCAGATCGCCAGCGGCCGGTTCGGGGTCACCACCGAGTACCTGGTGAACGCCGATGACCTGCAGATCAAGATGGCACAGGGTGCCAAGCCCGGTGAGGGCGGCCAACTTCCCGGGAACAAGGTCTGGCCGTGGATCGCCCGGACTCGTCACGCCACCCCCGGGGTCGGCCTGATCTCCCCGCCACCACACCACGACATCTACTCCATCGAGGACCTGGCCCAGCTCGTTCATGACCTCAAGTGCGTCAACCCGGCGGCGCGGGTGCACGTCAAGCTGGTCAGCGAGGTCGGGGTGGGCACGGTGGCGGCGGGCGTGGCGAAGCTGAAGGCCGATGTCATCCTCATCTCCGGGCATGACGGCGGCACCGGCGCGTCCCCGCTGAACTCGCTCAAGCACGCGGGCACCCCGTGGGAGCTGGGCCTGGCCGAGGCGCAGCAGACGCTGCTGCTCAACAAGCTCCGTGACCGGGTCACCGTGCAGGTTGACGGCCAGCTCAAGACCGGTCGGGACGTGCTGGTCGCGGCCCTGCTCGGCGCGGAGGAGTTCGGCTTCGCCACCGCCCCGCTGATCGTCGAGGGCTGCGTGATGATGCGGGTCTGTCATCTGGACACCTGCCCGGTCGGCATCGCCACCCAGAACCCGGTGCTGCGCGAGCGGTTCACTGGCCGGCCGGAGTTCGTGGAGAACTTCTTCCTCTTCCTCGCCGAGGAGGTTCGTGGGTACCTCGCCGAGCTGGGTCTGCGCTCGATCGACGAGGCGATCGGCCGGACCGAACTGCTCGATGTCGCCCCCGCGGTCGATCACTGGAAGGCGGTCGGCATCGACCTGAGCCCCGTCCTGCGCCTGCCGGAGCTACCCGAGGAGACCGCCCGGCGGGGCGTCCGCGCCCAGGACCACGGTCTTGGGCTGGCGTTGGACAACGAGCTGATCGCGCTCGCCGAGCCGGCGTTGCGCGCCGGGTCCCGGGTACGGACACAGCTGTCGGTGCGCAACGAGCACCGCAGCGTCGGCGCGATGCTCGGGGGTGAGGTGGTCCGTCGCCACGGCGGGGCCGGCCTGCCCACCGACACGATCGAGTTTGACCTGCACGGCACCGTCGGGCAGTCGTTCGGTGCGTTCCTGCCATCCGGTGTCACCCTGCGCCTGCACGGCGACGCCAACGACTACGTCGGCAAGGGCCTCTCCGGTGGGCGGCTGGTGCTTCGCCCGGATCGGGCCTCGCCCTTTGTCAACGTGGAGACCATGCCGGGCCGGCGGGCGGAGGATCAGATCATCGCCGGCAACACCATCCTCTACGGCGCCACGGCAGGTGAGGTCTTCCTCCGCGGTCGGGTGGGGGAGCGGTTCGCGGTACGCAACTCCGGGGCGGCAGCTGTCGTCGAGGGCGTCGGCGACCACGGCTGCGAGTACATGACCGGCGGCACCATCGTAGTGCTGGGGCCGACGGGGCGGAACTTCGCGGCCGGGATGTCCGGTGGGACCGCGTTCGTGTGGCGGTTGGATCGCCGGCGGGTCAACACGGAGTTGGTGGACCTGACGCCCCTGAGTGAGCAGGAGCAGGCGACCCTCTACGACCTGGTCCAGCGGCACTTCACCGAGACCGACTCGGCGGTCGCCGAGGACTTGCTCAAACGCTGGTCGGAGGCGGTGGAGGAGTTCACCGCCGTGGTGCCCCGAGACTATCGCCGGGTGCTGGAGATCATGCGGGCTGCCGAAGCCGCCGGCTACGACGTGGACGACGCGGTGATGAGTGCCCTGGCGGCGCCGGCAACGCAGCCCACGTCGTCCGGACCGTCCACGCCGGTGTCGCCCGTCTCGCAGATGGCCGCCCAGGAGGTAGCTCGTGCCTGACTCGTTTGGTTTCCTGCGTTACGACCGGCAACTGCCCGCCCGCCGGCCCGTGCCGGTGCGGATCATGGACTGGCGTGAGGTCTACCCACCGGCGGGTGAACAGCTGATCCGGGAGCAGGCCACTCGCTGCATGGACTGCGGTATTCCGTTCTGCCACGATGGCTGCCCGCTGGGCAATCGCATCCCGGACTGGAATGACCTGGTCCGTACCGGTGGCTGGGATGCCGCGGTGGAGACGCTGCACGCCACCAACAACTTTCCGGAGTTCACCGGTCGGCTCTGCCCGGCACCCTGCGAGGCGGCCTGTGTACTCGGTCTCGGCGGCCAGCAGCCGGTCACGATCAAACAGGTCGAGGTGGCGATCGCTGATGCTGCCGTAGCCCACGGCGGGCTGCGGCCCCGGTCGGTGCCGCGCGCCAGCGGCAGGTCGGTGGCGGTGGTCGGCTCCGGGCCCGCCGGGCTCGCCGCTGCGCAGCAACTGGTCCGGGCCGGGCACGCGGTCACCGTGTACGAGCGGGACGACGCCCTCGGTGGCCTGCTGCGGTACGGCATCCCGGACTTCAAGCTGGAGAAGCATCACATCGACCGGCGGCTGGCGCAGCTCGCCGCCGAGGGAGTGCGTTTCCGGACCGGGGTGGAGGTCGGTGTCGAGGTAACCGCCGAGCAGCTGCGGGCCGAGCACGACGCGGTGCTGCTCGCCTGCGGCGCCCTCGCCAGCCGGGACACGCCAGCAACCCCCGGCCGATCGCTACGCGGGATTCACCAGGCGATGGGGCACCTCGTCGCGGCCAACCGGGTGGTCGCCGCCGCGGAGGCCAACCCTCCGGCCGCCGCGGTGTTGCCGGACGGTACGCCGATCGACGCGGCCGGCCGGAACGTCGTCATCATCGGTGGCGGAGACACCGGCGCGGACTGCCTCGGCGTCGCACACCGACAGGGTGCCACCGCGGTGTACCAGCTTGACCTCTATCCGCAGCCGTCCCAGGCGCGGGACGAGGCGCGGGATCCGTGGCCGACCTGGCCGTGGATCCTGCGGGAGTACCCGGCACACGAGGAGGGCGGGGAGCGGATCTTCGCCGTCGCCGTGCAGGAGTTCGTGGACGACGGCAGCGGCGCGGTGCGGGCGGTCCGCATCGCCGAGGTGACGGTCGAGAAGAGCGCCGGTCGGCGAGTCGTCACCCCGGTGCCGGGCACCGAGCGGGAGCTGCCGGCCGATCTGGTGCTGCTGGCGATCGGTTTCGACGGCACGGAGCCGCAGCCGCTGCTTGAGCAGCTCGGGGTGTCCCGCAACGAACGGGGCGCGGTGGACGCCCGTTCGGACTGGCAGACCGACGTGGACGGCGTCTTCGTCGCCGGAGACATGCACCGGGGTGCGTCGTTGATCGTGTGGGCGATCGCCGAGGGCCGGGCTGCTGCTGCCGCCATCCACTCGTACCTGGATGGGCGGGGTTCGCTACCGGCGCCGGTGGAACCGGGTGCCCGGCCGCTGGCCGTCTGAGGGGTGTGGCAGCCGTGGCTGTGGCCACCCGCTGGCCGCTGTGGACGGGCCGGCGGTCTAGTGCATTCACTTTTGTGAATTGCTTCGGTAGTATTACCAGCTAGTAACAAAGCTCTACCCTGGCCACGCGCGCGGTTTCTGGGCTCCACCACCCCCCGGCCCTGTGGAGGTCCACATGCCACCCCGTGCACCCGTCCGCGCCCTGGCAGCGTTGGTCGCCCTGTGTGTCGCCGTTGTCGGCGCGGTGCTGCTCCCCAGCGCTGCGCAGGCCGCGACCATCAACTATGTCGCGCTCGGCGACTCGTACTCCTCCGGTGTCGGCGCCGGCCCGTACGACGGGTCCAGCTGCCTGCGTAGCCAGAAGTCCTACGCCCCACGCTGGGCCGCGGCGAATGCGGTGACCAGCTTTCAGTTCCCGGCCTGTGGTGGCGCGGTTACCGCCGACGTCATCAACAGCCAGGTCGACTCACTCAGCACCAGCACCACGATGGTGACCGTCACCATCGGTGGTAATGACGCCGGCTTCGCCAGCGTGATGCTCACCTGTCGGTTCGGCAGCACCTCGGCCTGCGAGGAGGCCGTCGACGAGGCCCGGGACTTCGCTCAGACCACCCTGCCCGGTCGGCTGGACGCCACCTACGCGGCGATCCGTGACCGGGCGCCGAACGCCCGGCTGGTCGTGCTCGGTTACCCACGCCTCTTCGAGACCGGCTGGTGTGGCCTGTTCGGGATGAGTACCGCCAAGCGGCAGCAGCTCAACGAAGCTGCCGACCTCCTGACCAGCATCACCGCCGACCGCGCCGCCGCGGCGGGAGCCACCTTCGCCGATCCCCGTTCCTACTTCGCCGGCCACGGCGTCTGCGGCGACGAGCCCTGGATCAACGACGTCACCAAGATTATCGAGGCGTACCACCCCAACGACGAGGGCTACCGCGACGGCTACCTGCCGGCGCTTAACGCCGTCACCGGCTGATCCTGCCCGACGGCCGACAGTCCAATACGGACTGTCGGCCGCCGGTGTCGGGCGGGCGGTGCGGGACGCCGCTGGTGGTGGTGCGGGACACCGCCCCTGGGTTCACGCTGAACGGCGGCTCCCGGCGGTGGCGTCGCCGATGCGGGGGAACGGTTCGATCGAGAAGACCACCTCGACCGGCACCTCGAAGTACGCGGCGATTCGCAGCGCCAGGTGCAGGCTGGGCCGAAACTCCCCCCGCTCCAGGTAGCCGATGGTCTGGTAGTGCACACCGAGCGCGTCGGCGAGCTGTCGCCGGGAGATGCCCCGTTCGGCGCGCAGCACCGCGATCCGGTTGTGCACGGTCTCGCTCATCGATGTCCTCTCATCCGACCCGCTGCATGGCCTGCTCCCGTCGGGCCGCGACGCGCGAACCGGACTCCCGGCGGGCCATCCGGCGCAGCAGCACCGGCGCCAGGGCGAGCCCGAGCACCGCCCAGGCACCGAGGACGGCAACCATCTCCAGATGACGCCAGGATTCACTGATCTCGACGGCCGCCAGGTCGGCTGGAAGCAGCGCGGAGCGCATGCCCAAGCCTAGCCAGTAGAGCGGAAAGACCTGGGCGACGCCCTGGAGCCAGCCGGGCAGGTCGTTGATCGGGTAGAAGATGCCGGAGACGGCGATGAGGCCCATAACCGGCAGCACCACCAGCCCCATGTTGCGGGGGTTCTCGATCAAAGAGCCGATCATCGCGCCCAGCGGGAGCGTCGCCACCAGCCCGAGCGGCACCACCCAGGCCAGGGTGAGCCAGGCACCGGGATCGCCCAGCCGTAGCCCCTCCAGGAAGAACACCCCGGGAGTCAGCTGGATGACCAGGCCGATCATCGCGACCGACGAGACCAGCACCAGCTTGCCGACCAGGTAGCCGAGCATGCCGTTCGGGATGGCCTTGGCGCGGAGCAGGGTGCCGTCCTCCCGGTCCACGACGAGTTGCTGGGCGAGCCCGAGCAGCCCGCCGAAGAGTAGGCCCATGCCCAGTGCGCTGGGCAGTGTCCGGGCGCCGAGGGAGAAGTCGGTGCCGGGCACCGTCGCCCCGCGCATGAAGAAGACGGCGATCAGCAGCACCAACGTGGGGAAGAAGTAGTTCCACAGGTCCTGAAAGTTGGTGAAGGTGCTGCGTAACTCGATCAGCCCACGCCGCAGGCCGGCCCGGAGTGCGGTGGTCGTCGGGCTCATCAGTTCTCCTCCTGCTGCTGCCACACCCGTTCGGCCCAGCCGGTACGGATTCCGGTCTCCTCCTCGTGCACCAGGGCCAGGTACGCATCCTCCAGGTTGGCTCGGCGTACCTCCAGTTCCTGCACCCGGTCGCCGTAGTCGCCGAGCAGGTCGCGCAGGAAGCCGGTGGCGTCCATGGTGGCGTGTACGTGGCGTACGCCGTCGCAGGTCCAGCGGACCTCCGCATCGGTGGTCAGCCGGCGGGAGAGCTGGTCCGGCGAGCCCTGCGCGATGATCCGGCCGTTGGCCAGGATGACGATCGAGTCGGCGAGCTTCTCCGCCTCGGCCAGATCATGGGTGGTCAGCAGGATGGTGGTGTGGTCCAGGTCGGCGAGGCGGTGCACGAGCTCGTGGAACTCGCGTCGGGCAGCCGGGTCGAGGCCGACCGTCGGCTCGTCCAGGAAGAGCAGCTCTGGCCGGCCCACAATGCCGACCGCCACGTCGAGTCGCCGACGTTGCCCGCCGGAGAGCCGGGACACCCGCGCACCGGCGTGTGCGGTCAGGCCGACGGCCGCCAGCAGTTCGTCCACCGGCCACGGGCGCTGGATCTGGTCGGTCGCGTACGGCGCGTAGTAGTCGCCGAGGTGGGAGAGGAGTTCCCGCACCCGCCACCGGCCGTGGTCCCGCCAGGACTGGAGCACCACGCCGAGTTGGGCCCGCCACCGCTCGTCGCCGTTGGCGGGGTCAACGCCGAGTACCCGGACCGAGCCGGCTGAGGGCAGCCGGAAGCCCTCGAGGATCTCGATGGTGGTGGTCTTGCCGGCACCGTTCGGCCCGAGCAGTGCGATCACCTCGCCCCGTTGGGCGGTGAGGTCGACGCCGTTCAGCACGTCCACGGTGCCGTAGCGCATGCGTAGGTCCCGAACGTCGAGGACCAGGTGGTCGTCGAGATTTCGGGGGGCCGCAACAGCCCCCGGCCGTTCGACTGTAGTCATACTCCGGAAGATAGCATCACTACTACAAGTCTAGGTATACCAACTCACTTCCGTGGGGCTGTGTCTGCGCCGTGGTGTGGCCTGTCTGTGAGTTTTTTCCCTATGGAGGCCTTTGTCTGGACGGCCGGAGTGTGCCGTTGATGGAACAACAGGTTACTGGGGGGTAGCCGAGCATTGACGAACGAGAATCTCTGCCCGCATCATCGTTCGCACCGGTCGATCGGACTCGCACCGCACCCACCACCCTCATGGAGTTGCAGCCATGTTGCTTCGAAAGACCGCCATCGTGCTCGCGTTCGCACTCGGCGTCACGCTCGCCGTCCCTGGCGTCGCCGCCAGTGCAGCATCCGCCAGTGCGGCACCTGCCGGTGCCGCGGCTGAGCCGGCGTCCACTTCCCACGTCCCACCGAGTAGCGTCCACAACGCCACGGCCGGCCCGGCCGTGGCGGCCGACAACCCAGTGATCATCGTCGGCGGGTTGAGCGGCTTCGCCTTCGCGTACGGGCCGCTCGCCGCGCGGCTGGATGCCGACGGCTTCCGTTCCTTCGTCTATGAACTGCCAGGGCTGGGTTTCGGCGACATCCCGACCTCGGCCCGCGCCTTCGCCGACTATGTCGACCAGGTTCGCGCCACCACCGGCGCCAACCGGGTGGATCTGGTGGGGCACTCCGAGGGGGGCCTGGTGGCCCGCTACTACCTGAAGCAACTCGGCGGCACCGGGGCCGTCGGTCGGTACGTCAGCCTCGGCAGCCCGCAGTACGGGACGTATGTGGCCAACATCGTCGCCTTCCTCGGGCTCGGTAGCTGCGCCGGGGTGGTGGCATGCCAGCAGATGACGATCGGCTCGGACTTCCTCGCCGACCTCAACGCCGGTGACGACACTCCCGGCTCGGTCAGCTACACCACCATCCGTACGTGGCAGGACCAGTTGGTGCGGCCGGTGGGCAACGCTGCGCTGGCCGACGGAGCGCGCAACGTGCTGATCCAGTCCTGGTGTCCGCTGCGGCTGGTCGGGCACCTTGGGTTGGCACTGGACGGGACGACCTACACGGTGATCCGGCAGGCGTTGCGCGACGAGTCGATCCGCCCCAACTGCCTGGCTGTCTAGGAATGCTCCCCGTGGGGCGGTCGGCATGCCGACCGCCCCACGGGGCTGTGCCAGCTGGTCCGATTGCCTCCCGCGGGCGCGTGCCGAGCTGCTTCGGCCTGACCGAGGCGCGGGTTCTTCCCTCTTTCGCGGTGGGGCGGGGAACGGGAAAGCCAGCGACAGAGATCGACTTTCTGCGCGCTGTTCACCCGTGCCTTCCTGTCAGGCCTAGCGCGGGCGGTACGATCTCGGGGCGCGCGGTCGCCGACGCCCGCCCCCCCACGACGTTCCCGGCGGTTATCCACTGCCGGCCGTGCAGCCGCGCAACGTCGGAGAACGTGTTCGCACTGCGACAGGGGTCGGCCCGCGGTCCGGCCCGGAGGAGAGATTAGCCTGATGGGCGTGACACGCCGCGCAAAGATTGTTTGCACACTTGGCCCCGCCACCTCCTCGCCGGAGCGTATTCGCGGCCTCGTTGAGGCCGGAATGGATGTGGCGAGGCTCAACTTCAGCCACGGCAGCCATGCCGACCACGAGGCGGTCTGCCGGCTGGTTCGGGAGGCGGCCGAGGCGGCGGGGAGGCCGGTCGCGGTCCTCGCCGATCTCCAGGGCCCCAAGATCCGGCTTGGCCGGTTCGCCGACGGCCCGCACGAGTGGCGCACCGGTGACTCGGTGGTGATCACCAGTGATGACATCCTCGGTACCCGGGATCGGGTTGCCTGCACCTACCGCAAGCTTCCCCAGGAGGTGAAGCCCGGCGACCGGCTGCTCATCGACGACGGCCGAGTCGCGGTCGAGGTCACCGACGTTACCGGCAACGACATCCGTTGCCTGGTCACCGAGGGCGGACCGGTCTCCAACAACAAGGGTGTGTCGCTGCCAAACGTAGCGGTCAGTGTCCCCGCGCTCTCGGACAAGGACGCCGAGGACCTGCGGTTCGCCCTCGGCCTCGGTGCCGACCTGGTGGCGCTCTCCTTCGTCCGTTCCGCCGACGACATCAAGCAGGTCCACTCCATCATGTCCGAGGAGGGCGTGCACCGGCCGGTGCTGGCCAAGGTGGAGAAGCCGGAGGCAGTGGAGCAGCTTGGGGCGATCGTCCTGGCCTTCGACGGGGTCATGGTGGCCCGTGGTGACCTCGGCGTGGAGATGCCGCTGGACCAGGTGCCCCTGGTGCAGAAGCGCGCGGTGCAGCTCTGCCGAGAGAACGCCAAGCCGGTCATCGTCGCCACCCAGATGCTCGACTCCATGATTGAGAACTCCCGGCCCACCCGTGCTGAGGCCTCCGATGTGGCCAACGCCGTGCTCGACGGCGCGGACGCGGTGATGCTCTCCGGCGAGACCAGCGTCGGGAAGTACCCGGTGCTCACCGTGAGCACCATGGCAAAGATCGTGGCGACGACGGAGGCCGGCTCGATCGCGGTGCCTCGGCTCCAGCACGATCCACGTACCCACGGGGGCGCGCTTACCATCGCCGCGTCGTCGATCGCCCGGGCGATCGACGCCAAAGCCCTGGTGGCGTTCTCGCAGACCGGCGACACCGTCCGGCGGCTCTCCCGACTGCACTGTGACCTGCCGCTACTCGCTTTCACCCCGGTGCCGGAGGTGCGTAACCAGCTCGCCCTCTCCTGGGGTGTGCAGACCTTCCTGATGCCCTTCGTTGAGCACACCGACGCCATGTTCCGGCAGGTCGACGAGGCGCTGCTCGGCCTCGGTCGGGCCAACCCCGGCGATTACGTCGTGATCGTCGCCGGTAGTCCGCCCGGAACTCCCGGCTCGACCAACACCCTTCGCGTGCACCAGCTCGGGTCGCTGGTCGACCTCGCCGCGGCCCGGGCGCTCCAGTGAGTGTGCGGAGCGAGCCGGGATCGCGATCCCCACGGTCGCGATTGGAGGTCCGATGAGCGCGTCCGGTGCGGTGGTCGGTCAGGCCGCGGTCGATCAACTGCTGGAGGTTCTGGACCTCAGCCCGACCGGTGAGCGAGCCTTCCGGGGGATGAGTCCGCAGGTCGGCCCGCAGCGGGTGTACGGGGGGCAGGTCGCCGGTCAGGCGCTGGTCGCCGCCGGGCGGACGGTCGATCCGGAACGCTTCGTGCACTCTCTGCACGGTTACTTCGTGCGACCGGGCGATCCGAGTGAGCCCATCGACTACCAGGTCGAGTGCGTTCGCGACGGTCGTTCCTTCTCGGTCCGCCGGTCGGTGGCGCTCCAGCACGACAAACCGATCTTCTTCATGTCGGCGTCCTTCCAGCGCCAGGAGGAGGGGCTGGACCACCATGCGCCGTCCCCGCCGAACGTGCCCGGCCCGGACGAGGTGCCGACGATGACCGACCGGCTCGCCCGCTACCCGGAGCGGTTGGGTATCTGGGCGCTGATTCCCCGGCCGATCGACGTCCGCTACGTCGGTGAGCCCGGCTGGGTGCGCCCTGGTGACCGGCCGGCCGAGCCGAACCAGCGGGTGTGGATGCGGATCGACGGCAAGCTCCCGGACGACCCGCTGCTGCACGCCTGCGCCCTGACGTACGCCTCCGATCTCACCCTGCTGGACTCGGTGCTGTCGGTACACGGAGAGGTGTGGGGGCCCGGCGGTGTGGTGGGCGCCAGCCTCGATCACGCCCTCTGGTTCCACCGGCCGTTCCGCGCCGACGAGTGGTTTCTCTACGACTGCTGGAGCCCCTCGGCGTCTGGGGCGCGGGGGTTGGCGGCCGGTCGCATGTTCACCCGGGACGGCCGGCAGATCGCCAGTGCGGTGCAGGAGGGCTTGCTGCGCAGAGTTGGCGAGTGACGGCCAGCGCGGGACCGGTATCGAGGCTTCGGGCGGTTAGTAGCGTTCAACCTCCGACACGATCGACACGACAACATCACCACTCCGGTTAGCCGGTACCCGAAAGCGGGTGCCGGCTAACGGCGTTCGGAGCGGGCGCCCAGGCGGGCATCTCGGTGGCGGGGTTGATCGAAGTCAGTTGTTGACCGTGAAAATGTGCTCCGAGATTTCGGCCGTGCGGCAACCAAATGGCTTGGGCTGAGCGTCTAGTGGGGCGTAAATGTCGATGGACCGCCTCTCCCAAGGATCGGCTCGTGTGGACCCTTTGCTGACAGAGTTCGAAACGTTCGTCCGGACCCGTACGCCCGCGCTTTTGCGGTCGGCCTACCTTCTGACGGGTGACCAGCACCTTGCCGAGGATCTCGTTCAGTCGGCCCTCGCGCGGACACACCGGTCGTGGAAACGGCTGCATGAGAGTGGGAATGCCGAAGCCTACACCCGCAAGACTATGTACCACCTCCAAGTCTCCTGGTGGCGACGTCGACGTGTAGGCGAGTCGATGCCGGGTGACTTGCCTGATCGAAGCGACAGCAGTTCGGATTCAGACGCCGCGCACCAGACCATCATGCGGCTCACGTTGCGGAACGCCTTGGCCCAGCTCTCCGCGAAGCAGCGGGCGGTGCTGGTGCTGCGCTTCTTCGAGGACCGTACCGAAATGGAGGCCGCCGGCCTGCTCGGCGTCACTGTCGGCACTGTCAAGAGCCAGACCTCCAAGGCCTTGGCCAAGTTACGCACTGTCGCACCAGAGCTCGGCGAACTGTACGTCTCGGAAGGAAGCGCCCGATGAAACACGACCGCCTCCGGCTCGACCTCGCCGATCTGGCGGAAGAGGTCAACACTGCCGACCTGCACGACCGGGTTTTGCACACCTCCCGTCGGCTCGTCATCCAGCGCGCGATCGTCACGTCCGCCGCTGTCCTCGCGCTGTTCGGCGCGACCGGCACGGCCCTCGCCGTGATTCCCCGTGCCGACGGTCCGGCGCCGCTGCCAGCCGACTCTCCGTCGGTCACTGTTTCCCCATCGCCGCCGGCCGACCCGTCCCCGTCTCCGTCTCTGTCCTCGTCGCCCCCAGCCGAGCAACCAGGGCTTCCCGGTACCCGTTACTACCTGAGTTTTGGCGACGAGGCCACCGTTCACGCCGTGCAGGGCGACGCCCACAACGTGGTTACCCGCTTCCCGCTCTCGGACGATGACCTGTGCCCCGGGAACACCCTCACCGTCTCCCCGGACGGCAGGTGGGTGGCCTATGTCAAGGGCAGCAGCACGGATCGTCACAGTGGAGAACTGCTGGTGGGTGCTCTGGGGGAGCCGGGAGAAAGGCCGGTGATGACGAGCGTGCTGAGTGATGTCAACTGCCTCGGCTCTCGGGCCCTGCTGTGGAACGGCAATGATCTGCTGGGAGTGCGGCTGGCGGATACGCGATTTGTGCTCCTGGATGTGGCCGCCAAGGAGCCGGTGGCCGGCAGCCCTCGGATGGAGAACGTGGAAGGTTGGTCCGCCGACGGGAGGTGGCTGGCTGCGCAAGAGGATGGCACGCGGTATGTGACGGATGGGCAGCAGGTACGGAAGTACGACTACACTCCGCCTGCCGATGAAGCGCTGAAGTGGGACGGCTGGGCCGTTCGAAGCATATCGACGGATGGTCGATACGTCGCGGTCGGCTGGCATGGCACCGATCCGTCGCGCCAAGATGACAGCTTTGATGTCGTCGACACCACCACGGGCGCGACAGTGCCGCTGCCAGGTGAGGGAGAGATCCGAAGCATCCTGTTTACCGCTGACGACAAGGTGCTGGTTCGGCGGGCGAACGGTATCAGTGTGCTCGACAGCTCCTTCGAGCCCCTCGCCACCGTCGTCGAACCCGTCGAGTTCCAACGCCTGGACTTGCTGGCATACCGGGTCTGATCTCGGTCAACCGCACCACATGCCCGTTGGGCCCAAGATCTGGAGCCGTCGTGTCACGGGGCACGGCGGCTCCAGCCTGTAAGCGTTCGAAGGCCCGGAGGTGGCGGCCCTGCACGGGCCTCCGGCCCGGCGGGTCGAGGGACGATCGGCCGTTGGTGGCCGAGCCGGCTAGCCTGTCTGCCATGCGTCTCTCCGCCCGGGTTGACTATGCCCTTCGCGCAGTCGCCGAGCTCGCCTCGGCGACCGGCGGTGTCTCGACCGGTCGGGGGCGGTTCGTGACAGCCGACCAGATCGCCCGGGCTCAGGAGATCCCGCCGAAGTTCCTGGAGAGCATCCTGTTGCAGCTGCGTCGGGGCGGCGTGGTGCAGGCCCAGCGGGGCCCGGAGGGAGGCTACTGGCTGGCACGGCCGGCGGGCGAGATCTCCCTCGCCGAGGTGATTCGGGTGATCGACGGTCCGCTGGCCCACGTTCGTGGACAGCGCCCGGAGCAGCTCGGCTATCACGGTGCCGCGCGGGCACTGCAGGATGTGTGGATTGCCCTGCGGGCAAGCGAACGCCAGATCCTTGAGCTGGTCACCGTAGCCGACGTGGCCGACGGTGCCCTCCCGGCGCGGGTTACCGACCTGGTCGCCGACCCACGCGCCTGGACCTGAGCCGAGAGCGCCGGGACCTGTCCCGAGAGCGCCGGGACCTGAGCCGCGCCGGGACCTGAGCCGAGAATCGCTGTCGAACATGGTTGACCCAGGCCCCACTCATCCCGCATTGTCGACCAAGTCGATAGGAGATATCCGAAAACTAGGGAGGCGCGGTGCGCAAGCTGCTGGTCCTCGCGCTCGTCGGGTTGGCCGCGCAGCTCGTTGACGGTGCCCTCGGCATGGCATACGGGCTGACCTCCTCGACTCTGCTCCTGCTCGCCGGAATCGCGCCGGCCGCTGCCTCGGCTTCGGTGCACCTTGCGGAGGTGGGCACCACGCTCGCGGCGGGGGTGGCGCACTGGCGGTTCGGCAACGTCGACTGGCGCGTCGTCCGACGGATCGCGGTGCCTGGTGCCCTCGGCGCGTTCGCCGGAGCGACCTTTCTGTCCGCCCTCTCCACTGCTGCCGCCGCGCCTTGGATGGCCGCCATCTTGTTTACCCTTGGCGCGTACCTGCTGGTGCGCTTCGCCCGACCACTGCGCACCGAGCGGCGGGCCGGGCGGTTACGCGGTCGTTTCCTGAGCCCCCTGGGACTGGTCGCCGGTTTCGTCGACGCCACCGGTGGCGGGGGATGGGGCCCGGTGGCAACCCCCGCGCTGCTGGTCAGCGGGCGACTGGAACCCCGCAAGGTGATCGGCTCGGTGGACACCGCCGAGTTCCTCGTCGCCGGTGCGGCCAGCGTCGGCTTCCTGATCGGGCTTGGTTCCGAGGGCTTTCTGTTGCCGATGGTGCTCGCGCTCCTCGCCGGTGGTCTGATCGCGGCGCCGGTGGCCGCCTGGCTGATACGCCTTGTTCCGGCCCAACTGCTCGGCGCGGTGGTTGGCGGTGTGATCGTGCTGACCAACGCTCGTACGCTGATGCACGCCCTCGATCTCGATGGGGGTGTGCGGCCCGTGGGGTATGCCCTGCTGGCGCTCGCCTGGGGTGTCGCGGTCGCGTTCGCGCTGCGGGCCTTGCTGCGCGCCCGTCATGCCCGGACTGTCGTCGCCGCTGCCCGTGGCGCCACGCCGTCCCGGCGTGAGGTCAACACCGAACCGCCCCGGCAGCAGGTGGCGGTCGACTCTGAGTCGGTCCGGTAGGGCGCACCGGGCGAGAGAGTGAGCACCGGACCGGCTTCGCGGAATCCGTCGACTCCGGCCCGGTGCACCACAACCTGGCATCTCCCGACCCGTCCCGACCGGGAGTGCCAACCACCACCGAAACCAAAGCTAGGCGCGGTCCGCGTCCCAGGCGTGACATAGACGTGAAGATCCTGTTTCGGTGCGTCACCGAGACTGTGATCCGTCTTACCCCAGGCCCCGTACCTGCTCGAAGATCAGGCTGGTCTGGGTGTGCTGCACCGCCGGATCGACTGCCAGGTGGTCGAGCGCGAAGTCCCGCAGCGCATCCGCCGACGCCGCCCGGACGTGCAGCACGTAGTCGTCCGCGCCGGCCACGTGGAACACCGCCACCACCCCTGGTAGGCGTACCGACCGGGCCCGGAAGGCGTCCACCACGGCCCGGTCGTGGGCGGAGAGTCGTACCGAGATCAGCGCCTGTAGTGGCAGGCCCATCGCCGCAGGATCCACCTCGGCGTGGAAGCCGCGGATCGCCCCGCATCCGCGTAGCGCCCTGGTCCGCGCGAGGCAGGTCGATGGCGCCACCCCTACCCGCTCGGCAAGGGCATTGTTCGGGAGGCGGCCGTCCATCGTCAGCTCCGCCAGGATGGCGCGGTCGGTGTCATCGAGGCTCGCATAGGGCCGTACCGGATCCGGGGAAGAGGGCATGGTCGACATCATTCCTCGAATCCGTACGACTTTCAACGCGTCAAGGACGAATTTTATTTGCTGGTAGCGCTTAAAGATTGCCTAATGTTCAGGAATCATCGCCACGGCTGGATTACGGACGCAGGTCGGTCTTCGCGCGGCCGGTGGCTGGGTCGTAGGGGTGGGAGAGGTGCTGGTGGGTCAGGAGCCAGGCGCCGTTGCTGCGCTGAAAGATGCGGGTTCCACGGGACCAGCTGTCTACGGCATCGCCGCCAGCGGGTACCACCGACACGTGGTTGAGGCCCCAGGAGACGGCGAGATCACCGTCGACCACGATCTTTAGGTCGGGAACGTTCCAGGTGACGGTGCTGTCGCCGGCCGCGTCGAGTCCGGCCCTGCATACCTCACGGACGGCTTCGACCCCGACGTGCTGCAGTAGCTGGTCGTGTTCGTAGGAGACGACGTCGTCGGCGATGGGGGTCATCAGGCCGTCGAGGTCTTTGCCGGCTGTGCTGTCGAACCAGTGCTGGTGTAACCGGCGCAGCTCCTGTTCGGCGGCGGCGTGGTCTCGCTCGGGAGCCGGCTTGGCCGCGGTGGGGTCGGTGCGTGGGAAGGAGTGGTGCTCATGGGCGACGACCCACCCTTCGGCGTGCTTGCGTAGACCGAGCGTCAGTCGTAAACGGGTGTGAGGATTGTCGGCAAAGTCGCGCTCGGTGCCGCAGCGTAGCAGGGCGTACGCGAAGGCGACATCGTCACCGGCGGTGATCTCCAGGGACTCGATTTCGAAGGAGGCGCCCTGGGCCTGCCACGGAAAGAACGGTGTCCACGTCTCGCGGTAGGCGTCGAGGCCACGTACTCCCTGATGCGGTGGCGGCACGTCGAACATGACGATGTCCTCGCTGTGGTCGGCGAGGACGCTGGTGAGGTCGCCGCGGTGGACCGCGTCGGCCCAGCGCTCGATCAGTGCGCGGATCTGTTCCTCGTTGGTAGCCATGGTGGGCTTGGTCCTTCCAGGTCGATACTTCCCGTCAGGACTACAACCCGGACCGGTCGGCAAACTCATCGCGCGTCCGCAGGTCACCTCACGTCAGGTGGTCCGGCAACCGGAAGGTCGGGAAGTCGGCATCGAGGAACGAGACCACCTCGACCACCTGCCGACCCCGCAGCGCCAGCAGGTCCAGACCGGCCGGGACATACGCGCCCCGCTCGTGGCTCCACAGGTACGTGCCGAACGCGAGCTGTCCGTTCGCCTGCACCGGCAGGAACCGCCAGCGATGCCGCAGGACCGCACCGACCAGGAAGGCGCGGATTTCTGCCCGGCCGACGTACCAGGTCGCCAGCGGCGGCATCGAGTACCGTGCGTTCTCCGTCAGCATCGCCACGATGGCGTCAACGTCACCGGCCTCCCATGCGGTCAGGTACCGCTGGGCGACCTCCCGTTGTGCCGCGTCGCCGAGCGTCTTGAGGGTCTGCTGCTGGCTGGGTTCCGGACGTCGTTCGATGACGACCTTGCGGGCCCGCTGAAGAGCGCTGTTGACGGCGGCGACTGTGGTGTCCAACACGCCGGCGGCCTCCCTGGCGGAGTAGCCGAGCACGTCGCGCAGCAACAGCACCGCTCGCTGCGACGCCGACAGATGGTGCAAGGCGGCGACGAACGCCAGCTCCACGCTCTCTCGGGCGACGATGCGGGCTTCCGGGGTCAGTCGCGCCGTCCAGCTCATCAGGTGGTCCGGGTACGGCTCCAGCCATGTCGCCTCGGCCAGCGGTGTCCCTTCCGGGCTCAGGTCGGTGGGCAGCTCCCGTCGCCGCTCGCTGCGTTCAATGATCGTCAGTGCTCGGTTTGTCGCGATCTTGTACAACCACGGTCGGATCGACCCTTGATCCTCGAACCGCTCCAGGCTGCGCCACGCCCGGTCCAGGGTGTCCTGGACCGCGTCCTCCGCGTCATGAATCGACCCCAGCATCCGGTAGCAGTACGCCCGAAGCTCGTCCCGCAGCGGCCCCACCAAACGGCCGAAGGCGTCGCCGCTACCCGCCTGCGCCGCCGCCAACAGTTGTGTCGCAGCAGACCCACCCGGCTGATGCACGCTGTTCCCGCGACCTCTGACCTGGCTCACCGTCGCCACGCTACATCGACGCCACCCGAAGCCCTGGAACGGGAACTGGTCGTGGCCAGTCGCGCCGTCACGCAACGGGCCGTCACGTCATTCGCAGAAACGCTGAGCGCCCCCGACGGCCAGGCCGTCGGGGGCGCTCAGCGTTCTCGTGCAGATCGTGTCCCCGGTGGGATTCGAACCCACACTGTCGGAGGTTTGAGCTCCGTTTCTCTACCGGTTGGAATACGGGGACAGTGCCGCCGGCGGCCTCGGTGCTGGCTCATAGAGTACCCACTAGGCTAAGGGGCGCGGCACCCGGTCGGGTGCCGGTACGGACTGGTGGGAGTTGCTCGTGGCCGAGACGCAGACGGACGCCGAGCGCAGGCGGGTGCTGATCGCCGAGGATGAGGCGCTCATCCGGCTGGATCTCGCCGAGATGCTCGTCGAGGAGGGCTATGCGGTCGTCGGAGAGGCCGGTGACGGTGAGACCGCCGTCCGGCTCGCCAAGGAGCTGAAGCCGGACCTGGTCATCCTCGACATCAAGATGCCCATTATGGATGGGCTGGCCGCTGCCGAGCGGATCGCCGGCGAGCGGATCGCTCCGGTCATCATCCTGACCGCGTTCAGCCAGCGGGACCTGGTGGAGCGGGCGCGGGCGGCCGGCGCGATGGCGTACCTGGTCAAGCCCTTCCAGAAGAGCGACCTGGTCCCAGCAGTAGAGATTGCGCTGTCGCGCTACTCGGAGGTCGCCGCCCTGGAGGCGGAGGTCGCTGGCCTCACCGACCGGCTGGAGGTACGCAAGATCGTCGAGCGGGCCAAGGGCGCGCTGATGACCACGTACGGGATGACCGAGCCGCAAGCCTTCAAGTGGATCCAGCGCACCGCGATGGACCACCGGATGACGATGAAAGAGGTTGCCGAGCGGATCCTCCAGGAGACCGCCGGGGGCGAGGTGGCTCGTCCGGCCCAGTAGGTCCGGTCAGTCCCCGCCTACCTTCTTGGCTAGCCCCACGGTGGGGTGGCCCGGCCGGGATGAACGCCCTCGACATCAGGGACGCGCATCCGGCAGTGACCCCACCAGATCAGGGGTCGAAGAAGCACCTCACGTCATCCCACAGCAGATCCGACACACCGCTGTGCTGCCCGGCTCCTCACCCCAGCGCAGCCCGATTTCCCCTTGACAAAACCCGTAGGGGTGTCCTCGTTGCCCCGAAGGTAGCTGCGGCCAGAGCGGGCTCCGCCATGGTGCCCGTACGTGTGGGGCGCGCCCCGGGTGCGAAACAAGCGCCGCGGTTGTTTGCGCACTCCCGCCGCTTTGATTGATGCCGGTGTTGCTGGCGGCGGCTGAAAGGGCTGGTCACAGCCGGTGCGCTCGGAACCTTGGGTCAGCAGTGAAGGACGTTTCAGGTTCGGGCCGTATTGGCGCTTGTATTCGTAACGGTTTGACAAGCGTGGCTTCGAGGGCTTCCGGGAGCGTTTATCGACCCAGTACGATCCGCCATCACGAGCCGTAGCAGGTGTGCGGGCTCACATCGAGGTGAGGAGGCTGCCGTACTGGTGCGGTCGCCTGCCTCGGGTGCGCCCGGAACTCCTGCAACTGGAGGAGGTCTATAGCCGTGAGGCGTAAGTACGTACGGGCGCTCGGCGCCATTGGGTTGTCGGCAGCCCTCATTGCCGCGGCGGGCTGTCAGGCGGAGGAGGACGACACCGCCGGCAGCAGTGACTGCGGTGGCAAGATCGCCATCTTCGGTGCCTTCAGCGGCCCGAACTCGGGTCTGGTGATTCCGTCGCGCGACGGCGCACTGCTTGCGGTGAAGCAGCACAACGAGGCGAACCCGGACTGCGAGGTGACCCTGCAGGAGTTCGACACCCAGGGCGACCCGACCCAGGCCACGCCGGTCGCGAACCAGGTCACCGGCGACGAGTCCTTCCTGGGCGTCATCGGTGGCGCGTTCTCCGGTGAGAGCAAGGCGACGATGGCGGTCTACGAGGCGGCCGGAATGGTGATGGTCAGCCCCTCGGCGACGGCGATCGAGCTGACCGCGGGCGGTAACAAGGTGTTCCACCGGGTGGTCGGTAACGACGCCATCCAGGGCGCCGCCGCCGCCGTCTACTTCCGGGACGTGGTGCAGGCCAAGAAGGTCTTCGTGATCAATGACGGCACCACCTACGGCGCCGGCATCGCCGACGAGCTGACCAAGGCCCTCGGTGCGTTGGCGGGCGGCACCGACCAGGTGCAGGAGAAGCAGGTCAACTTCGCCGCCACCATCTCGAAGATCAAGGCTGCCGCGCCGGACGCGATCGCGTACGGCGGCTACACGAACGAGGCGGCTCCGCTGGTGAAGCAGCTGCGGGAGGCCGGCATCACGACGACCTTCCTCGGCTTCGACGGTCTCTACGACCCGTCCTTCCCGGAGGGCGCCGGGGCCAGCGCCGAGGGTGTGATCGTGACCTGCCCGTGCCTGCCGCCGGACAAGGCCGGTGGCACCTTCAGCGCCGACTTCGAAGCGGAGTACGGCGGGCCTCCGGGTTCCTACGGTGCCGAGGGCTACGACGCCGCGAACGTGTTGATCGAGGGTCTGGCCGAGGGCAACACCACGCGTGAGGATCTGCTGGCGTGGGTCGACTCCTACGACAAGGAGGGGGTCTCGAAGTCCCTCAAGTTCGCCGACAGCGGTGACGTGGACGAGTCCCGGGTGGTGATCTGGGCCTACGAGATCAAGGGCGGTGAGATCACGGCCCAGCAGGAGATCAAGCTCAGCTGAGCCAGGATGACCGTTGCGCGGCCGGGGCTTTCCCCGGCCGCGCAACGGTGCCAAAGGGGAGAAACCCGTGAACTTCGATGCCTTATTCGGCGACCTCGCTCAGCACACTGTTGACGGCTTGTCCAAGGGGGCGATCTATGCCCTCGTCGCCCTGGGGTACACGCTCGTCTATGGTGTGCTCCGTCTGATCAACTTCGCGCACTCTGAGATCTTCATGGTGGGTACCTTCGCGATCCTCGGCACCTGGTCGCTGCTCGGGGTGGCCGACAACCCGCCGATCGGGATGGCGATCGTCTACCTGCTCATCGGTCTGGTGGTCGGTGCGCTGGCCTCGGGTGCCACCGCACTCACCGTCGAACGGGTCGCCTACCGGCGACTACGCCGGATGAACGCGCCGCCGCTGATCTTCCTGATCACCGCCATCGGGCTCTCGCTCGTCCTGGTGGAGATCTTCGCGCTGTGGATGGCAGGGTTCTTCTCGGGGCGTGGATTCACCGAGAACCGACTCGTGATCGGGATTCCGCCGCTGCTGAAGCAGGAGACAGTGCTCTCGGTGGCGGGTGCCGACATCACCAACGTACAGATCATCATGGTGCTCTCCGCCCTCCTGATGCTCTACGGGTTGGACCAGTTCATCAACCGGACGCGGTACGGACGCGGGGTGCGGGCCGTGGCACAGAGCCCGGACACCGCCGCGCTGATGGGGGTGCACCAGGACCGAGTGATCATGCTGGTCTTCGTCCTGGGTGGATTGATGGCGGGCGCCGCGGCCCTGTTGTGGAACATGCGGTACGGGATCACCAAGTTCGACATCGGCTTCGTGGTCGGGCTGAAGGCGTTCACCGCGGCGGTGCTCGGTGGTATCGGCAACCTCCGTGGCGCGCTGCTCGGTGGCCTGCTACTCGGGGTCATCGAGGTGTACGCGGCGACGTTGACCCGATCCACCTGGGAGGATGTTGCCGCCTTCGTGGTGCTCGTGGTGGTGCTGATCTTCCGCCCGACCGGCCTGCTCGGTGAGTCTCTCGGAAAGGCGAGGGCATGACAGAGGCACTACGACACTTCAACGAGCGGCGCCGACACGTTCTGGGGGGAATGGGCGACCGGTGGCGTGCCCTGCCCCGTTGGCAGCGTTGGCTGACGCTGCTCGCGGGCATTGCTTTCCTTTACTACCTGCCGTTCCTCGGCGACATCCCGGGGACGAACCTGATCATTCCGGGGCTTGACTGGTTCCGGACCGACTCGATCGATGCCGGCGCCAACTGGGCTGGGGTGCTCTTCGTCTGCGCCCTCTACGTTCTGGTGGCGATCGGACTCAACGTCGTGATCGGGCTGGCCGGCTTGCTCGACCTCGGCTACGTCGGCTTCTACGCGGTGGGCGCCTACAGTGTGGCGCTGTTCGGTTCGGCCGAGTCACCGGTCGTGCGGGCGTTGCAGGAGCAGTTCGGCCTCTCCCAGGACTGGGCAATCGGGTGGGCGATCTGCATCCCGATTGCGTTGGCCTTCTCCCTGGTCGCGGGCGTCCTGCTCGGCTGGCCGACGCTGCGGCTTCGGGGTGACTACCTGGCCATCGTGACCCTGGGCTTCGGCGAGATCATCCGGATCGTCGCGAAGAACTCGGCGTGGGCCGGCGAGGCGCAGGGTGTGCCCGGCATTCCGGGCCCGGAGGGGCCGCCTTCGGCTGACAACAGGTTCTTTGGGCTGCTGGACATCAAGCCCTGGTACTGGCTGGCGTTGAGCGTGGTGCTGCTGATGGTCCTGTTGGTCCGGCGGCTGGAGCACAGCCGGGTGGGGCGGTCGTGGCTGGCCATCCGGGAGGACGAGGACGCCGCCGCGGTGATGGGCGTCTACCCGTTCAAGTTCAAGCTGTGGGCGTTCGCCATCGGTGCCGCCCTGGGTGGGTTCTCCGGTTTGCTCTTCGCCAGCCGGTCGACCTTCATCCAGCCGGAGACCTTCAACGTCCAGCTCTCCATCCTGTTCGTCGCCATGGTGGTGGTGGGTGGCTCCGGCAACATGGCGGGGGTGGCGCTCGGCGCGTTCCTGCTCGCGTACCTGCCCGAGCGGTTCCGCGACTTCGCGGAGTACCGGGTCCTTGCCTTCGGCCTAGCATTGGTGCTCATCATGCTGCTGCGCCCGCAGGGTCTGTTGCCGAGTCGGCGGCGAACGCGCGAGCTGCAGGACAGGGCGAAGGAGGCTCCGGTTAATGTTGCCTAAGCAGATGACGTCGCCCGAGGACGCGGCGAAGCCCGAGGTGCTGCTCGAAGTGGACGGGGTCACGCTCCGCTTCGGCGGCGTGGTGGCGCTGGACGACCTGAGTTTCAACCTGTACAAGGGTGAGATCCTCGGGCTCATTGGTCCGAACGGGGCAGGTAAGACCACCTGCTTCAACGCGATGACCGGGGTTTACCGGCCAACCTCCGGTGAGGTGCGGTTCGATGGGCAGCAGGTCAGCGGACGGAAGCCGCACCGGATCAACCAGCTGGGAATCGCCCGGACCTTCCAGAACATCCGGCTCTTCCCGGAGATGACCGCGCTGGAGAACGTGCTGGTTGGTGCTGACTCCCAGCACCGCACCAGCGTGATCGGTGCACTGTTCCGGCTGTACCGGGTCAAGCCGAAGCCGGAGGAGCTGCCCACAGTCGATTCGACCTACTGGCCGGAGCGGCTTTGGCAGCGGATCCGCCGCACCTCGGCCCAGGTGTTCGGCATCTCCCGGCACACGCTCGAGGAGCGTGCCGGCGCGCGTAAGGCATCCGAACTGCTGCGGTTCGTCGGCATTGACGACCGCGCCAACGATCTGGCGCGCAATCTGCCGTACGGCTACCAACGTCGGTTGGAGATCGCCCGGGCGTTGGCGACCGAGCCGAAGCTGCTCTGCCTGGACGAGCCGGCCGCCGGCTTCAATCCGGCGGAGAAGGAGGAGCTTCTCAACCTGATCCGCAAGATTCGGGATCGCGGTTTCACGGTGCTGCTCATCGAGCACGACATGCGCCTCGTCATGGGGGTCACCGACCGGATCGTGGTGCTGGAGTTCGGTAAGAAGATCGCTGAGGGGGCTCCCGCGGACGTGCGGGACGACCCGAAGGTGATCGCGGCGTACCTGGGGGAGCCCGCAGATGCTGCTTGAGATTAACGATCTGACCCTCCGGTACGGCCGGATCGAGGCGCTGCACGGGATCAGCCTGTACGTGAACGAGGGTGAGGTGGTCGCCCTCATCGGCGCGAACGGTGCGGGCAAGACCACCACCATGCGGGCGATTTCCGGACTTCGGCCGGTGGGCGAGGGGGCGATCCGGTTCAACGGTGAGGACATCACCAATCTCCGGGCCGACCTGCGAGTCCGGCGGGGCATCTGTCAGGCGCCCGAGGGGCGTGGGATCTTCCCGGGCATGACCGTCTTGGACAACCTCGACATGGGGGCGTACACCCGTCGGGACAGCGCCGGGATCGCCGCCGACCTGGAGCGGGTCTTCGAGCTGTTTCCGCGGTTGGCGGAGCGGCGTCGTCAGCTGGGGGGAACGCTCTCCGGCGGCGAGCAGCAGATGCTCGCGGTCGGGCGGGCGTTGATGGCCCGGCCGAAGCTGCTGCTGCTGGATGAGCCGTCGATGGGGCTCGCTCCGATGATCATTCAGCAGATCTTCGACATCATTCTGGAGATCAACCAGCAGGGCACCACGATCCTCCTGGTGGAGCAGAACGCCCAGCAGGCACTCTCCCGTGCGCACCGGGGGTACGTGTTGGAGACCGGCCGAATCGTCAAGGAGGGGTCCGGCCAGGATCTGCTGCACGACCCGTCGGTCAAGGAGGCGTACCTGGGCGTGGCCTGATCGGCGTCGCTGCCCACGCGGCCGGTCGTCCCACCCCGGGACGACCGGCCGCCGGTCTCGTCGCAGCGGGTCGGGGCACTTTCGAGCTGGGCTTGCCGGTGCCGCCGCCCAGCTCTGTCGGCGGTACGGACTAGAGTCGCCACCGTGACAGCCACGAAGCCGCGCCTACTCCTCGTTGACGGACACTCCCTGGCTTACCGGGCATTCTTCGCCCTGCCGGTCGAGAACTTCTCCACCACGACGGGGCAACCGACCAACGCGGTCTACGGCTTCACCTCCATGTTGATCAACGTTCTCCGGGACGAGCAGCCAACGCACATCGCCGTGGCCTTCGACGTCTCCCGAGTCTCCTTCCGCACCGAGAAGTACGCGGCGTACAAAGCCGGCCGCAGCGAGACCCCGACAGATTTCAAGGGTCAGGTCAGCCTGGTCAAGGAGATCCTGGCGGCGTTGCGCATCCCGGCGGTGGAGATGGCGGGCTACGAGGCGGACGACGTGATCGCCACGCTCACCCGTCAGGCCCGTGATCAGGACATGGCGGTCCTGATCACCACCGGTGACCGGGACGCCTTCCAACTTGTCGACGACGATGTCACTGTTCTCTACCCCCGAAAGGGCGTTTCGGACCTGGCCCGGATGGACCCGGCTGCGGTGACGGCGAAGTACGGGGTACCTCCGCAGCACTATCGGGACCTCGCCGCGTTGGTTGGCGAGACCAGCGACAATCTGCCCGGCGTTCCGGGCGTCGGCCCGAAGACCGCCGCCAAATGGATCACCGCCTACGGTGGGGTCGAGGGTGTCGTTGCCCGGGCCGACGAGATCAAGGGCAAGGCCGGGGCGAGTCTTCGGGAGCGACTCGCCGACGTGATTCGTAATCACGAGCTCAACTGCCTGGTCGCCGACCTGGATCTGCCCCTGTCACCGGAGGAGACGCGCTGGGCCGGCTGGGACCGGGAGGCGGTGCACCAGGTTTTCGACACGCTGGAGTTCCGTATCCTTCGGGATCGGCTCTACCAGTACCTGGACGCTGTTGAGCCGGAGGCCGAGGCGGGTTTCGACCTGGCCGGTGAGCTCCTCGTCGAGCCGGGGGCACTCGCCGCATGGCTGGGCGCGCACGCGACACCAGGCACGCCGGTCGGCCTCGCCGTCACGCTCGACACCGGGCCCAACCGGCGGCACCTCGCCGATGTGACCGGCATGGCGCTGGCAACCGCCGCCGGGGCCGGGGCGTGGTTCGACCCCGGCCGACTCGACGCCGCCGACGAGGATGCCCTGGCGGGGTGGCTGGCCGATGTGAGCCGACCGAAGGTGCTGCACGACAGCAAACCGGCGGTGCTCGCGTTCGCCGCGCGCGGGTGCGCGATCCAGGGCATCGCCAGGGACACGCAGATCGCCGCCTACCTGGCCCGGCCCGATCAGCGCTCCTACGACCTGACCGACCTGGCCCTGCGGTACCTGCACCGGGAGCTGCGGGTGGACCTGCCGGAAACTGGCCAGCTCACCCTCGATGGCCTGGGCAATGACGGTGAGGCCGAGCAGAACCTGATGCTGCGGGCTCGGGCTACCCTCGACCTCGCCGATGCGATCGACGCGGAGTTGTCTCGCGATGGTGAGCAGTCGGCCCGGCTGATGGCTGAGGTGGAGCTGCCGCTGATGCGGGTTCTCGCGGGTATGGAGCGCACCGGCATCGCCGCTGACACGCAGTACTTGTCCGAGTTGGAGGCGCACTTCGCCGCCGAGGTGAAGGCCGCCGCGCAGGGTGCGTACGAGGCGGTCGGGCGTGAGTTCAACCTGGGCTCCCCGAAGCAGTTGCAGGAGATCCTCTTCGGCGAGCTGGGCCTGCCCAAGACCAAGCGGATCAAGACCGGTTACACCACCGATGCGGACGCCCTGCAGTGGCTGTACGGGCAGAACCCGCACCCGGTGCTCGGGCACCTGCTGCGCCACCGAGACGTGGCGAAGCTGAAGACCACGGTCGACGGGCTACTCAAGTCGGTCTCCGACGACGGTCGAATTCATACCACCTTCAACCAGACCGTGGCGGCGACCGGCCGGCTCTCCTCCACCGAGCCGAACCTGCAGAACATTCCGATCCGCACCGAGGAGGGGCGGCGGATCCGCCGGGCGTTCGTGGTCGGCACGGGGTACGAATGCCTGCTCACCGCCGACTACAGCCAGATCGAGATGCGGATCATGGCACACCTGTCCGCGGATGAGGCTCTGATCGACGCCTTCAACTCGGGCCTCGACTTCCACGCCGCCACCGCCTCGTCGGTCTTCCAGGTGCCGGTGGAGGCGGTCACCGCCGACCAGCGGCGCAAGATCAAGGCGATGAACTACGGCCTGGCGTACGGGCTGAGCGCGTTCGGCCTCTCCCAGCAGCTCGGCGTCACCGCCGAGGAGGCGCGCGGGCTGATGGAGACCTACTTCGCCGGTTTCGGTGGGGTGCGCGACTATCTGCAGGAGGTGGTGGCCCGGGCTCGCCGCGACGGCTACACCGAGAGCGTCCTCGGCCGTCGCCGCTACCTGCCCGACCTGGTCAGCGACAACCGGCAGCGGCGGGAGATGGCCGAGCGGATGGCGCTCAACGCCCCGATCCAGGGCTCTGCCGCCGACATCATCAAGGTGGCGATGATGAACGTCGACGCAGCGGTGCGCGAGGCCGGGCTGCGTTCCCGGATGCTGCTCCAGGTGCACGACGAACTGGTCTTCGAGGTGGCCCCCGGGGAGCGGGAGGCGCTGGAGGCGTTGGTCCGGCGGGAGATGGGCGGGGCGTTCCCGCTGTCCGTGCCGCTGGAGGTGTCGGTCGGCGACGGGCGGGACTGGAACAGCGCCGACCACTGAGCGACCCGCTACCGGCCTGGGCCTCGGCGTTCCTTGGGCGGGGCACCGTGTCGTTGTAGCGCCTTGCGGGACGGACCACCCGGTGGCGGCAGCGGGCCCTTGCTCGGGTCGTGCCCCCAGTTCATCAGCGAGTACCGCCATCGGGTGTCCCGAACGTCGCCGCTGGGCCGCTGCGCCATGTGCCGGCGGACATAGCCGACAACCTTGCGCATGTGCCGGTAGTCGTCCTCGGAGAGGTCGCCCCGTCGACGCCGGAGCAGGTCGAGGATCCGTCGGCCGGAGCGGTGGCCGACCGTCTCGCCGCTCTGATCGCCCCTTCTTCGCCAGCCCACATGCTTGGACTTCTCGGTTTCCAGCCACTTCGAGAGTTCACCGGGGCGCATGTTCACCGCCGCGGTGAACTCTCGGTACGTCTGTTGCGGGTCGTTCCGACGGCTCACGGCACACGACCTCCCCTCCAGCCAGCTCCTCCCCGAGATACCCGGGCCGGGCCTGCGGAAACGGCCCCGACGGCGGTGCTCCGGTTCGCCTTGTGCAGGTCCGGGTGGGTCAGCGAGTGCGGTCCTCTATCCTCTTCCGGTGGCTCTACGGCTCCAGACACGCTCGTCCGACTCATCCTGGATCGAGGCCGTATGGACCGGAACGAGTGCGGGTGCCACGGAGATGACCTCGGTAGCGACGGCCTGCTGGGGCCTGGTGTTCTGGGAGCGGCAGGGCACCTGGTACGCGGCCGTCACCGGACCCGAGACGAAGACCGACATCGCGCCGGTGCCGGAGGGCGCGCGCTTCGTCGGAATCGACTTCGCCGTGGGTACGTCGCTGCGGGTCCTACCGACGCCGGCTCTTGTGGACGGCGGCACCCAGCTTCCCGACACCACCCGCCGGACGTTCCGGCTGGCTGGCGTCCGCTGGGAGACACCCGGTCCGGACGACGCCGAGGCCCTGGTGGACCGCCTGGTCCGCACGGGAGCCGTCGTCCGGGACCCGATCGTCACCGCGGTCCGCCGAGGCCACCGGCCACCGGTCTCGCAGCGTACCGTCGAACGTCGATTTCGAGCGGCGACCGGGCTCACCCAGGGCGCCGTGCGGCAGGTCGAACGGGTACGCGAGGCCGCGGCGCTCCTGGCTGCCGCCACCCCGGTGGCCGATGTCGTCTCTCGGCTCGACTACGTTGACGAGCCGCACCTGGCCCGAGCGCTGCGCCGGTACGTGGGCCGTACGGCGCGGCAACTGCGCGAGGGCGCTGGCGGCCCGATCGCCCTGGACCTGAATTAGCGGACGACATCGTAGAGCAGCTTGACGACACCGTTCGGATAGGCCGCGGAGTCCCGGAGGCGCAGTACCTGTTTGGCCTTGTCCGCAGTGCTGAACAGGCTCTTTCCGGCACCGAGTAGGAGCGGGAAGCAGAGCAGGTGGTACCGGTCGATCAACCCGGCGTCGGACAGCCGTCGGGCGAGTTCCGCGCTGCCGTGGATGAATATCGCGCCGCCCTCGCCCTTCTTGAGCTCGACGACCTCGTCGGTCGATCGCAGAACCGTCGTCGGTCCCCACCCGGGGACGAGTGCGTCGTCGGGTAGCGCGGCCGAGACGACGTACTTGGGCAGTTCCCGGTAGTCGGCGTGGTCGTCCGAGTCGCGCCAGATCGGGGCGAACGCCTCGTAGCTTCGGCGGCCGAACATCAGTGCCGAGGTCTCCTCGAGTTCCTCGCCCTTGAGGGAGAAGGCCTCGGGTAAGAATTCGATGTCCTTGAATACCCAGCCGCGGCTGCGGTGCTCCTCGCCCGGGCCGCCGCCGGGGGAGTCCAGGACGCCGTCGAGCGAGATGAACCCGGTGTAGACCAGCTCACGCATGTCTCGTGCTCCCATGTGTCGGCGACGAGCGTCGCCATGTCGATCGAGCGGCCGTAGCGCCCGGCCGACGCGCCGTGGTGGAGCGTGCCGCCCATGTTAGGCAGCCGGCACCGTCCGGTCTTGGACGAAAACGACGGCCGCTGTGCGTGTGGGTGCCACGATCCGTACCGTTGGGCGGATGCAGCAGTCCGGACCGGCGATCACCCGACGTGTGGTGTCAGTGGCTGAGGGGCGGGCGGCCAGCCGACGGTGGTGGGATCACGACGCAGACAGCTATCAGGAGGAGCACGGTGCGTTCCTCGGGGATGTTGATCTTGTGTGGTGTCCCGAGGGGCTACGGGAGGCGGAGGCGGGGCTGCTCGGTGCCGTTGGCGGGACTCGGGTCCTGGAACTGGGCTGTGGCGCGGCCGCGGGCTCCCGTTGGCTGGACGGGCAGGGGGCAAGGGTGACGGCTCTCGACCTGTCCGCCGGGATGTTGCGGCAGGCCAGGCTGGCCGCCGAGCGCTCGGGCGTGCGGGTGCCACTCGTGCAGGCCGATGCCCTGGCGTTGCCGTTCGGGGCGGGTGTCTTCGACACCGTGCACTCCGCGTTCGGTGCGGTTCCGTTTGTCGCGGACTCGGCGGCGCTGATGCGCGAGGTGTTTCGGGTGCTGCGACCCGGCGGGGCCTGGGTCTTTGCGGTTACCCATCCGCTGCGCTGGGTCTTCTTGGACGACGCCGGTGAGGGCGGCCTGGTCGCGGTGCACTCCTACTTCGACCGCCGTCCCTACGTGGAAGAGGACGTGGCGGGAGTGCCGACCTACATCGAGGCGCACCGTACCGTCGGCGATCGGATCCGGGACCTGACCGCCGCCGGCTTCGTTCTGCGCGACATGGTGGAACCGGAATGGCCGCCGGGGCACGAGGAAACCTGGGGTCAGTGGAGCCCGTTGCGGGGCCGGCTGATCCCGGGCACCGCCATCTTCGTCGCCGAGCGGCCCGCCACGTGACCAGCCGGCGGCGGAAGCGTGGTCTTGGCGAGGCGTGGCCTCGGTGCTGGCAGGGCGCCTCCGCTGGTCTGGTGCCGGTGGGAACAGTGTGACTTGGGTGACAGGCCGGGTGCGTTATTCGACGATTCTCCGCTTTTGCAGGTGGCGCGATGGCGAGCGGATGGGAGGGCTTGCACGCTGTGGTAATGCAGAGGGTAGGCTAGACGATGCGCTCGCGGATCGTGTGCCTCGGTAGGGAGCAGGTGCGCGGTCGACGGAGCCACATCATGATCCCGCGCAGTGATCGTTCGGTGTGTCCGGCGGCGGGTCCGTCTGCGCGAACAGGTCACCGCGGCTCACATCCGTGATGACAACCATCCGACCGGAGCAACCGCCCACATGACGAGCAGCATCGAGGCCCCCTCGAGCGCCACCAAGGTCACCGTCGACGATCTCGGAAGCGAAGAGGCCTTCCTCGCCGCGATCGACGAGACCATCAAGTACTTCAATGACGGCGACATTGTCGAAGGAACCGTCGTCAAGGTCGATCGGGACGAGGTCCTGCTCGACATCGGCTACAAGACCGAGGGCGTCATCCCCTCTCGGGAGCTGTCGATCAAGCACGACGTGGACCCCGCCGAGGTCGTCTCGGTCGGTGACCACATTGAGGCCCTTGTTCTCCAGAAAGAGGACAAGGAGGGGCGGCTGATCCTCTCGAAGAAGCGGGCGCAGTACGAGCGCGCCTGGGGCACGATCGAGAAGATCAAGGACGAGGATGGTGTGGTCCGCGGCTCGGTCATCGAGGTGGTCAAGGGTGGCCTGATCCTCGACATCGGGTTGCGCGGCTTCCTGCCGGCCTCCCTGGTCGAGATGCGCCGGGTGCGTGACCTCCAGCCGTACGTCGGCCGTGAGCTTGAGGCCAAGATCATCGAGCTGGACAAGAACCGCAACAACGTGGTCCTGTCCCGCCGGGCCTGGCTCGAGCAGACGCAGTCTGAGGTGCGTACCGAGTTCCTCAACAAGCTGCAGAAGGGGCAGGTCCGGAAGGGCGTTGTTTCCTCGATCGTCAACTTCGGCGCCTTCGTTGACCTGGGCGGCGTGGACGGCCTGGTGCACGTCTCCGAGCTGTCCTGGAAGCACATCGACCACCCGTCCGAGGTGGTCGAGGTGGGCCAGGAGGTCGAGGTCGAGGTCCTCGACGTCGACCTGGACCGTGAGCGGGTCTCGCTGTCGCTGAAGGCGACCCAGGAGGACCCGTGGCGTCAGTTCGCCCGCACCCACGCGATCCAGCAGATCGTGCCCGGTAAGGTCACCAAGCTGGTGCCGTTCGGCGCGTTCGTCCGGGTGGACGACGGTATCGAGGGTCTGGTCCACATCTCCGAGCTGGCCGAGCGCCACGTGGAGATCCCGGAGCAGGTCGTCCAGGTCGGCTCCGAGGTCATGGTCAAGGTCATCGACATCGACCTGGAGCGTCGCCGGATCTCGCTGTCGCTCAAGCAGGCCAACGAGGGCTTCGTCGAGGGCGAGGAGCACTTCGACCCGACCCTTTACGGCATGGCGGCGACCTACGACGCCGAGGGCAACTACATCTACCCCGAGGGCTTCGACCCCGAGACGGGCGAGTGGCTCGAGGGCTACGAGAAGCAGCGCGAGACCTGGGAGCAGCAGTACGCCGAGGCGCGTCTGCGTTGGGAGGCCCACCAGAAGCAGGTGCAGGCATCCCGCGCCGCCGACGCCGAGGCTGCCGCCAACCCGCCGGCCGCCAGCCCGACCACCACGACGACCGCGGCTCCGAGCCGGCAGGCGGAGGAGCCGGCCGGCACCCTCGCCACCGACGAGGCGCTCGCCGCGCTGCGCGAGAAGCTCGCCGGCGGCAAGTGATCCGAAGGCTCGGGGCCGCCCCGCGGCGAACCCGGAGCCGGTACTGACGACGGGCCCCGTCTCGGTGATCGACTGATCGCCGGGACGGGGCTCCGCCGTTTCTGCCGACGGTGTGAGCCGGGCCGGTGTGGTGTGCTGGCGGCTGATCCGGTTGACTGGTCCGGTGTTGATGGTGGGACTGACCGGTGGGATCGGCTCCGGCAAGAGCGCCGTCGCGGCCCGACTGGCGGGGTGGGGCGCGGTGATCGTGGACGCCGACCGGCTCTCCCGCGAGGTGGTGGCGCCGGGCACCGAAGGACTCGCGGAGATCGTGGCCACCTTCGGTGACCAGGTCCTCGGCCCGGACGGCGCGCTCGACCGGGCGGCGCTCGGCTCCCTGGTCTTCACCGACGAACCGGGCCGCCGCGCCCTGGAGGCGATCATTCATCCGCGGGTCCGCACCCGCACGGCCGAGCTGGTCGCCGCGGCACCACCTGGTGCGGTCGTCGTCAACGACGTACCGCTGCTGGTCGAGTCGGGGCTCGGGCCCACGTACCACCTGGTGGTCGTGGTGCAGACGGCCCTGTCGATCCGTTTGGAGCGGCTGACTCGCGACCGGGGGATGGAGCCGGCCGAGGCACGGCGGCGGATCGCCGCGCAGGCCGACGACGCTCGCCGGCGAGCAGCGGCCGACGTGTTGCTGACCAACGACGGAACCCGCGACGAACTACACCGCGAGGTCGATGCGCTCTGGGCCGACCGGCTGCTGCCCTACGCGGTCAATCTCCGCGACCGGCGGGCGGCCCAGCTGCCCCGGCCCGAACGCGCCGAGGCCGATCCCACCTGGCCAGAGCAGTACGCGCGGCTGGCCGCCCGGATCCACCGCGCTGTCGCCCCGGCGGACCTGCGGATTGACCACATTGGTTCGACGGCGGTTCCGGAACTCGACTCGGTGGACGTGATCGACATCCAGCTCACCGTGCCGAGCCTGGATGACGCGGACGGGCCGTTGACCGAACAGCTCGCGGAGGCGGGGTTCCCGCGGCTGCCGGAGGCCGGGCGGGATACGCCACGCTGGCCGGAACGGGTGCACGGCAATGCCGACCCAGCGCGGCCGGTTCGCCTCTACGTCCGCCAGGTGGGCTCGCCCACCTGGCGGACGTGACGGTCACCGCCCGGGCGGTGTGCGGCGAAGGTGTCAGTTCGCGGCACTGTCCCCGAACGTCAGGTCCACCTGGGCCCAGGTCCCGGCCGCCGTCGGGAGCTGGAGCCGGTGGAGGAGCCCGGATCGGTCCAGCCAGTAGCGAATCGGCTCGCCGATAGCCGCGACCTCGACCACGTCGAGGTCGGTGTCGTTCAGTCGATCGCCTCGGATCCGTCGCGCCGTGCCCTCTTCGGGGGTGGTCGCCGCTCGCAGCGCGGCGTCAAGCAGCGCTGCGAGCCCGGTGTCGGGGGCGGGTTTCCAGCCGGCGGTGGGGACGGGAAGCGGTGGCTCCACGGGGTCCACGCCGGCGTTGACGGTTGCTGGCAGTTCGGTTTGAGTGGTGCGCCCGCGTTCGTGCCGCAGCAGGATTCGTCGGCGCGGGGGGTCAAGATCGTCCACTGCGAGGTACGCGCTGCGCCGACTCCAGTTGACCCACCCTGTCCCATGGAGGTTGGCTTCCGAGTCGATCAGCGCGGTGAGCGTGGCGCGCGCCTCGCCCGCGGTGCGGAGTTGGGTGGGGAGCAATGTCAGGCGGCGGCGTTCGGCGGTGCTGAGCGGCCGGGGGGTGCCGGGCTGTCCACCGAGGGCCTCCACCGGACGAAGCGTCGGTCGATCGGTGCGGTTCAGCCGTACGGCGACCGGGCCGAGGTTGGGGAGCCGGGCCTCCAGCCGGTGTAGCCGCGCCTCCCGATCCACCCACCAGCGGACCTCGGTGGCCGGTGGGGTGGGTGCGCCGGGTTGGGCCGGTGGTAGCTGGGCGGCGAGAACATCTGCGTCGTCGGCGCTGCCGATCCACCGTGCCGTCTCCCCGGCCGGTGGGTCGGAACGGTCGGTGGCGAGCGCGAAGAGCAGGTCGAGCAGCGGCTGGAGGCGGTCGGTGGCGGACGGGGCGGCCAGCCGCCACCCGTTGGTGGGGGGCACCAGGGGCGGGGGCGCCGGCGACGGGGGCGCCGGGGTGGTGGGGGCCGGGCGGAGCAGCATCACTCCGGGCGTCGCCTGGAGCAGACCCCGCTCCGTGCCCGCGCCCGGACCACCGAGATCGAGGTAGAGCAGCGGTCGAGACCAGTCGATCCAGCCGACCAGGTCGATCCGGGCCGCTCCGGTCCCCGCTGTCAGGTTCACGCCGGCTCGCAGGTCGCGGTAGTTGGTGACCCGTACCGCGGAGAGTCGGGTCAGCTCGTCGGCGGTTGGCGGGCGGGACGGCTCGTCCGGGTCGGGCACCCAGCTCAAGCCGAGGACCAGTGCCGCGGCGGCGAGCAGGGCCACCGCGGCGAGCGTACGGAGGACGGTCCGACGCCGGCCGGCGACCCGGGGGAGCTGGCCGGTCTGGGTGTCGTCGGACGCGGTCGAGGTGGGCTGGTTGTCGGGCGCGGGCCGATGCCGGGGGGTACGGCGGGATCGGCGGGATCGGGGGGAGGACTCCACGGGATGTTGAACGGAGTCGGCCGGTCGCGGGTGACGCGTATGGGCGCTTCCGGCGGCCGGCTGAAGCGCCGCGCGGTCAACCTGGGGGACTGCGACGCGTATGTGCGCTCGCGGCGGCCGGTCAGCGCGGTCAGCGCGACCACGTTTGGTGCGCACGCCGGAAGCGGGTGCTGCGACCACGTGCCGGGGGTGGGGGGCCGTCGTGAGCCCGTTGCCGGCCCGGTCGGCCGCCGCGAGCGGCCTACCGGAAAAGCGTAGCTCTCCAGGTGGGGGCCGACAACAAGAACATCGAAGCTGATCATCGAAGGTTGGTAGTCGCCCCGGAGTGTCGGCCACCGAGCGTACGGTGGGGCCATGGCGCTCGACATTCCCCGGCTCGACGGCCGCTTCCAGGTCGTCAGTGACTTCCAGCCAGCCGGCGACCAGCCGGCCGCGATCGACGATCTGGAGCGGCGGGTCCGGCGTGGTGACCGGCACACGGTGTTGCTCGGCGCGACCGGCACCGGCAAGAGCGCCACCACCGCGTGGTTGATTGAGCGGTTGCAGCGCCCGACGCTCGTGTTGGCCCCGAACAAGACACTCTGCGCCCAGCTGGCCAAGGAGTTCAGCGAGCTGCTGCCGAACAACGCGGTGGAATATTTCGTCTCTTACTACGACTACTACCAGCCCGAGGCGTACATTCCGCAGACCGACACCTACATCGAGAAGGATTCCTCGATCAACGAGGAGGTGGAGCGGCTGCGTCACTCGGCCACGATGTCGCTGCTCACCCGCCGGGACGTGGTGGTGGTCGCCACTGTCTCGGCGATCTACGGCCTGGGTACCCCAGAGGAGTACCTGGACCGTGCCGTCCGGGTGGTGACCGGTCAGGAGCTGGATCGCGACCAGCTCCTGCGCCGGCTGGTCGACATTCAGTACGCCCGCAACGACATGGCCTTCCAGCGGGGCACATTCCGCGTGCGGGGCGACACCTTGGAGATCATTCCCGCCTACGAGGAGCTGGCGGTCCGGATCGAGCTGTTCGGGGACGAGGTGGAGCGGCTCTACTACCTCAACCCGCTCACCGGCGATGTGGTCCGGGAGGTCGACCACCTACTGATCTTCCCCGCCACGCACTACGCCGCCGGGCCCGAGCGCATGGAGCGGGCGATCCGTGACATCGAGGCTGAGCTAGGTGAGCGGTTGGCCGAGCTGGAGCAGCGGGGCAGCCTGCTGGAGGCGCAGCGGCTGCGGATGCGGACGACGTACGACATCGAGATGATGCGGCAGGTTGGCTTCTGCTCCGGCATCGAGAACTACTCGATGCACATCGACGGCCGGCTGCCCGGCAGCCCGCCACACTGCCTACTCGACTACTTCCCGGACGACTTCCTCACCGTGGTTGACGAGTCGCACGTGACGATCCCGCAGATCGGCGGGATGTACGAGGGCGACGCGTCCCGCAAGCGGATGCTGATCGACCACGGCTTCCGTCTGCCCAGCGCCGCCGACAACCGGCCACTGCGCTTCGACGAGTTCCTGGAGCGGGTCGGCCAGATGGTCTTCCTCTCCGCCACCCCCGGCTCGTGGGAACTGGAGCACGCGCAGGGCGAGTACGTGGAGCAGGTCATCCGACCGACCGGCCTGGTGGACCCGGAGGTGGTGGTCAAGCCGACCAAGGGTCAGATCGATGACCTGATGCACGAGATCAAGTTGCGTACCGAGCGCGATGAGCGGGTGCTGGTCACCACGTTGACGAAGAAGATGGCCGAGGACCTGTCGGACTACCTCCTGGAGAACGGCATTCGGGTGCGTTATCTGCACTCCGAGGTGGACACGCTGCGCCGGGTCGAGCTGTTGCGGGAGCTCCGTAAGGGTGACTACGACGTGCTGGTCGGCATCAACCTGCTACGGGAGGGGCTCGACCTGCCGGAGGTGTCTCTGGTCGCCATCCTCGACGCGGACAAGGAGGGTTTCCTGCGCAGCGGCCGGTCATTGATCCAGACGATCGGGCGGGCGGCGCGTAACGTCTCCGGCCAGGTGCACATGTACGCCGATAAGATCACTCCGTCGATGGCGGAGGCGGTCGGGGAGACCAACCGGCGTCGGGCCAAACAGATCGCGCACAACGAGGCGCACGGCATCAGCCCGGAGCCGCTGCGCAAGAAGATCCACGACATTCTCGACGACATCTACCGGGAGGCGGAGGAGACCGACACCCGTGTCGGTGGAGCGGTGCGGCAGCTCTCCCGCGGCAAGGCGCCGGTGAAGGAGACCCGTAGTAGCCGCAGCCGGGCCGCCGCCGGGCCGGCCCGCGAGGGAATGGCCCGTGCGGAGCTGGCTGAGCTGATTCAGGAGCTGAATGGCCAGATGCTCGCGGCCGCGCGGGAGTTGCAGTTCGAGTTGGCCGCCCGAATTCGTGACGAGATCTCGGAGCTGAAGAAGGAGCTGCGCGGGATGGACGCCGCGGGAGTGTCGTGACCCGTGTCTGAGGCGGCGAGCGCACCGCCGGGTACGGGGCCCGGCAGCAGGCACTCGGGTGGGCACGGCGCGACCAACCGGACCCGGTACCCCCGAGCGCATCGGGGCCAGTGGCCGGCGCCTGCGGGGATACCGTAAGCGGCGGGTGCGACATTCTCCGTCGTACCCGGATCACTGTCTGGTCCCCGCCGACCGGCCTGGCCACCTGTCTACCGATCCGGCCGCTGGTGGACGGGGGCGGTCATCGTCCGCCCGGTACGTCGGTGAAGTGCTCGACCAGCGGCGGCGTGGCGAAGTGCGGGCCGATCAACTCCCGCCACCGGATGAACCGGTCGGAGGCGCGAAAGTTCTGGTCATGCGCCTCGACCGAGTCCCACTCGACCAGCAGTACGAACCGGGATGGGGACTCGACTCCGCGGGTCATTCGCACCGAGCGGCAGCCGGGCGTACCGGCGATCACCGGGTGTCCCGTGGCGTACGCGGCCGCGAAGGCGTCCTCGTGTCCGGGCAGTACGTCGATCAATGCAACTTCGAGCACCATGTGCGCAGCTTCGCACAGTGGGGTGAGTCGCCCACCACCAGCCTCGGGCTCTTCGGTCCTTCCCGTGGGGCAGCTCGACAGCGGCCGGCGCAGTGCGCACCCCCGCGCCGGTGCCCGGCACACCGCTTACTGTGCCCCGCCTCATCGCCGTGACCAGGCAGCTGGCGGACGTGAGGGGGGACACCGGCCGCCCGAGGTGTGGTGGCTCCGCACGGTGGGCGACAATGAGCGGCGGAGGGGAGTATTCCCCCGCGATGGAGTCGTCAGCACGGTCGATCGCCGGCCCCCGGTGGATTGACCCGGCCCGTCGGTCGTCGCTCCGGAAGGGGCGGTGGCGGAAGAGACCTCCGACAGTCACCATAGTCAGCGTCATCGGCACACCTGCCCTCCCCGGGCGTACGGTGTGCCGATTGTTGCGTGTCTGCCGGAGGTTGAGCCTTGGACGTGTCCGGAATGGTGTGGGCGGGGACGCTCGTCGCACTGACCGCGATTCTCATCATCGACCTGTTGATCATCGGTCGTCGCCCACACGAGCCCAGCGTGCGTGAGTCGAGTCTCTGGGTGGGCTTCTACGTCGCCCTCGCACTGGTCTTCGGTGCGGGAATCTGGCTCCTCTCCGGGCCGAGCGCGGCGGGGCAGTTCTACACCGGTTGGCTCACCGAGTACAGCCTCTCGGTGGACAACCTCTTCGTCTTCGTGATCATCATGGCCCGCTTCGGCGTGCCCCGGGCCTACCAGCAGAAGGTCCTGCTCATCGGCATCGTGCTCGCGTTGTTGATGCGGGGCGGTTTCATCGCCGCCGGTGCGGCGTTGATCTCCCAGTTCTCCTGGGTCTTCTACATCTTCGGCGCGTTCCTCATCTACACGGCGATCAATCTCGTTCGGCAGGGCGACTCGGATGAGGACGACTTCAGCGAGAACCTTCTGATCCGGTGGAGCCGTCGGGCGCTGCCGATCTCGCGGGACTACGACGGTGCGAAGCTCACCACGTATGAGCACGGGCGACGGCTGTTCACCCCGATGCTGGTGGTGATGATCGCGATCGGTACGACAGATCTGATCTTCGCGCTCGACTCGATCCCGGCGATCTTCGGCATCACCCAGGAGGCGTACCTGGTGTTCACCGCGAACGTCTTCGCCCTGATGGGCCTGCGGCAGCTCTACTTCCTGCTCGGCGGCCTACTGGACCGGCTGATCTACCTGAGCTACGGCCTCGCGGTGGTGCTCGGCTTCATCGGCGTCAAGTTGGTGCTGGAGGCCCTGGCCGACAACAGCCTGCCGTTTGTCAACGGAGGCGAGCACGTCGGGTGGGCCCCGCACATCCCGATCTGGCTCTCGTTGACGGTCATCCTGGGTACCTTGACGCTGGCGACGGTGGCCAGCCTGGTCAAGTCGTCCCGGGATCGACGTCGGAACCTGGTCCAGATCCGCGGCTGAGGACCGACGTCGGAGCCGGGTCCAACTCCACGGCGCAACGGCCCGTCATAGCGGGTGCCGGCCGTGACGGGGTATACCGCCGTGATCGTTCTCGGGCACCCTGGAGGGGACCGGCGGGCGATTGGGGGCTGCGTGGACGAGTGGACCATTGAGGCGGGTGTGGGGCGGGCCAGTGGTGCCCGCCGGCGGTGTGGAGCACCGGCATGACCGGCCGGGATCTGGCGCTGGTGGGCGCGCCCAACGCACGTGACCTCGGCGGGCTGGTGGGTGCGGAGGGTCGTCGGGTACGCCGGGGGTTGCTGCTGCGTACCCCGGCGTTGGGACGGCTGACTGACGAGGACCTACCGGTGCTGGCGAAGCTGACGCCGGCCTGCGTGGTGGACCTGCGGGACGCCGCGGAGGCGGCGGTGGCCCCGCCGGACCGGCTGCCGGGAGAACCCCGGGTGGTGCACCTGCCGGTGCACGACGCTGCCCATCCGGTCTTCACCTACGTGTCGGCGGTGCTGCTCGGTCACGACCTCAGCGCGTACGAGGAACTGGCACAGGAGGGCACTCCGGCGGCGATGCGATCCATCTACCGCTGGTTCGTGACCGGGGAGTCGGCGCGGGCCGGCTACGGTGCGGCGGTGCGGTTGGCAGCGGAGGCGGCGAGCCTGCCCCTGCTCTACCACTGCTCGGCCGGCAAGGATCGCACCGGCTGGTTGACGGCGGTGCTGCTGCACGCCCTCGGGGTGGACGAGGCCACGATCCGGGCGGACTACCTCGCCAACAACGCGCTCACCGAGAGCCTGCGGGAGGTGCTCCTCGCCGCGATGCGTCGGCGGAGCCCGGAGTTGGACGTCACCGTGGTGCGGCCGGTGCTGGAGGTACGTGACGAGTACCTCGACGCCGGGTACGACGAGGCGCGGCGGGTGTACGGGTCGTTCGGGTCGTACCTGCGTTACGGGCTCGGGGTGGACGACGAACTGGTGACGGCCTTGCGGGCGCGCTTGCTGGAGTGACCTACACCGTGGCCGGGGTGAGCGGGTCCACCCGTCGAAGCGGCGGCGGCCCGGCTCAGCCGAGCTGGTGACGTCGGGCGAAGGCGCGGGCGGAGATGTCGGCGATGAGCTGACAGGCGTCCTCGTCCGGGCTGTGGTCGGGGTCGTCGTTGGTGGTGCAGACGGCGAGGACGTACGGGGGCGCGTCGTCGGGATAGACGACCCCAACGCTGTGCCGCACACCACGTACCCAGCCGTTCTTGTGGGCGATCCGGGCGCCGACGGGCAGGCCGACGGCGAGATCCTCGCGGTGTTCCTGAGCGACGAGGAGTTCGAGCATGGCGGTGCAGCTCTCCGGTGTGGCCAGTGGACCGGGCCGGGTGGCGCCGAGCGCCAGGTCGCGCAGGAGGGCGGCGAGGTCGGCGGCGGTGATCAGGTTGGTGATGCCGCCCGCACGGGCGGCGAAGTCCTCAATACCGCGGCCGGTGACACTGTGCCGGGCCCCGGCCCGGGCCCAGACGTCGGCGACGGCCGGCAGGCCGACCTGGTCCAGAAGCAGGTTGGTGGCGAGGTTGCTGGATCGGACAATCATGCGTTCGGCCAGCCAGCGTAGCGGGGCGGTGCCGCCGAGCCGGTCCCAGACGTCGTCGTCGTTGTGGACGGGGCGGGTGCAGCCGAACCGGGCCGCGCCGGGCTGGGCCGAGTCGAACTCGTTGCGCACCGGTACGGCGGTGTCCGAAGCGAGGCGCCCGGCCTCCAGAGCGCGGTACAGCGCCACCAGCACCGCCACCTTCATCGTGCTGGCCGCATAGTGGGTGGTGGCCGGGTGCCGGATCCAGGTGGGGGCGGTGGCGTCGAGGCGGGCCAGGTAGGCCGAGACGGTGCCGGGCACCCGGTCGAGGTGCGCGTCGAGACCGACGAAGATCACCCACCGAGGGTAGCTGGTACGCCGGGGCGCCCTCCGCGCATCTCGCGGTGTCGGCGCCCCGGCGTAGCCTCAGTTGGCGTGCTTGCGGCGGGCCGTCGCCCGAGCCCGCTGCGTCTGGTCGAGCAGTACCTTGCGGATCCGCACCGCGGCTGGGGTCACCTCAACGCACTCGTCCTCACGGCAGAACTCCAGGGCCTGCTCCAGGGAGAGTTTGCGGGGCGGGATCAGCTTCTCCGTCTCGTCGGCGGTCGACGAGCGCATGTTGGTGAGCTTCTTCTCCTTGGTGATGTTGACATCCATGTCGTCGGAGCGGGAGTTCTCCCCGACGATCATGCCCTCGTACACCTCGGTGCTCGGTTCGACGAAGAGGGTGCCGCGTTCCTGCAGGTTCATCATCGCGAACGAGGTGGCGGTGCCGGACCGGTCGGCAACCAGCGAGCCGTTGTTGCGGGTCCGCAGCTCGCCGAACCAGGGCTCGTACGACTCGAAGACGTGGTGCAGGATGCCGGTGCCCCGGGTCTCGGTGAGGAACTGGGTGCGGAATCCGATCAGACCACGCGCCGGGACCAGCCACTCCATCCGGATCCAACCGGTGCCGTGGTTGACCAACTGCTCCATCCGGCCCTTCCGGGTGGCCAGCAGCTGGGTGATCGCTCCCAGGTGCTCCTCCGGGGCGTCGATGGTCAACCGCTCCACCGGCTCACAGGTCTTCCCGTCGATCTCCTTGGTGACGACCTGCGGCTTGCCGACGGTCAACTCGTAGGATTCGCGGCGCATCTGCTCGACCAGGATGGCCAGGGCCAGCTCGCCGCGGCCCTGTACCTCCCAGGCGTCGGGCCGTTCGGTCGGCAGGACCCGGAGCGAGACGTTGCCGATCAGCTCCCGGTCCAGCCGGTCCTTGACCATCCGCGCGGTGACCTTGGCGCCCTTGGCTCGGCCGACCAGGGGTGAGGTGTTGGTGCCGATGGTCATCGAGATGGCCGGCTCGTCAACGGTGATCAGCGGCAGCGGCCGTGGGTCCTCCGCGTCGGCGAGCGTCTCCCCGATCATGATCTCCGGGATACCGGCGACGGCGATGATGTCACCCGGACCGGCGGAGTCGGCCGGTTTGCTCTCCAGGCCCTCGGTCATCAGCAGCTCGGAGATCCGCACCCGCTGGCTGCTCCCGTCGGTGCGGCACCAGGCAACGGTCTGGCCCTTGGCGATCGTGCCCTGCCGGACCCGGCAGAGGGCGAGCCGGCCGAGGAACGGTGAGGCGTCCAGGTTGGTGACGTGCGCCTGGAGCGGGGCCTGCTCGTCGTACGTGGGCGGCGGGATGGTGTCGAGCAGGATGCGGAACAACGGTTCGAGGTTGTGGCTGTCCTGCGGAACAGCGCCGTCGGCGGGCTGGGTGAGGGAGGCGATTCCGTCGCGGGCGCAGGCGTACACGATCGGGAAGTCGATCTGTTCATCGTCGGCGTCCAGATCGAGGAAGAGCTCGTAGGTGTCGTCCACGACCTCCTTGATCCGGGCGTCGGGTCGGTCCACCTTGTTGATGACCAGGATGATCGGCATCCGTGCCCGGAGGGCCTTGCGAAGCACGAACCGGGTCTGGGGCAGCGGGCCCTCGCTGGCATCCACCAGGAGCACGACCCCGTCGACCATGGTGAGGCCGCGCTCCACCTCACCGCCGAAGTCGGCGTGCCCCGGGGTGTCGATGATGTTGATCGTCACCGGGTCGGAGCCGTCGGCCGGCACGTACCGCACGCCGGTGTTCTTCGCGAGAATAGTGATGCCCTTCTCGCGTTCGAGATCCATCGAGTCCATCACCCGCTCGGTCACCTCGCCCCGGGCGCCGTAGGCGCCAGCCTGCCGCAACATGGCGTCAACCAGGGTGGTCTTGCCGTGGTCGACGTGGGCGATGATGGCGACGTTGCGGAGGTCGGTGCGAAGCTGCATGCCTCCATCCTTCCGCCTGCGCCGATCCGGGGCGGCGTCGGGGTCATCCCGGGTCATCCCCGGGGTATCCCGGATCTCGACCGAAACGCCTGTAAGTTGCGATCGGCCGCTGGCAAGCTTGCCTTCGTGACCAGGGGCACGGGTGTATGAGCTGCTGAGCCGGATGCAGGAACTGCCACCGGGGCTGATCCTGCTGGTCGCGGCGTTGATCGTGGCCGCGGAGACGGCGCTTATCTTCGGGTTGTTGATGCCCGGGGAAGCCACCCTGCTCCTGGTCGGATTCCTCACCTACACCGGAACTCTACCGCTGGGGCCGGCGCTGCTGGTGATGATCGCCGCGGGTGTGCTGGGAGACGCGGTGGCCTTCCGGGCCGGTCGCCGGTACGGGCCCCGGCTGCGCGCCAGCCGGTTCGGCGCCCACATCGGGCCACACCGGTGGCGCCGCGCGGACGCGATGCTCGGAAAACTGGGGGGGCGGGGAGTCTTCACCGCTCGCTGGGTGGCCTTCGCCCGGACTCTGGTGCCCCGGCTGGCCGGGGCGGGGCAGATGCCGTACCGACGGTTCGCTCCCTGGAACCTGGGTGGGGTGGTGACCTGGGTGGGTGGCTCGGTGATCGTCGGAAACCTGGCCGGCGAGTCGTACGAGACGGTCTCGCACCTGCTCGGCCGGGCCACGGGCGCGGTCCTGGTGCTGCTGGGAGCGGTGCTGGCGGTGCTGCTGGCCGGGCGCTGGCTGGGTCGGAACCCGGATCCGGTACGGGCACTGCTGTCCCGGGCCGGCGCGCTGCCCCCGGTGCGGGGGCTGTCCCGCCGGTACGGGGCGCTCTTCGGCCTGCTCACCCGTGCTCTCGGCCCGGGGTGGACGTTGTTGCTGAACCTGGTTGCCGGCCTGCTGCTGCTGTTCCTGGCGGGGCTCGCCGTCGCCTGGGGGTTCGGCGCGGTGGTCCGGCGCAGCGGGTTGTCGCTGGTGGACAGCACCGTCGCCGACTGGTTCGCCGCGCGCCGTACGCCGGAGGCGGTGGACGTGGCGCTGGCCGCGGTTTCGGCGCTGCGCGGCCCGGTGGTGATCCTGTTCGTGTCGGTGGTGGCGGCGGGGGTGGCCTGGCGGCAGCGGCCCTGGCAGGCTGACCTACTCAGTGTGGTGGGCACCGTCGGCGCGTGCGTGCCGTTGGTGGTGCTGGCGGTCGCCGTCGACGTGGTTCGACCCGACCGCTCCGGCCCGCCGGTGTTGTTCCCGAACCAGACCGCTGTGGTCGCTGCCAGTCTGTGCACCCTCGCGTGGCTGCTGTCCCGGGGCGCCCGTTGGCCGGTGGCGGTCGCCGCGTGGACCGGCGCTGCCGTTGGGGTGGTGGGGGTCGGTGGCGCCCGGCTGTACCTCGGCCTGAGCACCGCCAGCAGCGCTCTCTCCGCGGTGCTACTGGGGGTGGCGTGGACGGCCGTGTTCATGGTGGCGTGGTTGACCCGGGACCGGGCGGTCGGTATGGCTGCGGACGCCGTCGACTCGCCGGCGGCGACCGAGCCCTACCCGCGCCCGCCGCAGAGTGTCTCCGGCGGGTAGTGGGACGGCGGGTAGGCATCGACAACTGCTATCTTGCGTCGGTCGGAGGGGGAAACATGAAGGTGCTCCGGATCGGCGTGGGAGCGCTCGCTGTGGTGCTGCTCACCGTGGGGTGTGCGGGGGAGCGGGTCCAGGGGAAGGCCGAACCGATGGCGGAGACCAGCACCACGGAAGCGTCGCCGACTGCGACGGGCACCCCCTCCGCGCGGGCGGAGCTGGGTGACGCGCCGAGCCGTAGCGCCTCCCCCAGCGTTCGGCCGACATCGAAGCCCACCGCCGCCACGCCGTCTCCAGCGGCGGCGAAGCCCGCACAGGAGACGCAGGCTCCACCTCCGCCGCCGAAGCCGGGACCAACGGACTGCCCACCCCGCCACGAGGGCACGCCGGCTTCCCGCGCTCAGGTGAAGGCGGCACTTGCCAACGCCGCAGCGAAGACGTATTGGCCGACCTCAGCACCCGACATTCGGATCCCGTCGGCCCTGGTGAAGGCGACCGCGTGGCAGGAGAGCGGCTGGCAGTCCACGATCGTCGCCTGTGACGGCGGCATCGGGTTGATGCAGGTGATGCCCGCGACCGCCGACTGGATGAACCAACGGTTTGGGCAGAGCTACGACGTGTGGGACCACCGCGACAACGCCTATCTCGGCGCGAACTACCTGGCCTGGCTGACCAAGTACATCGGCGACCTGTACTTCGACGGCGACTACCGGCTGGACGCCGCGCTGTGCTCGGCGGAGCTGAACTCGTGCCTGCTCAACGCGGTGATCGCCAGTTACAACTACGGCCACGCCGCGGTGGCGAGCGAGGGGAGCCCGATCACCATCCCGAATCCACGGTATGTGGGTAACGTCCGCGCTCTGATGACCGAGTGCGTGTGTCTCGGCTACTGACGTCTCGGGCGCCACGCCGGTGCCGTGACGCCCGAGACGAGGGCTATCAGTCGTGGGCGGGGACCGGCGCCGGTATGGCCGAGGCTCCTCCGTGGGCCACGGCCGGCGGGCGGCCGGGCCACCAGAACCGGTCGCCGAGCAGGAACACGAGGGCGGGGACCAGCACCGTCCGGACGAGCAGGGTGTCGAGCAGGACACCGATGCAGACGATGACTCCGATCTGGGTGAGCAGGATCAGCGGGAGCACGCCGAGGACGGCGAAGACCGCGGCCAGTAGCACTCCAGCGCTGGTGATGACGCCGCCGGTAACCCGGAGGGCCGAGAGCATCCCGTCGCGGGTCCCGGTGTGGCGGGCGTCCTCCCGGGCCCGGGTGACCAGGAAGATGTTGTAGTCCACCCCGAGGGCGACGAGGAACACGAACGCGAGCAGGAGCACGCCGCTGTCCAGCGCGGGGAAGTCCAGGACGTGGTCGAAGAGCAGCCACGCCGCCCCGAGACTGGCGAAGAACGACGCGATTACGCTGAGTACCAGCAGCACCGGGGCTAGCAGGCCGCGCAGCAGCAGTGCCAGGACGGCGGCGACCAACAGCAGGATGATCGGCAGGATCAGTCGCAGGTCCATCGTGTTGGCCTCGGCGGTGTCGTAGCCGGCGGCGACGTCCCCGCCGACCAGGGCTCCTTCGAAGGGTCCGGCGCCGTCAACCGCGGGTGGGGCGGAGTCGGGCACCGCGACGACCGCCCTGCGCAGCTCCCGTACCGTCTGGTCGGAGGCGGCGGTGCCGGGCTCGGCGGTCAGCACCACGTCGACCTGGGCGACGGTGGTGCCGGTGCTACCCGGTCGGGCTGAGGCGACGCCGGGCACGGTTGCGGCGGCCGCGGTGACCGCGTCGACGGCGGTCGGAGTGGTGAGCACCGCGACCGGCTGGGTGGTCCCGGCGGGGAACGCCGTCGCCAGGGTCTCGGCTCCGGCGACCGCCTCCGGTTCGACCCGGAACTGCTCGGTCTCCGACAGTCCGGTCCGGATGCCGAGGCCGCCGAGGGCCAGCCCGGCCAGCAGGAGCGTCGCCAGGACCGCGACGGAGGCCGGGCGGCGCAGGACCACGGTACCGAGCCGACCCCACAGGCGTCCTTCGGTGACCGCGCTGCCGAGGCGCGGGACGAACGGCCAGAACAGGCCACGGCCGAAAATCACCAGGGCGGCCGGGAGTACGAAGAGCGCGGAGAGCATGGCGAGCACGACGCCGGTGGCGCAGGCCACGGCGAGCGCCCGGTTGTTCTCCTGCTCCGAGAGCAGCAGGGTGAGAACGCCGAGGACGACGGTGGAGCCGCTGGCCAGGATGGGTTCCGCGGTGCGGCGCACCGCGGTCCGCATCGCCGCGAAGCGGTCCGCTTCGCGGCGCAGCTCCTCCCGGTAGCGGGCGATCAGCAGCAGCGCGTAGTTGGTGGCGGCACCGAAGACGAGGACGCTGGCGATGCCGGTGACGGCTCCCGACTGCAGGTTGATCCCGACCGCCGGAACAATCGTCTCGACGGCACGCAGGGTGAGCTGCTCGGTGGCGGCGACGACCGCCAGCGGCACCATCCAGAGGACCGGGCTGCGGTAGGTGATCAGCAGCAGCAGCGCCACCACCGCGGCGGTTACCGCCAGCAGGGTGCTGTCCGCGCCCTCGAAGACCCGGGTCAGATCGGTGGTGAAGGCCGGTGCCCCGGTGACCTCGACGGTGAGGGCTGCCGGAGTGCCGGCCAGGGCGGCCCGTAGCTCGTCGACGGTCTCGACGGTCTGCTCCTGCCCCTCGATGGACAGCGGCACGGCGATCAGGGCGACCGAGCCGTCCGGGGCGATCTGCGGTGGTGGCACCTGCCCATTGACCGCGAACCGGCGTAGTTCGCTGATCTGCCCGGTGACGGTCTCCCGGTCGGCGGTGGTGAGCGTACCGCCGTCGGTGCGGCTGACGACGACGAGAGCCGGTTGGACATCGTTGGCGGGCAGCTGTTCCTGGAGCCGTTCGACCTGGGTGGACTGCCACTGGTCGGAGAGCCCGGTGGCGGAGACGGGAGCGGGGTTGTCGGGCTTTGGCAGCCCGAAGACGGCGGCGCCGAGGACGATCGTGGCGACCACGGTGAGCCACGCGGCCCACCTGCCCCGGGCTACGTGGGTGAAGACGGACATCGGTTCCTCGCGGCTCGATGGGATGACGGCTCGGTGACTCACACCGGGATTACATGATTGCCAAGTATCTCGATAAACGAGATTATCGGTCTCTCGGTTATGCTGCAACCACAACCCCAGGGCGAGGAGAAAATCGGGACGTGGCAGGTCACGGCATGTACCGGCGACGCGACACCCGGCGCGAGCACCTGATCGCGGAGATCACCAACGAACTCCGGCGGTACGCGGTGGACGCCCAACACGTCGGCCACGCCTTCGCTCACCTGCACGGATTGGGTGCCACCGACCTGCAGGCCCTGATCGCCGTCATGGACGCCGAACTACACGGCGACCCGATCACCCCAGGTCGCCTCGGCGAACACCTCGACCTCTCCTCCGGGTCGGTCACCGCGCTCCTCGACCGGCTGGAACGCGCCGGCCACGTCCGCCGCGACCGCACCTCCACCGACCGACGCAAGGTCCTGGTGCACTACGCCGACCGTGGCGCCGAGGTGGCGAGGGAGTTCTTCCGGCCGCTCGGCCACCGTACCGACGCGGTGATGCTTGGCTTCACCGACGACGAGTTGGAGACCGTCCACCGCTTCGTCACGGCCGTCCGGGCCACGCTCCGTGAACACCGAGACGCGGTCCGGGCCGCCCGCCCCGAGCCGCGCCGCGCGAACGGCTGAGGCCGTGCTCGCGGCGCTGGCAACCCGGGTGGCTGCCGCCGTGTTGCACCTGCCGCCCCGGCGTACCCACCGGGTCAGGCTGACCCGAGACATCCCGGTCCGGGTTCGCGACGGCGTGTCGCTGCGCACCGACCACCACGCCCCGGACCGCACGACCGCGCCCACGGTGCTGATCCGCACCCCGTACGGGCGGGGTGGGCCGATGCGGCTGCTCGGCCGGCTCATCGGCGAGCGGGGCTATCACGTGGTGATCCAGTCCTGCCGGGGCACCGGTGGCTCCGGCGGCCAGTTCGACCCGCTGGTACACGAGCGCGATGACGGCCTCGACACCCTCGACTGGCTCCGCCGACAGCCCTGGTGGAACGGCACGTTCGGCATGTTCGGGGCCAGCTACCAGGGCTTCGTCCAGTGGGCTGTCGCCGCCGACGCCGCGGCTGATCTCCGGGCGATGGTTGCGGTGGTAACCGCCTCCGGCACCCGCGACTCGATGTATCCGGGTGAGTCCTTCGCCCTGGACACCGTGCTCACCTGGGTCGAACTGCTCCAGGCGCAGACCGTCGGGTGGCTCGCCCGGCAGTGGGAACTCCGGCGTGGCCAGCCCCGGCTTGCCGCCGGCCTGTCCCACCTGCCATTGGCCGAGGCGGATCGAGTGGCTACCGGAATGACCGTGCCCTTCTTCCAGGAGTGGTTGCGCCACCACACCCCCGACGCGGCCTACTGGCAGGCCCGGGTCTTCGGCGACCGGCTCGCCGAGGTGCACGCCCCGGTAGCCATGATCGGTGGCTGGCACGACATCTTTCTCCCCGCCCAGCTGCGCGACTTCGCGGCCCTGCGGGACGCCGGTGCCGTGCCCCGGCTCATCGTCGGGCCGTGGACGCACGGCAGCCCGGGGCTCTTCGCCGCGGCGCTCCGTGACGGGCTGGATTGGCTCGACGAACACCTGGGTGGGTACCCGGGGCGAGCTCGTGCCCCGGTCCGCGTGCACGTCGGCGGGTCCGGCGGCGGTTGGCGGGAGCTGCCGGACTGGCCGCCCCCCGCCACGCCAACCCCCTGGTACCTGCACCCGCGCGGCGGGTTGCGCCCCGCGCCGTCTCCGGCCTCGGCCCCGGATGGCTTCTGGTATGACCCGGGTGATCCCACCCCGTCGGTGGGGGGTCCACTGCTGGTGGCCCAGCAGGCCGGCCCGGTCGACAACCGGCACGTCGAGGCCCGCCCCGACGTGCTGACCTGGACCAGCGCCGCGCTTCCGGCAGCGGTGGAGGTCATCGGACCGGTCGAGGCGGAGGTCTTCGTCCGAAGCGAGCTGCCGTACCTCGATGTCTTCGTGCGGCTCTGCGACGTGGACCGTCGGGGCCGCTCCTGGAACATCTGCGACGGGCTGGTCCGGGTCAGCCCACCCGCCTTCGCGGCCAACCCGACGGGCGCAGTCCGCGTCGCGGTGCCGTTGTGGCCAGTGGCCCACCGGTTCGCCGCCGGTCACCGACTGCGGGTGCAGGTCTGCGGTGGGGCTCATCCCCGATACGCGCGCAACCCCGGCACCGGTGAGCCGCTCGGCACCGCCACCGCCCTGCAAGCCGGATGGCGGGAGATCCTGCACGATCCGCAGCACCCGTCGGCGTTGGTCCTGCCCATTGCGCGGGATGTTTCGAGTGAGTCGTACGCCAGGACCTCAGGTGGGCGGCCGACCAGTTCCTGGCAGGGCCGCCCACCGCTGCCCTAGAAAAGCCGGGGGAATGCTGAGGTGGTCCAGCCGCTGCCCACCGCGACGCCTGGTCCAACGAATAGCCGGTTGTCTGCCGACAAGTCGCCGGTGCCGTCCCAGCCCCGCAACGTCCCAGCGGGATTCTGGCCGAATAAGTCAGTTGTGCAGTCACCGCTGTAGTCCCCGAGCTGGACCACTTGGCTCGGCTGGTTGTCGGTTGTGGCCCAGCCCGCTGCGTTGCAGGCGGACGGGGTGTTCTGCTGGATCCAGTCCGCCAGGTCGTCAACCCGGGTACCAGTCGCGCCGTCCTGGGGTGCTGTCTTGGGCAGGCATCCCTTCTGCCAGGACGTGTTGTTGATCGCCACGAGATGCGGGTCGCCGCCGCTATCTCGGAATACCGGACCCCCGCGTCACCCTCACAGATCGTCGCGCCAGCCGTGGCGCCCACGATGCTTATGACTTTGGGGTTGACATCCTGGACGGTGAATGAGGCGGCGTGCAGCCGGTTTGGTACCCACTCTGTGGCGGTCCGGCCATATCCGGAGACGGTGAGTGTCTCGGCGGCAGCCGGCTCAGTGGCAGCGATCGGAATAGCCGGGATTCCGACCATCCGTCGGGAAAGCCGAACGAGGGCAAGGTTACGGTCCGGGTGCGGGATGATCGAGATCGCCGGGGTTTCGTAGCCGGTAGGCTCCGTAAGGTCGGTACGACCGACCACGACGGTCGTTGGTTTGGCTGGTGTCCCGGCGACCACGGGCGCGCTTCCCTCGGCGAAACAGCTCTTTGCTGTCACCACCCAATTCGGCGCTATCAGGGCGCCGCTGCAGGCGTAGCTATCCCCAAAAGTGATTTTGCGGTGAAGCCGTATGCGTCGTCTGGGACCGGGTTACTCTCGGCGACCGCAGCGGCTGAGCCGCCGCCCAACAAACCGGCGACCAGCGTACTTCCGAGTAGCGCTGCGCTCCAACGACGTCGGTGATGTGGTGACAAGAGGTCTCCTACGATAGGTGCGGTGGGGTGTCGAGGGTCAAGACTTCCCGGATGCCACGTTGTCGAAGTTGCGATTCGGCCCGAATTCTGGCGGGTGTTTTGGCGCGCTCGGGGTCAGTTTAGCTTCGATCCGTCAGTGGTCTTGCTCCTGCCCTGACTGGTTCGGCCTAATGAGGCAGGTCGTACACCACTTCCCTGGACGTAGCCCGACGGCTTCTGTGGTGATCCGGACGAGATAGCACTATTTTGAATACGTTTGATCCGTAGCCTTCTGAGGCTTAAGGCCTGGCTTCCGTTTGGTCCGAGGCGGCGACGCCATCCCGTCGCGGCTAGACGTGGCCCTGATTTCGGTGGTTATTGGGTTAATCTGCGCGAATTTTGAGGTAGATCAGGTCCCCGAGGTTGACTCGAGCCTGACAGAACATTAAATACCCTCTGATAAGATCCGATCCGATCTTGTAAATGTGCACTCGTGGATCTCATGGAGGATTTCTTGTCACGACACAGCCTGCGTCGCTGGGGTGGGGCGGCACTTGGAATCACACTGGTGGCCAGTGTGCTGAGCGGTGGCCCGGCTGGCGCCGTCGCCGGGGCCACGCCGGTACCGGACGGCACCTACTCCTTCACCGCTAAAGTGAATTTCGGTCAGGTGCATGCCTGTTCCGGCGCCCTGATAGAACAAAGTTGGGTGGTGACGGCGAAGAGCTGCTTCGCCGAGGGGAACGCGCCGGTTGTCGCCGGACCCCCAACCCGTCCGACCACTGTCGTGGTCGGACGCGCTGACCTCACGGAGGCGGACGGCTACGAGGTTTCGGCGATCTCGGTCATTCCGCACCCGGACCGAAATCTTGCCCTTGTCCAACTCCCCGTGCGGGTGTCCGAGGTCCCGACCGTTCCGATCGCCACCACGCCGGCCGCCCCTGAGACGCTCACGGTCTCGGGATATGGCCGAACCGCGACAGAGTGGGTGCCGGACCAGTTGCACGCCGCCTCATTCACCGTCCACAACGTCAACAATTCACTTATTGAGGTCGTGGGTGCCACAGATGGCGCGACGATCTGCAAGGGCGACGCGGGTGGCCCCGCATTCCGGGAGAACGACGGTAGCCCGCAACTGGTAGCGCTCAACAACACGTCCTGGCAGAAGGGCTGCTTGGGGGAGGACGCCACTCAGGACGGCGCGACCGGAACCCGGGTCGATGACCTGACAGACTGGATGCTGTGGAACACCTGCAACGCGCCGGGTTGGACCAGCACCGACAACTCGCAGCGGGTGGAAAGCGACCAGCAGGTCGGAAGCAGCCGGGGCGCCCAGAGCCTGGCCCTGAGCGACTACGACGCCGACGGGCGCAGTGACCTCGCGCTGTACCGGCCGGACCCGGCGGACGGATCGGCCTGGTGGACCCAGTCCGCGGCCTCCGGCGCCAGCATCTTCGCCGACCATCGCTACGGCGGCTGTAGCGACATCCCCGTGCCGGGTGATTACGATGGTGACGGCACCACTGATCTTGCTTTGTTCCGTCGTGATTGTGTCAGTGGTTCCACCTGGTGGGTTCAGAGTGGTGCTACTGGTGACCAGATCTTCGCTGGGCACCGTTATGGTGGTTGTGAGGATATTCCCGTGCCGGGTGATTACGATGGTGACGGCACCACTGATCTTGCTTTGTTCCGTCGTGATTGTGTCAGTGGTTCCACCTGGTGGGTTCAGAGTGGTGCTACTGGTGACCAGATCTTCGCTGGGCACCGTTATGGTGGTTGTGAGGATATTCCCGCGCCGGGTGATTACGATGGTGACGGCACCACTGATCTTGCTTTGTTCCGTCGTGATTGTGTCAGTGGTTCCACCTGGTGGGTTCAGAGTGGTGCTACTGGTGACCAGATCTTCGCTGGGCACCGTTATGGTGGTTGTGAGGATATTCCCGCGCCGGGTGACTACGATGGTGACGACACCACTGACCTGGCCTTGTTCCGTCGTGACTGCGCCGTAGGATCGACGTGGAGCATTTACAGTCCTCGTACTAACACTCACCTCAAGGATGGGTTCAAGTACGGCGGTTGTAGGGATATTCCCGCGCCCGGCGACTACAATGGCGACAACGCCACCGACCTCATCCTCTACCGTCGCGACTGCACCAGTGGTTCCACCTGGAGTATTTACAGCAGTCATACCAACACCGAACTGCGCTCCGGTCTCCGCTACGGCGGCTGCGCCGACATCCCCGCCGCCAGCAACCCCGCCACCACCGATACACGTCCGCATGGCCCGGTGTACAACCGCGCGCGTGCCGCGGACGGGGCGTGGGCCTCTGGTACGACGCGGGTGGATGCGGATACCGCGATCTCCGGGATAGCGGCGGCGTCACTGCCCGACGGGGGTATGCATCTGTTCACGATCGTGCCGGGTAGCGGGCTGTGGCATCGTGAGGCGTGGCAGAGTGAAGCGACGCGGGTCGACGGTAACGGCGCGATCTCGGCGGTGGCCGCGGCCGGGCTGCCTGACGGCACGCTGCACGTCTTCGTGGTGGCCCCCGGCAGCGGTGTGTGGGAACGAGTCCGCGCTGCCGACGGGACCTGGGCCCCGAACGCCACGCAGGTTGACGCGAACCCGGACATCACCGCCCTCGCCGCAGCCGCAATGCCCGACGGGACCCTGCACCTACAGGTCGTCGTGCCCGGTAGTGGAGCGTGGGACCGCGAACGTGACACTGATGGAAACTGGGCCTCCACCGCCACCCGTTTCGACACCAACGAGTCGATCATCGCGATCGCGTCGGCCGCCCTACCCGACGGCAGCCTGCACATCCTTACCGCCGTATCCGGCAGCGGGGTATGGCACCGAGTCGGCTCGAGCAGCAGCGCCGCCCACATCGACACCAACCCGGCGGTCACCGGAGTCTCAGCGGCTGGACTCCAGGACGGCACCCTGCACCTTGGCGTCACCGTTGACGGCAGCGGTGTCTGGCACCGTAGCCGAGACACCTCCGGAACCTGGCAGAGCGACCCTACCCAGGTAGACCCGAACCGCCGTATCTTCAGCACCTACACCGTCGGCCTGCCCGACAACAGTCTCCACCTCGGAACCAACGCCACCATCTCCTGACCAGGGTCTTGGGTGGGCCCACCGCCGGTGGGCCCACCCAAGATGGAAGCTACCCAAGACCAGCGCCGGCGGGCAGGCAGTCCGGCCTGCGGCGACGTACGGACACACCGATCGCCCTCGGTCCGAGATGACCGGTTGGCGGAAGGGCATCCGATTTCGCGGAGTACGGGCTCTCCGGAGCATCCGGCGGTGACGGCGACCGAACCACCGGCCGCCGTCACCGCCGCGGGTCACATCGGGCGGACGTTATCCGCCTGCGGGCCCTTCTGGCCCTGGGTCACATCGAAGTCAACCTTCTGGCCCTCGCTCAGCTCCCGGTAACCGCTCATCGAGATCGACGAGTAGTGGACGAAGACGTCCGGCCCCCCGCCATCCTGCTCGATGAAGCCGAAGCCCTTTTCTGCGTTGAACCACTTGACGGTGCCGGTTGCCATGCATCTCTCCCTGTTCCAAGCGGGCAACCTCAGCCGGCGGCCGATGATCGCCCGGTACCTTCCTGACAGTAGCCGGCCGCGCGCCGATTCGCTGGACGAAGTGCCGTAGGCAACGAAATGACCAGTCCGGGGCGGACCTGCCGAACACCGCACGGTGGCCTACCAGACTGGGGCATGCTGCCCCGATGGGCGTAGCCACGACCGCGCTGGTCGATCTGGAACGGGAGATCGCTGCGCCCGGTCACGGCCTGGACCGGCTGCGGCTGCTACCCGTGCCGTTCGTGCCCGGTCTGCGCCTGCACCTGGCCGAGGATCCGATCGTCTGGTGGGCGCGGATGGAGGCCCGAGCCGGGCACGCCCTGCCCCCGCCGTACTGGGCGTCGGTGTGGCCGGGCGGTCAGGCCCTCGCCCGGCACCTGCTCGACCACCCCGACCTGGTGACGGGTCGCCGGGTACTCGATCTGGCTGCCGGCTCGGGCGTGGTCGCGGTCGCGGCCGCGCTGGCCGGCGCGGCGCACGTCCTGGCCGCCGACACCGACCCTTACTCGGTCGCCGCCGTCACGGTCAACGCGCGGGCCAACGGCGTGCGGATCGCGGCCACCGACCGGGACCTGCTGGACGGTACACCCGCCGAGTTGGACCTGCTGGTCGCCGGCGATGTTCTGTACGACCGGGCGACGGCGGCACGGATGCTGCCGTTTCTCCGCCGTGCCGCATCCGCCGGCATCGACGTGCTGGTCGGCGAGCCGGGCCGCGGGCACGTGCCGGCCCACGGGCTGGTGGTCGTCGCCGAGCATGAGGTGCCGACCACCGAACCGACCGCCGACTCCCCGGTGCGGCGGGTGCAGGTGCTGCGGCCAGCCTGACCGAAGCCCCCAGCCGCCCCTGAAGGGGAAGTCAGGGGCGGCTGGGGGCTACTCCGGATGTCCAGGGATGCGGCTTGGCCCTAGCGTGTCGGGCATGGATTGGCTGGCCCAGATCGGAGAGCTTCCCACCCTCCTGCTGTTGGGGGCGCTCGGGTTGGTGATGATCTTCGATGCGGTGCCGCTCCTGGGTGTGTTGGTTCCCGGGGACGTGGCGATCCTCGCGGCGGTGGGGGCACGGGGCCCCACCGCTGGTCTCCCCGTGCTCGGCACGGTGGTCGCCGGGTGCCTGGCCGGCTGGTCGCTGAGCTTCCTGGCCGGTCGTCGCTTCGCCGACCGGCTGCGGCGCGGGCGGGTCGGCGACTGGATCGGCGAAGAGCGGTGGGCGGCGGCGGAGCGCCTCCTGCGCCGCAGCGGCGGCCAGATGGTGCTGCTGGCGCCCTTCCTGCCGGTTCTCAACGCGTTGCTGCCGCTGGTCGCGGGTGGATTGCGGATGTCGTACCGGCGGTTCGTGGGCTGTGCGGCGCTCGGCGCAGCGGCGTGGGCCGGGCTCTATCTGGTCATGGGCACGGTAGCCCGGTCGATCACCGGGCTGCTGCCCGGCTCACCCAGCCCAATGGTGGTGACCATGGTGGTCGGTGTGCTGCTCGCCACCGTGGTGTCGGCGGTGACTCGGCGTCGGTGGTCGCCGGAGTCGCTGGACGACGCGCTCCGTACCCCAGCTCGAGCCCTCCACCAACCACCCCGCAGGAGCAGGGTTCCGGGCCCGACCGTGGCTGACGCGTCAGCGGCGCCGGGCAGTGGGATTCCGGTTACGTCGCCAGCCGAGTAGGTTCCAGTACATCGACCTCGGTGACGATGGGGAGACTGGATGCCGGTGAAGCGCCGTTCATGGTGGGGCTGGGGCTACGTCGAGGACGCGGTTACCGGCGAGGAGGCCACGAGGCTGGCCAACCGGGTGCGGACCCTGCTACCCGACGTTGACCTGACCGCACACGAACCGCCGCCGGTGGCCGAGTTGGATCTGCCGCCCTCGCGGGTCACTCCGCCGGCGGTGCTAGCGCACGTGTGTTCGGCCGAGCCGGCCGAACGGGCGGCGCACGCGCACGGAAAGGCCTTCCGGGACGTGGTCCGGAACCTGCACGGCGATGTACGGCACCCACCGGACCTGGTCGCCCGCCCCACCTCCGAACAGGATGTGGTCGACGTGCTCGACTGGTGCTCGCGGTCCGGCCTGGCGGTCGTCCCGTACGGTGGCGGCTCCTCGGTGGTCGGCGGCGTGGAGCCCCGGGTGGACGACGACTATCCCGGAACGGTCAGCCTCGACCTCGGCCGGCTCGACCGGGTGCGGGAGGTCGACCGGACCAGTCGGGCGGCGCGGGTCCAGGCCGGCGTGTTCGGGCCGGCGCTGGAGGAACACCTTCGCCCGCAGCACCTCACCCTGCGGCACTTCCCACAGTCGTTCGAGTTCTCCACAGTCGGCGGTTGGCTGGCGACGCGGGCGAGCGGGCACTACGCGACGGTCCTGACCCATATCGACGACCTGGTGGAGGCACTGCGGGTGGTCACCCCGACCGGCATCAGCCAGTCCCGCCGGTTGCCGGCCTCCGGTGCGGGACCGTCACCGGACCGGCTGTTCCTCGGCTCGGAGGGCGCGCTCGGCGTCATCACCGAGGCGTGGCTTCGGCTGCAGAACCGGCCACGGTGGCGGGCGGACGCGGCGGTGCACTTCGACGAGCACGACGCGGCCGTGGCGGCGACCCGGGCGATCGCCCAGTCCGGGCTGTACCCGAGCAACTGCCGGCTGCTCGACCCGGCGGAGGCGTTGCTGAACGCCGGCGCGGCCACCGGCGGCGGGGTGCTCGTGCTGGGCTTCGAGTCCGCGGACCACCCGGTCCGGCCTGCGCTGGAACGGGCCGTCGAACTGTGTCGTGACTATGGCGGGACGCTGCCCGAGCCGCTCCGGGAGCGCGACGTGTCGGCGTCCCGGGGGAGTAGCGCCACGGATGCCTGGCGGTCGTCGTTCCTGCGGATGCCGTACCAGCGGGATGCCCTTGCGGCTCGGTCGATGATTGTGGAGACCTTCGAGACCGCCTGTACCTGGGACCGCTATCCGGTGATGCGGGCCGCCGTGCTTGACGCGGTTGGCGCGGCGCTGCGGGAGGTCGGCGCGACCGGCGTGGTTACCTGCCGGTTCACCCACGTCTACCCGGACGGGCCGGCTCCCTACTTCGGCGTCTACGCCGCCGGCCGATGGGGTAGCACCCTGGCCCAGTGGGATCAGATCAAGCACGCCGTCTCCGAGGCGCTGCTGGCCTCCGGGGGCACCATCACCCACCACCACGCCGTCGGCCGCGACCACCGGCCCTGGTACGACCAGCAGCGACCGGAGCAGGTGGCGCTGGCGCTGCGCGCCGCGAAAGCCGCCCTCGATCCATCGTGGGTACTCAACCCCGGCGTCCTCCTGGACCGTGGGTAGTTAGGGACGTGGTCAGCAGTCCCGCAGCTGGAAGTCCTGGCACCTGTATCACCCGCCGTCATGGGGTAGAGGGTGCTAATAGGATAGTGGCGGGCGGTGCGAAGCAACTCCCAATTGGTCCTTAGTGCAGGGTGTGCCGGGTGTGGCATGATGGCGCCGTAGATGATGTTGGACTGGGCGACTGCCGCCTAGGTGCCGGGACAGGGGCTTTGCCGGCGGACTTTCTCGCCGGATAGCGCCACGGCTCTTACGTGAGGGGATTTCTTGTTAGTGCATGGTTTTCGTCGTTGGGGTGCGGCCCTGACGGGGGCGGTGCTCGCGGCTGGTCTGTTGGGTGGCGGCGGTGTGGCTCGGGCTGTTGCTGGTTCTGATTCGGTTCCGGATGGGGGGTACGGGTTCACTGCGAAGGTCATGTTCGGTGATGAGCAGGCGTGTACGGGTGCCCTGGTTGATCAGGATTGGGTGCTGACGGCGAAGAACTGTTTCAGTGATGGCACCGGGCCGGTGGTTCGGGGGGTGCCGGGGAAACCCACTCGTGCTTTGATTGGCCGTACTGATCTGACGGGGACGGCGGGTCAGGAGCGTGCGGTGGTGGCGGTGGTTCCGCATTCGGAGCGGAATCTGGCGTTGGCGCGTCTGTCCGCGCCGGTCACCGATATCACTCCGGTGGGTTTTGCTGACACGGCTCCGGCGGCCAGCGAGACGTTGACGGTCGCGGGTTACGGCCGCACCGCTACGGAGTGGGTGCCGGACCGTCTGCACGCCGCCGCTTTCACCGTCCAGGATGTCGCCACGGCCACCGTCGGTGTGGTGGGGGCGTCGGCGGGGGCGACCATCTGCAAGGGTGACGCCGGGGGGCCGGTGTTCCGGGATGTCGAGGGTGCGCCCGCGCTGGTGGCTGTCAGTAACACCTCGTGGCAGAAGGGCTGTCTGGGGGAGACGGAGACCCGGGACGGGGCGACCGCCACCCGGGTTGACGACCTCGCGGCGTGGGTCGGTGAGCAGACCGCTGACGTGCAGATTTTCGGTGTGTTGTCCGACGGTCGGCTGACCTACAGTGTGATCGACTCGGCTACCGGTGATCTGCGGGCGGATCGTCAGTCGGCGGCCAGCCTCGGGTTCAGCCCGAAGGCGATGGCCACCCTGAACGAGGACACCATCCTGATCACCGACACGGACGGCAAGATGTACCGGGTGGACGTCACCGGTACAGATCCGTTGACCTTCACCACCAGCTGGGTCATGAACGGGTGGTCTCCCTATGACCGGCTGGCCTATGACGGGTACGGGTCGCTGTACGGCATCCTCGAGGGCACGGATGAGCTTCGCCGTCGGACGTTGACCACCGAGAAGCCGAGTAGCGTGGAGCACATCGGCCGGGCCACCTCGATGGGCACCGGGTTCAGCCTGACGTCTGTCACGTCGCCGGGCGCCGGGCGGATCCTGGGCAACGCCGACGGCCGTCTGTTGTCGTACACCATCCACGGTAACGGTGCCGAGGCGTGGTCGAGAGACGATCTGGCGAGCACTGGTTGGTCGGGTCCGACGCATCTGCTCTCGCCCGGTGGCGGCCACTACTACGCGCGGAGCTCGACCGGCCGGTTGGACCGCTACCGCGACGCGAATCCCTTCGATGGTAGCGGCAGTGACATCGAGTCTTTCCCGAACGATCCGGTGAGCAGCAGCGGCTGGGACCAGGTGCTGTTGTCGGCGCGGCCGTGGACCGGTCTGGTGTCGGTGTACGGGGTCAACTCCGACGGTCGCCTGTCCTACACCGCGCTGGATCCGGTCACCGGGGCGAAGGTGGCCAGCACCGTGTCGGCGCAGACCCTCGGGTTCACGCCGAAGGCGCTGGCAACCCTGAACTCGGACACCCTGCTGGTCACCACCGACACCGGCAGTCTGTACCGGGTCGACATCACCGGCACCCAGCCGCTGACCTTCACCCGCACCGCCGAGCGTCTCGGTGGCGGCTGGAGTCATGACCTGCTGGTCTACGACGGGTACGGCTCCCTGTTCGGCCGGGCCGGCGGCACGTGGCTGCGGTACACGGTGACCAAGGCCAAACCCGCGGACCCGGCCACCGACCTGATCGACCGTACGGTGATCGTCAGCAGTGGCTTCGACGTACCCACCCTCGCTGCCACCGGTGAGGGACGCCTGCTGGCGACCTACACCGACGGCACACTCATCGCCTACACCGCGGTCGGCGCCAACGACTGGAGCCGGGCAGACCTCGCCACCAACGGCTGGGCCGACGCCACCTCGCTGTTCTCACCCGGCGGCGGCCTCTACTACCGACGCGACGCCAACGGCGTGGTGACCGGCTACCTCGACACCTCCCCCTTCAACGGCAGCGGCACCGACATCACCCCGTACACCCCGACCGGCACCACCAGCAGCGACTGGGACCCCATCCTCTCCGCCCAACCCCACAACTCCTGGCCCGACAACACCCGCCGCTGGTAGCTCTGCGTCACCGCCCATTGCTGGTGCAGGCCGCAATTCGCGGGATGCCGAGATTCACCAGCTGACTAGTTCAAATACCCCTGCCTGCCGTATGGCGGCAGTTGATGAAAGGACGTGGTACGGCATGCGCGTCGTATCGAAAATGTTTGTGGCTGGAACGATCGGTGTAGCTCTGGCGGGCGTGGCGTCGGTGGGCGTCGCTATCGCCGCAACCGAGGATATGCCAACCGAGAGCAACGGCGGCTCAATCGTGGAGGACTTCAGCTACCCGGGAGCAGCTGCCATTCTGGCTGAGCACAACGTGGAACTTATCTCCGGCGACGGTCACATCGTGTTCGCCGACTGCAACACACCTCCAGTGAACGACATCGGTGTGATCGAGGTGTGGACCTCGGAACTTAGCCAGGCGAGAGTTTGCTTCAAAGCCCTCGGGCCGGTCGGTCGGCTGGATCTCCGGATACCTGCGGTCTTCGAGATTTTCGGCGACGGCCAACGGGCCGGGACCGGCCACAATGGTACCGCAACGGTGATTACAGAAAGTGGAGAAGAAACCACGAAGGACCTCATCCCCGACGGTAGTACCCAGTTCGGCCAAGGTAGTGGGCCTGGCAATGAACCCACCACTTTGCTGCAGCTGACCGTCAAGCCCTGACCGCCAGATCCCACTTTTTCTGAGGCGCCGGATCGATAGCCTCGTCCGGCGCCTCAGGCCGTTTGGTCACTCATTGCCAGCGGCCACGCCGATTAGAGCCTTGAGGCTGCTCACCCTTACGGATCTGTTGATCGCCCTGCGCAGCCCGTTTCGGTTTGCTGAGCTGCAGTGCATCGTCAATAGACGAACTCGGACCTGCTTCGTCGTTGCCTGTGGACAGTCAGTGAGTGGGCCGGCGGTCTCGCCAGCGATGCCAGGGGCCCCGGCAAAAGATGCTCGTATAGATGTGTCAAGTGGCCAGTTCGAGTCGATTGCGCCGATGAGCTGGTAGAGTTCGTGGGAGATTTAGCGCTTGAGGCAGCGGATGATCTCGTTCTTGGACATGCCTTCCTTGGTGCGTTGCTGCATGTAGTCACGGGTGCGTGGGCCCCATCGCCGCCGGATGATTACGATGAGGTAGAGCGCGGCGTTGGCCTGCCTGTCTGCCGCAGTTTCGCCGGTGCTGTGTGGTCTTGCCGGAGTTGGCCGGGATCGGGGCGGCCCGCATGCGAACGCAGACTCGGAAGCGAGCAGGTCGTGGTTTTCGCCGGCACTGACGCAACAGCTGCCCGGATCGCTGCGGTCAGTAGGTGCACGTCCATGGCCTGCAGCAGTCGACGGATCATCGCCTTCGACGGGCGTTGCCGGCGGTCATGCCCAAGACGAGTGCTGTTGCTGGCGGCGCGTCGGCGACCTAGCCAGTGCGAGCGCTTGGGGCAGCCCACCAGCGGTCTCGGCAACGGTCAGAGCCGGTTCGCAGGACGCCGATGAGATCAGTGACGATGGCGGTGCGGGCATGACTCGTTCGAACGATCAGCGTGGCGTAGGAACCTTGATGATCTTCCGAACAGGTCATGCCCGTCTCGCTGCCACCAACAACGGTACTTCTACTTCAAGCCTTACAAGCCAGAAAACGTCACGACTTTGCCGGATCCCTGCCGGCGATGCGACTAGTCAGGCAGAGGTGGGTCGCACTCTTCAATTAGGGCCCATGCGTTGAAGAACTTTGGCTGTGGACCGAACAAATTGTCAAGAAAACGTGTCGGTAGAGCGTGGTGGTCGTCGCCGGGAAGCCAGATCGAATCGCACTCCGGACAAAGCAGAAACATGCGACCGTCCTCGCGAACCCGGTACCAGGTTTGCCAGTCCTGTCCGCATGCCGGGCATTCGATCCCTTCAGAGTTTTCCATCCAGGCGATCCTAACTTTTTTTGCACTTTTTTGGATCCATTATCGGGAATGCGGTGACTACTTCGTCGCCGTATTTAACCACGAGGCAGAGATGAGTTTCGCCCGCAGTTCCGATTTGACGGCCCATGGGGATTCCCCACTGGGTGTACTCGCCATGCGTTTCTATGAGCATGGATCCATCGCGCGAAAGCCATGCCTCGTCAATCAAAGGAAATACTTCCTCTGCCGAAATACTGAAGACGGTGTGATTCTTCTTTTTGGGGTTAGTGCTGGGATGCATGTGTGTTAGTACGTGTAGGAACCTGTGTTGCTGCACCGTTCCTGGTGCATAGTGCAGCCCGGCAGGCGTTCGCCACGTATCGCTGCCTATGTAGACGAGGCCGTCCAGTCCAAAGCAGCTGGTGCTGCGCGCTAGGGCGGGCGCAGCACTCAGAGCATAATATGTTCGGGTCTCACCGACCGTCAAGTTGTGCATCACTCGCCGACCAGGGTGGGTGCGGAAGGCAGTGACGTTCGTCATGGGCTGCGCGGTGGTGGCGGGATTGGTTGCTAGGGCGCGGTTGCCAACTGTGATGTCGGAAATGGGATTGCTACTGCCGCCCGAAAATAGAATGGGCGTGGTGGCGGAGGAGCTGCTCCTGGTCAGGCACGACGTGAGCCAGAGCCGACCTCGCGAAATATTGGCCGCCGCCAGGCTCGCCTCAGCCTGTTTGGCAGAGCGGCTGATGGTGTATAGCCCTTTTATCGATTGAAAACCCCTTTCGACAAGTTTTGTGGCTCCGGCGAAGGCTAGAGATTCTAGCGCCAGGGTGCTCAGTTTTAGCAGGGTTTCTGCTAGGTCTTGGTCACCGTTTATGTATTGCTGAACGTTGAATCCGGCCTCACCTATGGCCAATAGAGTTTCAGCTACCGCAGCGCAAACGAGCGTCGCTATACAGCCGATCGCCAGAGTTGCGGCAATCGGGATTAGGAGCGCAGCAACGCCTTCGATAAGTGCGGTGAGGATGGTCAGCGTCTGGTCACGCAGAAAGGTGGGAGACAGTACCGATGCAATGCAGTTTTTGTAGGGATCACTACCCGTGGCATAGACATCGCAATACCCGGCGTTGATGTACGCCCGAGTAGTTAGTTCGGACGGATCGACGATGATGTTTCGCACGCAGGTCTCGGCGGCGTCATTCGATTCGTCGGAAAAGAACGTGTCCCAGTCATCGCCGGCGTTGTTGTACTTAAAAGTGCATATTGAGACCTCGAGACCCACGGCCTCGTGGGCTTCTTTACGAGCCTCCTCTGCCGCCTTGGCGGCTTCTTTAGCGCTCTTTTCGGCGGCGATGGCGGAGTCGTATGCAGCTTGCGCGGAGGCTTGCGCCTCCCTGGCAGATTGGACGGCCCTTTCGTGGGATAGAACCGCCCAGGAAGCAGAGCGGATCGCGCTGCGGGCCGAGCCGACTGCCTGGGTTGCCGCTGTCTTGGCGGTCTGGACCGCGGCTTCGGCCTTGACCACGGACTTACTGGCCTGTTCGGCGTACTGCGCCGCCTGCACGGCATAGCTGGCCGCGGCTTGCGCTGACTGGGCGGCCTGGTTCGCGTAGTCCGCCGCGGATGCTGCGTCGTCGCGGGCTTCGGCCGCGACCGCCTGCGCGTTCATTGCATCCTGTGTCGCGGTCTGAGCGACCTCGTTGATCCGTTCCACGAGGCTGGCAACCACCGCCAGGTGCGCGGCGGCGCTTTGGTCCCGTTCGGCGGCGGCGTAGCGCCCCTCGGTGAGGAACTTGCGTAGCCCGGGCGGCGGTCCAGTGAGGGCAATCTGTGCGGCGGCCCTGACCTCCGGGCCGCTTTCCGGACTGGCCATGATCTGGTTGACCTGGATCCGCTGGCCGATGGCGGCTGCCGAGTACTGTCCGGACGCGATAAACGTGCGCAGTACCTGCCCATCGCCGTTACTGAGGGCCTCCTGTGCCTTCTCCGCTAGGTGGGTATCGCCGGAGTCCTTCGCGGCAGCCATGATCTGGTTGACCTTGAGCCGGTCTTGGACGTAGCGCCCGGGGTAGTCCTGAGTAGCAAGGAACTGAGAAACCTCGGCGTCGCTACCCTCCAATGCGGCGAGGGCCGCGTCCCGTAGTGAGACGTTTTCGCTGATCGCCAGTTCGCCAACCACGAGCCGGTCGTCTTGCCCGGCTGCCGCTGCGATACCAGTCCGAACGAACTCCATAGCCTGGGCATCACTGCCACCGAGCGCTGCCTGCGCGGCTTGCCGCGTCCAGGTACCGGAGGCATGCATGAGGTTCAGCGCCACCCTGCGGGCAGCGGCTACCGCGGCAGCGGTTTCGGTTGCCGGGTCCAGCGCTTCGGCGATCAGCTGATCGGTCTCCGCGTCCCGTTGCTCAGCCTGCAGCGCGTCCCACGTGGCCGCCGCCTGCGCCTCGTCATACAGCGCGGAGGCCTGGTGGGCCGCCTCGACATGCTCGTCTTGAAAGACGGCAAGCCGCTCAGAGTCTGCCTCCCGCGCCGCGTTATACACCTCAATTGCTTGGCTGGCGGTTTCCACCGCTGCCTGTGCTGCCGCAGTCGCCGCGTTGGCGGCCTCGCTAGCGCGTTCGGCCGCAGTCGCCGCGTCACCGGCATGGTTCGCCGCGTCGATCGCGGCGTCCGCCGCATCTTCCGCATGCTGCGCCGCCCGAATCGCCGCGTCCCGCGCAGCGAAGGCCGACTGCGCCGCCACGTTCAGGTACTTCTGGGCCGCATTCGCCGCGCGCTGCGCCCGGTCCGCGTCCGCCCGCGCCTGGTTGGCCGCCGCCACCGCGGCCGAGGCGTTCGCGCCGGCGGCATTGGCATGCTGGACTGCCTCGTCGCTGGCGGCGGCTGCCAGCAGCGCCTGCTCCACCGCCCCGTCAAGGGCGTCCATCGCATCCGAACTCGCCTGGATAGCCTTACCCGCCACGTCGGCGATTTCGGCAATCCCCCGCGCCAGCTTGGCTTGGTCCCTCGCCTCCTGCGCGGTTGCCCGGGCTTCGTCGGCCTTCGACTCATCCGTCGCCGCCCGCGCCGCGGCGTTGTACGCCTTCGTCGCCGCCCGATCCGCCTGCGCGGCCGCCGATGCCGCACGCTGCGCCGCGGCTGCGGCTGCCCGCGCCGCCCGGTTCGCCGACGCCGCAGCCTGCACCGCTACCTTCGCCGCGGAGGCCGCCTTCTGCGCGGCCACCGCGGCCCGCTTCGCCTGCGCCGCTGCCTCAGCCGTGTCCTGTCGCGCTGCTTCGGTCGCCGCGGCGGCCTCCTGTGCCGAACGCCGAGCCGCCTCCGCGGCCTCCTTTGCCCGCGCTGCCTCTTCCTCAGCCCGCTGAGTCTCCTGCTCAGCCAAATCACCCTGTGCCTGTGCCTGCGTCTGCAGGGACGTCAGCGTTTCGGTCTCCTGATCCTGGGCTGCCGCTACCGACCATCCATAGCCCAGGAACATCTCGAACGCCTCGGGTGTGCCGGCATCCAGCGCCTTCTGAGCTGCTGCTTTCACCTGTGGCCCGCCAGCGGCCATCGCTTGGTTGACCCGAATCCGTTGGTCGATCAGCCACCGCGACTGCCAACCTGTATCTAGAAATTCACGCCATACCAGTGGATCCGGCGAGTCCAACGCTTCCTGCGCGGCGGCCTTCACCTGATCCCCACCAGTTGCCATCATCTGGTTGACACGCAACCGGGCGTCGGTGTCTGACGGCTGCCGCCAGCCGGCACTCAGGAAGTCGGACAGCGCATCCGTATCACCATCGTCGGCAGCGGCTAGGGCCTGCTGCGCCGCCGTTCGCAGTGCGGGCCCGGCCTCGGCGATCACCGACACCAGCGCATCACGCTCGTCCAGCCGCTGTGCCTGTTCCCAACCCTCATCGAGGAACGCCTGGATGTCCTCATCCGAACCGATCAAGGCCCGCTCGGCCGCAGTGCGGACCTGAGAACCACCGGCCACCCACGCCTGCACTACCGGCGACCGATCGACATTAGGGGGAGACGTTTCGTCAGCCCGTGCCGGATTGCCTGGCAGTAAGCTGACCAGCAGGGAAAAGATTATTATTCCGAAAAGCAAGCCTCTAGGTGACGTGCTAAGGCGTCGAGGCGATTTATGCGCCAGTGAGCTTTTTAAGCCGATCACGTTTCTCCAAATCGAGTTGCAGCGGGCGCTAAATGAACATTGTTAAAGGTTGATGTGTTCCCCGTTAGGCAGGGGCTTGTCCTTCAGAATTGATTTTGCGTCCTTTGTAGTCCCTTTGGGTGCTCATCCTAGGTCTTCCTCGATTTGGGCGCCAGCCCGTCGCACTAATGGGAAGATTGGGTCATAGTCCCGGCGATCTTCGGGCGTATTCCGTTTTATGCGATATAGCGGTTTGGGGTGATATTTCTGCGATGACCTGCTGAGGTCCTGGAAGAATCGCCTGATTATCCGGCAAAAGTGAACGCAACACCGTTCATCCTGATGCGGTGGCACTGAGTGCGTGGCCGACTGTCAGGGGCGATCGGTAGCTGACGGTGGCATCGTCCCTCGGGTGGGTCGTCGCTGGGCTACCCAAATCCGCGACTCCTGGAATGGGCGGGACAACGACGACGGAGAGCACGAGAACCGCGGCGGCGATGGTGGCGAGTGCAGTGGGACCCGTGATGGTGAAGAGCCACCCGGTGAGGGCGGGGTCGATGGGCGTGAATGCGGTGTTGGCCAGGAGTCGGCCGACATGACGCGGCCGAGCTTGTCCTTCGGCGTTGAGGCCTGCAGCGTACTAAGCCACAGGACAGCGAACCCGCCGAGACCGGCGCCGGCGACAGGGGAGAGCGGCACCATGAGGAGGCCGGAGGCGCCCAACGCCATACCCGCGAGTTGGGGCAGCTGAGCCAATAGGCAGAGCATCGCCGTGTAGCCCGGACGGCCTGGGCCCCGGGTACCGGCGAAAGCGGCCCCGGTCATAAGCCAGCGGCTTCGGCCACCACCAGACCGTACATCCGTTCACTTCCGGTGCCGAGTACCGGCGGCAGCAGCACGTACAGTGGTCCATTCACCAGCGCCAGTTGCACAGTGCCGTGGACCATGGACGATAGCCATGGTCTAGTCCGTACATGGTGCAGTCCTTCGTGGAAGTCTTGCCACACGCTCGTCCGCGGTCGGCCCAGCTGAGGAGGGGCATCGCGAATCACCGGCAACGTGCTGATGCCGATCAAAAAGGTCGCCAGGCCAATGATGAGCGTGATCTACGCCGATGTCGAATACAAACGCCGATACGACCTGAACTCGTAGCATCCTTCACAGCTGGCCCGAGGCCACGAGCATGCCAGCGACTCGGGCAGCAGGATCGTGCTCGGCGCTGCGCCGTTCGGTCGTCGGCAGTCCACCGTGGGGGCTGCCGCAACCCCCGGTGGACGGCGGCCTACCCCAGGACCGTGTCGCCGCCCAGCCGCGTCGGCTACCAGCCCCGGGCTCGCCACCGGGGCAGGGCGGGGCGTTCTCGGCCCAACGTGGAGTCCTTGCCGTGGCCCGGGTAGAACCAGGTGTTGTCGGGTAGTCGGTCGAAGAGGCGTTGCTCAACATCGTCGATGAGCTGGCCGAAGCGCTGCGGATCCTGCTTGGTGTTGCCCACTCCGCCCGGGAAGAGGCTGTCCCCGGTGAACAGGTGCGAGGTGCCGACCCGGTCCTGGTAGAGCAGGGCGATCGAGCCGGGGGTGTGCCCGCGCAGGTGAATCACCTCCAGCGTGCAGTCACCGACCGGGATTCGGTCACCGTCGGCGACGGGCTCCACCGTGATCGGCAGCCCGGGCGCGTCCTCGGCGTGCGCCAGCGGTCGGGCGCCGGTCTTGGCCACCACCTCTTCCAGCGCCAGCCAATGGTCCATGTGCTGGTGGGTGGTCACCACCGTGGCGAGGCCGGCATCGCCGATCAGGTCGAGTAGCCGGGGCGCCTCGTTGGCCGCGTCCACCAGGACCTGTACGCCGGTGGTCCGGCAGCGCAGCAGGTAGGCGTTGTTGTCCATCGGTCCGACCGACACCTTGGTGATGGTGAGCCGGTCGAGTTCGCGGATGGCTGGCGGGCCGCCGGGGGTGACGTCTCCGGTGTAGGTCATGGGTTGGTCAGATCCATCCGGGTGGGTTCGGTAGGGGGCCGTCGGGGGCGACGGTGAGCAGGGTCCCGGGGCTGCGGCCGATCAGCCAGGCGGCGAGGTCGGGCGCGGTGCCGCTCACCGTCGGGGCGGCGGTACGGTCGCCGACCACCAGTTCGTGGCCCATGCCGTCGCAGCGCAGCACCATCGGCGGCGCGTCGGAGCGACCGACCAGGCCGGTGGCGACCTCACGCAGGAGCCGGTGGCCGAACGCCTCCGGCCAGTCGGCGGGCTGGTAGCCGATGGCCAGGTCTACGTGGTGCACCTCGATTTCCCGCAGCCGTCCCCAGACGAGGCTCGCCGCGGGGCACGGCCCGCGCCGGGTGTCGACGGTGGCACCCCACGCCTCGGCGGGCATCGCCGCCACCGCCTCGGCGAACCGATCCGCGGTGCGTCGCAGGTCGTCCCGGTGGGCGGCGGGTGGGCGGGCGGCGCCGGCCTCGATGTCCGCAGTACGGGCGGCCGGGCTCGCGTACATCGGGATGGGGTCCCCGGTACGGGCGGCGGTGAGCAGGTTGACGAATCCGTCGGCGTTCCGGGCGAGGTGGGCCAACACGTGCCCCCGGGTCCAACCGGGAAGCAGGGAGGCGGCGGCGATGCTCGTCTCGTCGAGGTCGGCCGTGGTGCGCAGGAGACGGGCCGTGGCATCGTCTACCTCGCCCGTCAGCCGCAGTGGATCGGAGGTCATTTCTCGACCCTAGCGGTCGGGGCTGTCTGCTCGTCGCTGGGGAAATCGGTTTCGGCGCTCTACGGTGCGCTCTACGGTCGGCGACAACCCGACGCCGGGAGGCCGGAGGAGGTAGTGGAGCCCATGACCATCGACCTGACCGCCCTGGGCTGGGACGCCGACCGGGCACACGACGCACGGCGGCGCGCCGACTGTCGGCCGGGTCGGGTGGCCTGGGTGGAGCGGGGGGTGTGCACCGTCCTCGGTGCTGCCGGCCCGCTCCGCGCCACTCTCGGCGGGGCGCTGCTGGCCACGGCCGCCCGGGATCGGCGGCACCTGCCGTGCGTGGGCGACTGGGTGCTGCTCGCTACCTGGCCCGACCGGCAGGTGACGCTCGAGGCGGTGCTGCCCCGGCGTACCACGTTGATGTGCCGGACCGCCGGCGAGGCCGCCCACGGGCAGGTGCTGGCGGCCAACCTGACCGCCGCGGCGGTGGTCGAGCCGGTACGTCCAGAGCCCGACCTCGGGCGGATCGAGCGCCTGCTCGCGCTCGCCCACGAGTCGGGTGCCCGGCCGCTGGTGGTGCTGACCAAGTCTGACCTGGTGGCCGATTCGGCGGCGGTGGCGCGGCAGGTCGCGGCGGTGGCGCCGGGGGTGCCGGTGCTGCCGGTGAGCGCGAAGCGGGGCGATGGGCTCGATCCGCTGCGCGCGGAGGTGGTGCCGGGCCGGACCCTCGGCTTGCTCGGCCCGCCCGGGGCGGGCCGGTCGAGTCTGGTGAACACGCTGGCCGGCGCGGTGGTGCTGCCGACGCCGACGATCCGGCGGCTGGACGGCAAGGGCCGACACACCACCGCTGGGCGGGCGCTGGTGGCGGTGCCGGGTGGGGGCGCGGTGCTGGAAGCCCCGGGGGTACGGGCGGTGGGCGGCTGACCGGGCTGAGCTGGGGGAATGCGCGGGCGAGGGGAAGTGTCACAGCTCAGGGCTAGGCTTGCCGCGGTGCTCTTCAGCACCTGGTAACCACCATGCCCCTGTGGGCGACACACCGCTCAACGGGTAGAACACCGCTCAACGGGTAGAACACCGCCCAACGGGTAGAACACCGCGCGACGGGTAGAACACAACGCCCGACGGGCACCACAACCGCACAGGCGACCGCTCGGCCGTCATCCGGGTCAGACCTCCCGGGCAGGCCGTCGGGCGGCAGCTGCCATCAATCCGCACCCCGGGAGTACACGCACCGTGGTTGACCGACTCATCATCCGTGGCGCGCGCGAGCACAACTTGCGTGACGTCAGTCTCGACCTGCCGCGGGACGCGCTCATCGTGTTCACCGGGTTGTCCGGTTCCGGCAAGTCGAGCCTGGCCTTCGACACCATCTTCGCGGAAGGGCAGCGGCGCTACGTCGAGTCGTTGTCGTCGTACGCGCGGCAGTTCCTCGGCCAGATGGACAAGCCGGACGTGGACTTCATCGAGGGGCTCAGCCCGGCCGTCTCCATCGACCAGAAGTCGACTTCGCGTAACCCTCGGTCGACCGTGGGCACGATCACTGAGGTCTACGACTACCTGCGCCTGCTCTTCGCCCGGATTGGCCAGCCGCACTGCCCGGTCTGTGGCGAGCGGATCTCCCGGCAGACCCCGCAGCAGATCGTTGACCGGGTCCTCGCCATGGCCGAGGGCACCCGGTTCATGGTTCTCGCGCCGGTCGTCCGTGGCCGTAAGGGCGAATATGTGGACCTCTTCGCCGAGCTTCAGGCGAAGGGCTACGCCCGTGCCCGGGTGGACGGGGTGGTGCACCCGCTGACCGAGCCACCGAAGCTCAAGAAGCAGGAGAAGCACACCATCGAGGTGGTCATCGACCGGCTCACCGTGAAGCCGTCCGCCAAGCAGCGGCTGACGGACTCGGTCGAGGCGGCGCTCGGGCTCTCCAGCGGTCTGGTCCTGCTGGACTTCGTCGACCTGCCTGAGGACGACCCGGATCGGGAGCGCCGCTACTCGGAGCACCTGGCCTGCCCCAACGACCACCAGCTCGCGATCGAGGACCTGGAGCCCCGGGTCTTCTCCTTCAACGCCCCCTACGGCGCGTGTCCGGAGTGCACCGGCCTGGGGACGAAGAAGGAGGTCGACCCGGAGCTGGTGATCCCCGACCCGGAGCGCAGCCTGCGCGAGGGGGCGATCCAGCCCTGGTCCAGCGGGCACAGCCTGGAATACTTCCTGCGCCTGCTGGATGCGCTGGGCGAGGCGGAGCATTTCGATCTCGACACCCCGTGGCGGGCGTTGCCGGCCCGGGCGCAGAAGACGATCCTGCACGGCGCCGACGACCAGGTGCACGTGCGTTACCGCAACAAGTACGGCCGGGAACGCTCGTACTACACCGGCTTCGAGGGCGTGATGCAGTGGATCGAGCGCCGGCACTCGGACACCGAGTCGGAGTGGTCCCGGGAGAAGTACGAGGGCTACATGCGGGATGTTCCCTGTGCCGCCTGCGGCGGTGCCCGGCTCAAGCCGGAGGTGTTGGCGGTCACGGTCGCCGGTCGGAGCATCGCCGAGGTGTGCGGGATGTCCGTCGGGGAGTGCGCCGAACTGCTCGCCGGCGTCGAGTTGACCGACCGGCAGCGGCTGATCGCCGAACGGGTTCTCAAGGAGATCAACGCCCGGCTGCGGTTCCTGCTCGACGTCGGGCTGGACTACCTCTCCCTGGACCGACCGGCCGGCACCCTCTCCGGGGGTGAGGCGCAGCGCATCCGGTTGGCCACCCAGATCGGTTCCGGCCTGGTCGGCGTGCTCTACGTGCTGGACGAGCCGTCGATCGGCCTGCACCAGCGAGACAACCACCGCCTGATCGAGACGCTGTTGCGTCTGCGTGGGCTCGGCAACACGTTGATCGTGGTCGAGCACGACGAGGACACCATCCGTACGGCGGACTGGATCGTCGACATCGGCCCGGGGGCGGGTGAGCACGGCGGCCGGATCGTGCACAGCGGGTCGGTCCCGGCGTTGCTGGAGAACCCAGAGTCGATGACCGGGGCGTACCTCTCCGGCCGGAAGGAGATCCCGACGCCGGGGCAGCGCCGTCCGCAGACGCCGGGACGGGAGCTGACGGTGCAGGGGGCCCGCGAGCACAACCTGCGGAACCTGACCGTGACGTTCCCGCTCGGTCAGCTGATCGCCGTCACCGGGGTCAGCGGCTCCGGCAAGTCGACCCTGGTCAACGACATCCTGTACGCGGTGCTGGCCAACCAGATCAACGGGGCGCGACTCGTGCCGGGCCGGCACACCCGGGTCGCCGGTCTGGAACACGTGGACAAGGTCGTGGGGGTGGACCAGTCGCCGATCGGCCGTACCCCGCGGTCCAACCCGGCCACCTACACCGGCGTCTGGGACCACGTTCGCAAGCTGTTCGCGGAGACGGTCGAAGCCAAGGTCCGGGGGTACGGGCCGGGCCGGTTCTCGTTCAACGTCAAGGGGGGTCGGTGCGAGGCCTGCTCCGGCGACGGCACGCTGAAGATCGAGATGAACTTCCTGCCCGACGTCTACGTTCCGTGTGAGGTCTGCAAGGGCGCTCGGTACAACCGGGAGACCCTGGAGGTGCACTACAAGGGCAAGACCGTCTCGGACGTGCTGGAGATGCCGATCGAGGAGGCGGCGGAGTTCTTCTCCGCCATTCCGGCCATTCACCGGCACCTCAGGACGCTGGTGGACGTGGGGCTCGGCTACGTCCGGCTGGGCCAGCCCGCGCCGACCCTCTCCGGGGGCGAGGCCCAGCGGGTCAAGCTCGCCTCCGAGCTGCAGAAGCGTTCTACCGGGCGGACGGTCTACGTGCTCGACGAGCCGACCACCGGTCTCCACTTCGAGGACATCCGGAAGCTGCTGATGGTGCTGGAGGGGCTGGTCGACAAGGGCAACACGGTGATCACCATCGAGCACAACCTCGATGTGATCAAGACCGCCGACTGGATCATCGACATGGGGCCGGAGGGCGGCCACCGCGGCGGCACGGTCCTCGCCGCCGGTACCCCGGAGGAGGTCGCCGAGGTGCCCGAGAGCCACACCGGCCAGTTTGTGCGCCAGGTGCTCAAGCTCGACGGTGCGGCGAAGGGCGCGGTGCAGGCCACCTCCCGGGCGGCCAAGGCCAACGGTACGAAGGTCCGCGCGGCCGGTGCGAAGACCCGCACGCCCCGGAAGGCGGCTGTCAAGGCCCGGTGACCGACCCACGCCGCCGGTCCCGGGCACTGGAGTGACCGGGACCGGGGATAGGCGCTGGGCGCGAGCGCGACCGGGGTGGTGATGCCGGCCGGCGGGTAGGGTCGGATGGGTGGCGGTGCGGTAGCCGAGGAGATTGCGGAATGAGTGACGAGCAGATGCCGACGGGGACTGGCGCCGGAGCCGGTGCTGGCGACGGTGCGCGGACCCGGCGGGTAGTGCTGGCCGGTGCGGGCGCCGTCGGCGCGGCGATGGCCCTGGCCGCCTGCGGCGGCGACTCCACCGGCGAAGCCGAGGTCAGCCCCGGCCCGGCGCTGACCGAGAGCGGCGACCCGGGTGGCGGCGATCGGGAGGGCGCCCAGTCGTTGGCCCGGACCAGTGACATCCCGGTCGGGGGCGGTGCCGTCTACGCCGCCCAGGGGGTTGTCATCACCCAGCCGTCGCCGGGGGAGTTCAAGGGCTTCGACCCGATCTGCCCCCACCAGGGCTGCCCGGTGGCGAACGTCGACGGTGGCACGATCAACTGCACCTGCCACGGGAGCAAGTTCTCGATCGAGGACGGCGCGGTGCAGGCCGGCCCGTCGACCAAGCCCCTCGCGCCGCGGGATGTCAAGGTAACCGGCGACCGGATCTCGCTCGCCTGACCGGCGACCCAGCACCGGAGCGGAGCTGGCGTGGCAGGAGGCTGTCGGAGCCGGCGACTAGGCTCGGAACGTGGCTGATCCCTCGTCCTACCGTCCCGCCCCCGGCACGATCCCGGAGTCACCGGGGGTCTACCGGTTCCGCGACGGAACCGGCCGGGTGATCTATGTCGGCAAGGCGCGAAACCTGCGCAACCGGCTCAACTCGTATTTTGCCGATCCGGTCAATCTGCACCAGCGCACCCGGCAGATGGTCTTCACCGCCGAGTCGGTGGACTGGATCTCCGTCGCCACCGAGGTCGAGGCGCTCCAGCAGGAGTTCACCGAGATCAAGCAGTACGATCCGCGGTTCAACGTCCGCTACCGGGACGACAAGTCCTACCCGTACCTGGCGGTCACCGTTTCCGAGGAGTTCCCGCGACTCCAGGTCATGCGGGGAGCGAAGCGCAAGGGTGTGCGCTACTTCGGACCGTACTCGCACGCCTGGGCGATCCGCGAGACGCTCGACCTGCTGCTCCGGGTCTTTCCGGCGCGCACCTGCTCGTCGGGGGTGTTCAAGCGGGCCGGTCAGGTCGGCCGCCCCTGTCTGCTGGGCTATATCGACAAGTGCGCCGCGCCCTGCGTCGGCAGCGTCTCCGCCGAGGAGCACCGGGCGATCGTGGAGGGCTTCTGCGACTTCATGGCCGGCCGCACCGACCTCATGGTCCGGCGGTTGGAGCGGGAGATGGCCGACGCCAGCGCGGAGCTGGAGTTCGAGCGGGCCGCCCGGCTCCGCGACGATCTGGCCGCCCTGCGCCGGGCGATGGAGAAACAGACCGTGGTCTTCGGCGACGGCACCGACGCCGACGTGGTCGCCTTCGCCGATGATCCGCTTGAGGCGGCCGTGCAGGTGTTTCACGTGCGTGACGGGCGAATCCGCGGCCAGCGCGGCTGGGTGGTCGAGAAGACCGAGGAGCTGACCATCGGTGATCTCGTCCACCACTTCTGCACCCAGGTGTATGGCGGGGAGCAGGGCGAGGCTGATGTCCCCCGGGAACTGCTCGTGCCCGAGCTGCCCGCCGATGTTGAGGCGCTCGCCGACTGGCTCTCCGACCACCGCGGCAGCCGGGTGACACTGCGGGTGCCGCAGCGCGGCGACAAGCGTGCCCTGCTGGAGACGGTCGCGCGCAACGCCACCGACGCCCTCGCCCGGCACAAGCTCAAACGCGCCGGTGATCTCACCACCCGGAGCAAGGCCCTCGACGAGATCGCCGAGACGTTGGGCCTGCAGACGGCGCCGCTGCGCATCGAGTGCTACGACATCTCCCAGATCCAGGGCACCGACGTGGTGGCCAGCATGGTGGTCTTCGAGGACGGGCTGCCGCGCAAGAGCGAGTACCGGCGGTTCATCATCCGGGGCGCCACCGACGACCTCTCGGCGATGTCGGAGGTGCTGCGGCGGCGGTTCGCCCGCTACCTGGACGCGCGGGCCGAGACGGGGGAGGCCGGTGTCGAGTCGGCCGGTGACCCCGCCACCCCGGCCGGGCCGGCCTCGACCGGGCCGGGCGTGCCCGACGAGCCGCGGGTCGGCACCCTGGTCGATCCGACGACCGGCCGGCCGCGCAAGTTCGCCTATCCACCACAGCTGGTGGTGGTGGACGGGGGTGCGCCGCAGGTCGCGGCGGCGGCGCAGGCTCTCGCCGAGTTGGGCGTCGATGATGTGGCGCTCTGCGGGCTGGCGAAGCGGCTGGAGGAGGTGTGGCTGCCCGACGACGACTTCCCGGCCATTCTGCCGCGCACGTCGGAGGGCCTCTACCTGCTGCAACGGGTGCGGGACGAGGCGCACCGGTTCGCCATCACGTTCCACCGGCAGCGGCGTTCCCGACGGATGACCGAGTCGGCGCTGGACCGGGTGCCTGGGCTGGGCGAGGTGCGCCGCAAGGCACTGCTGCGCCACTTCGGCTCGCTGAAGCGGCTCTCCGCCGCCTCGGTGGAGGAGATCACCGAGGTCCCGGGGGTCGGCCAGCGGACCGCCGAGGCGATCCTCGCCGCGCTCGGCGATTCGACGCAGCCAGATGAACCCCGCACCTAGTACGTGTCTATCTGAGCGTTGCTGACAGAAGGGTTGGGCATGCTGAAGGTGACATCCGCGGACGGCACGGCGATCGCGTACGAACGCTACGGAGAGCACGGTGCGGATTCGCTGATCGTGGTCGGCGGCGCCACCTGCGACCGGGCGAAGACCCGCCCGCTGGCCGAAGGGCTCGGCGCCCACCTACCGGTCGTCAACTATGACCGCCGTGGGCGGGGCGACAGCGGCGACTCCAGCCCGTATGCCGTCGAGCGGGAGGTCGAGGATATCGCCGCCCTCGTCAATGATCTCGGTGCCGACGTCATTCTGTACGGGCACTCGTCCGGTGCCGCACTGGTGCTGCATGCCGCGGCAGCCGGGGTGCCGGCCAAGGCGATCGTGCTCCACGAACCACCGTTCGGCGCGGACACCGACGAGGACCGCCAGGAGGCCCGCGACTACGCCGAGGCCCTGACCACGCTGCTGTCGGAGGATCGACGCGACGACGCGGTGGCGCTGTTCTTCGAGACCACCGGGGTGCCGGCGGAGGTGGTGGCCGAGCTGCGCCACGAGCCGTGGTGGTCCGACGTGGTGGCACTCGCGCCGACGCTCGCCTACGACTCGGCGGTGATGGGCGACCGTAGCCGCGGTGGCATCCTGCCGATGGAGGTCGCCGCCCGGATTTCCGTGCCCGCGCTGGTGCTCAGCGGCGGCGAGAGCCCAGACTGGATGATCGAGGTGGCCCGCGCCGCCGCCGCGGCGCTGCCGCAGGGCACGCATCTGGTGCTGCCCGGCGAGGGGCACATACCGTCGTCGCAGACCCTCGCCCCGGTGCTGACAGAGTTCATCGCCCGGCGTGGAACCGTCGATGGCGCTGTCACGGACCTGCGCACGCCTGGCTAACCGGCGACACGTTTAGCCTGATCAACAGGTGAACCACAGGGGTAGCACATGTGCTACCGTGGGTCACATGGACGAGGTCGGGCTACGGGAGATGCGGCAGAACGCCAGCGACTTGGTACGTCGGGCACAAGCGGGTGAACGCGTGACGATTACCGTCGCCGGTCGGCCAGCAGCCGTGCTCGGCCCGGTCGGTCCGCGTGCCTGGCGCGGGTGGGACGACATTGCCAGCGTGTTCCAGCAGCCCACGGACCCCGGATGGGCAGCGGATCGGCACCTTCTCGACGACGCTGTCACCGACCCGTGGGCTGAGCGGTGAGTCGCGGCATCCTCGACACCAGCATCCTCATTGCTACTGATGTAACCCCGATTCCCGGCGAACTGGCCATCAGCGTCACTAGCCTTGCCGAGCTCCAGTTCGGGGTGCTGGCAGCGAAAACCGCTGACGCGAGGGCGGGTCGTCTAGCGCGGTTGAGTGCCATCCAACGTCGATTCGATCCCCTTCCCATCGACGAGGCCGTTGCTGACAGCTATGCGCGATTAGCCGCACGTGTGGTCGAGATTGGCCGCCAACCGCGAGCCAGGGTGATGGACCTGCTCATCGCCGCGACCGCACACGCTCACGATGCTGCCGTCTACACCCGCAACGCCGATGATTTCGCTGGTCTCGAGGACCTCGTCCTGATCCGTACGATCTGACCGGCGCCGCAGATCCCCACAGAGCTTCGCAGGCGTCGGCCCTGTACCCGGCTACCAGGCGACCCCGGCTCAGGTTGATCAAGCAGGGTGGGGGTCGTCGGCGAGTACGGTCAGCACCTGCTCGCCGTACTTCGCCAGCTTCGCCTCACCGACGCCGCCGACCTTGGCCAGGTCGGCCAGGTCGGCGGGGGCGTCGGTGGCGATCTGTCGCAGCGTGGCGTCGTGGAAGATCACGTACGCCGGCACCCCCTGCTCCTTGGCGGTGGCGGCCCGCCAGGCGCGTAGCCGTTCGAAGGCCTCGGCGGCGGCCGGCGTCAGCTCGGCGACCACGGTGGCCGCGCCGCGTGGCTTCGCCGGTCGGGCCTTCCGGGCCGGCTCGCGGCGCAGCATGACGGTGCGACGTCGGCCCAACACCTCCGCGCTGGTGTCGGTGAGGGCAAGGGTGCCGTAGTCGCCCTCGACCGCCAGTAGCCCCTCGGCGAGCAGCTGCCGGACCACCCCCCGCCACTCCGCCTCGCTCAGGTCGGTGCCGATCCCGAAGACCGTCAGGGAGTCGTGCCGGTGCTGCTGGATCTTGTCGGTGGCGCGGCCGAGAAGGATGTCGACGCAGTGCCCGGCACCGAAGCGTTGGCTGCGCTCCCGGTCGAGCCGGTAGATCGTGGAGAGTAGCTTCTGCGCGGCGATCGTGCCGTCCCACGACTCGGGTGGCTGTAGGCAGGTGTCGCAGTTGCCGCAGGCGGGGGCGGTCTCGCCGAAGTAGTCCAGGAGCTGCGCCCGGCGGCAGCGGACCGTCTCACAGAGCGCGAGCATCGCCTCCAGATGGGTGGCGAGATTTCGCCGGTGCGCCGGGTCCCCCTCCGAGGTGTCGATCAGCCGGCGCTGCTGCACCACATCCGTCAGGCCGTAGGCGAGCCAGGCTGTCGCCGGTAGGCCGTCCCGCCCGGCGCGACCGGTCTCCTGGTAGTAGCCCTCCACCGACTTCGGTAGGTCAAGGTGGGCGACGAACCGCACGTCGGGCTTGTCGATGCCCATCCCGAACGCGATCGTCGCGACCATGACCACGCCGTCCTCCCGCAGGAAGCGCTGCTGGTGCCGGGCGCGGGTGACCGCGTCCAGGCCGGCGTGGTAGGGCAGCGCGGTTACACCGTTGTCGACCAGAAACTCCGCGGTCTTCTCCACGGTGGCCCGGGACAGGCAGTAGATGATGCCGGCGTCCCCCGGGTGTTCGTCACGGAGCAGGGCCAGTAGTTGCCGCTTCGGCTCCCGCTTCGCCGCGATGCGGTACTGGATGTTGGGCCGGTCGAAGCTGGCGACGAAGTGCCGGGCCGAGGTGAGCTGGAGCCGGGTCGAGATCTCGGCCCGGGTGGCGCTGGTCGCGGTGGCCGTCAACGCGATCCGAGGCACCCCCGGCCAGCGTTCGTGCAGCATCGACAGGGCCAGGTAGTCCGGGCGGAAGTCGTGCCCCCACTGCGACACGCAGTGCGCCTCGTCGATCGCGAAGAGGCTGATCCGCCCCTGGTCGAGCAGGTGCTGCACGCCCCGGGTGCCCAGGGCCTCCGGAGCGAGGTAGAGCAGATCCAGCTCCCTGGCGACGAAGGCCCGCTCGACGGCGCGGCGGGCGTCGACGTCAAGCGTCGAGTTGAGGAAGCCGGCTCGGACCCCGACCGCGGTCAGCGCGTCAACCTGGTCCTGCATCAGCGCGATCAACGGTGACACGACCACCGCGACGCCGTCGCGCAGCAGCGCCGGGATCTGGTAGCAGAGCGACTTGCCACCGCCGGTCGGCATCAGTACCAGGGCGTCCCCGCCGGCCGTCACGTGCTCGATGACCTCCTGCTGGAAGCCCCGGAAGGCGTCGTAGCCGAAGACACGCCGCAGCGTTTCCAACGCGGCGGGCTGCTGGTCGGTGGGGGAGGACATGGGGCGCAGTCTACGAGTGACCCCTGACGCGGCGGTGCATGCCCGGCGGGGCTGACCGGGGTGGCGGTCTCACCGCGCTGGCTCGGCCCCGAACGGCGGTCTCGCCGTGGTGACCTGGCCCCGAACGGCGGTCCCAGCTGGCTGGTGCCGGTGGCTCGGGGTCGGCGTACGAGCCGCGCAGCGCACCCCACCGGTCCCGGCAGACGTAGCTGAGCGTGGTGTGGATCCAGGCGTCGTCGTTGTCACGGAGCACCGCCAGGCCGCAGTGCCGGCAGGGCGACACCCGGGGGTAGGTCGACGCGGTCACCGGTCGCACCCGTCGTCGCCGTCGCCCCAGCGGAACCCGCCCAGACCGGCGGCCTGGTGGAACCCGGGATGCCCGAGGGTGTCCGCGCAGACCTCTTCGTCCGGGCCCACCCGGCCGCAGAACAGCGGCTCGACCTGGTTCCACGCATCGGCCCGGGACAGCAGGACGGTGTTGGCGGACAACTCCGGGCGCAGCAACGTCAGCCCTTCGACGTAGACGACCGCCCGGTCCCGGGCCGCCAGCAGGTCGTCGGCCCGGTAGGTCAGGTGCAAGGTCCACCGGCGGTGCGCGTCGGCGGCGCAGGCGGGCGGCAGAGCGGGTATCGATCGCCGCTCACGCTCGGTCGCGTAGCGGGCGACCAGGGCATCGACGTACGCGGTCGAACTGGTCGAATCCGTCAACGCCTGCGTGACGGCGGCGCGGACCCGTTCGGAGACATCCGCCTGGTCGAGAAGCTCGGCGAGGTCCATACGGTGCCCGGCCGGGATGTGGTCCTGCCGCGTCCACTCCGACGTCTGGTCGTCAGTCACTGCTACTCCCGATGATCAGTTGGCCTGTGTAGCGGGATCTATCGATGGTGACAGGTCGCAATAATCATTGCAACGTAGCAATTGGCAGTGTTGAAGGTCGTTGTATGGTCATTCCGGTTCGGTGTCTGCACGTTGGTGAAAGGTGGCAATCATGGCGACCTCGGCGAGTCCGACAATTCGCGCCCGCCGGCTCCGTCGTGAGCTGCGTCGGCTGCGCGATCAGCGCGGCCTGACCGTCGATGAGGTGGCCCGAATGGTCGGATGGCACCGGGCAAAGGTGATTCGCATCGAGCAGGGGCACAGCGGAATCTCAGCTGATGGCCTACGTAAACTCCTCGACCTTTACGAGGCTTCCGCGGAGGAGCAGGGCACGCTGACCGCCCTCGCTCGGCAGGCCCGCCAGAAGGGCTGGTGGAGCGCGTACGGTGACGTGCTACCCGACGACTACGTTGGCTTCGAAGCTGAGGCTGCCGCCATCAGCACCTTCCAGAGCTTGTACGTTCCCGGTCTCCTGCAGACCGAGGAGTATGCCCGAGCGATCATCCACGCGGGTCGGACGATGGCTGATCTGGATGAGGTGGCCCGAGTCATCGCGGCACGCCAGGCCCGGAAGGTGCTCCTCGCTCGGGATGTCCCGCCCCGGTTGTGGATCGTCCTCGACGAGGCCGCGGTGCGGCGGCACGTTGGAGGCCCGAAAGTCATGGCCGCTCAGGTGGCGCGCATCGTCCAGGCGTGCCAGATGCCAGCGGTCGAGGTGCAGGTGTTGCCCTTCTCCGCTGGAGCGCACGCTTCGATGGGCGGGGCCTTCACGATCCTTGACTACGCGGAGCCGGCACTCGATCCGACTATCGTCTACGTCGACAACGACACCAACACAATGCTGCTCGAAACAGGCGAGCACGTGTCGCGATATAGACTCGCCTTCGACCATCTGCGTGCGAAGGCGCTCGATCCCGACCAGTCCGCCGACTTCCTCGCCACGGTGGCCGCCGAGCTTCAACCCTGAGTTCTGGCCAGAGGAGCCTTGCGATGATGACGCCCGACGTTGCGGTTCTAACCTGGCGTAAGAGTTCTCGCAGTAGCGCCAACGGGTCCGACTGCGTCGAGGTGGCTGGGCTGGATGACGGGCTGGCGGTCCGGGACTCGAAGGATCCGGCTGGGCCGACGCTCGTCTTCGGGTCGGCTGCCTGGGCGTCCTTTGTCACCGGGCTGCGGTCCGCGTCACGGAGCTGACCTGACCGCCGCTGTCCGGCTCGGGAGACGATTCGCTGTTCCGGGACGAGCCGTGGGAGCGCGTCGGTGTGCTCGGCCCGGACGGGCTGAGGCGCTGCGGAGGCGGTAGCGGAGTGCGCGTCTGGATGGTCCGGGGGCCGCCCAGACGCGTCGCTGTGCAGCACACCCCCTGCTGGGTGGGCGGCAACGTGCGACTGTCACCCTGCCGAGACGTTCTGGTGGCCGATGAGTAGCGAGCTGTCCTGGTGTCGGGAATGTGACGGGGGAGATCTGCGTCGGTCGGCGAGTTAGAGTCGCTGTTCGAACCCGTGGCCCGATTTCGGTCGCGGTGCCACACGTTGGGAGTACTAGGTGATCGAGGGGCAGACGAGCGTGCCGGGTGAACCCGACCCGTCGGGTACCGACACCACGCTCGTGGTGGTGACCGGGGTCTCCGGTGGTGGGCGCAGCACCGTTGCCCGTGCCCTGGAGAACGTCGGCTACTACGTGGTCGACAACCTGCCCCAGGCGCTGATGCTGGACATGGCCGAGCTGGCGATGAAGGCCGGTGGCGCCGCCCGACGGACGGCGATGGTGCTGGACGTGCGCTCCCGGGCCTTCTCCACCGACCTGGTCGGTGCGATCCGAGAGCTCAAGGAGCGGGGGTTCGGCCCGCGGGTGGTCTTCGTGGACGCCGACGACGAGGTGTTGATCCGGCGGTTTGAGAGCGTCCGGCGTTCGCACCCGTTGCAGGGGGAGGGACGACTCGCTGACGGCATCGCGGTCGAGCGCGGGCTGCTGGAGGGGGCCCGGGACCAGGCCGACGTGTTCGTCGATACCAGCCATCTCAACGTCAACCAGCTGCGTCGGCGGATCGAGGAGCTCTTCGGTGCCGAGGATGCCCGCCGGCTGCGGGTGACCGTGGTGTCGTTCGGTTTCAAGTACGGCGTACCGCCGGATGCCGACTTCGTCTGCGACGCCCGGTTCCTGCCGAACCCGTACTGGGTTCCGGAGCTGCGCGAGCACACTGGGCAGGTGGAGGCGGTCAGTTCGTACGTGTTGGGCCAGGCGGGCGCCGAGGACTTCGTGGCGACCTACGCCGACCTGCTCAATGCCACCACTGCCGGTTTCGAGCGGGAGGGAAAGCGGTATGTGACCGCCGCCGTCGGCTGTACCGGCGGCAAGCACCGCAGTGTCGCCATCGCCGAGGAGCTGGCCGCGCGGCTGCGTCAGACCGGCCTCGCCGCCACCGCGCAGCACCGTGACCTGGGGCGCGAGTGACGGCCGTCCGGGTGGTCGCCTTCGGTGGTGGGCACGGACTCTCCGCTTCGCTGCGGGCACTGCGGCGCTGTGCTCCCGAACTCGACCTTGATCTGACCGCCGTGGTGACCGTCGGCGACGACGGCGGGTCCAGTGGCCGGCTGCGCGCGGAGCGGGGCGGGCTGCCGCCGGGGGACCTGCGGCAGGCGCTCGTCGCGCTGGCCGGAGACCACCCCGCCACCCAGCGTAGCGCCGGGCTCTTCCAGCACCGCTTCGCCGCGGTCCCGCCCCCGACGATCGGCGACCGGGAGGCCGCCATCGCGGGCCGGCTGACCGGGCACGCTGTCGGCAATCTCATGCTCTGCGGGCTGATGGAGCTGCTCGGCGACCCGGTGGCGGCGCTGGAGCACGCTGGCGCGATGTTGGGCACCGTCGGGCGGGTACTGCCGATGTCCTGCGAGCCGGTCGGGATCGAGGCGCGGGTTCGGGGCGTCAACCCCGCCCGGCCGGCGGAGGTCGGCATCGTCAGCGGCCAGCATCAGGTGGCCATCACCACCGGGCGGGTCGAGTCGCTGCGGCTGGATCCGCAGGCACCGGCGGCCTGCCCCGAGGCGCTGGCCGCCATCGGCGCGGCCGACTGGCTCCTCTTCGGCCCAGGTAGCTGGTACACCAGCGTGCTGCCGCACCTGCTGGTGCCGGAGCTGGCCGCGGCGATCGTGGCGAGCCCCGCCCGCCGGTTGGTCACCCTGAACCTGGCCGCCGAGAAGGAGACGTTCGGGCTCTCCGTCGCTGACCACCTGGCCGAGCTGCGGTGGTACCTGCCGACGTTACGGGTCGACTGCGTACTCGGAGACGTCAAGGCGGTGGGTGACCCCGACCCGGTCGAGCGTGCGGCAGAATCCCTGGGCGCTCGGTTGATCCTCGCCCCGGTCGCGGTCAACGACGGCACGCCCTGTCATGATTCGGCTGCTCTCGCCGCTGCTTTGGTGCCGGTCCTGGGTGCCGCTCGTTAGACACGTACGTAATCTCCGGCGACACGCCGGAACCGGTCCGTGAGAGGACGCACAATGGCGATGACGGCGGCGGTCAAGGACGAGCTGAGCCGGGTGGACGTGCCCAAGCCCTGCTGCCGGCGGGCGGAGATGGCGGCGCTGCTGCGCTTCGCCGGCGGGTTGCACATCGTCTCCGGTCGGGTGGTCGTGGAGGCCGAACTGGACACCGGGGCGGTGGCCCGACGGCTGCGGCGTGAGATCGCCGAGGTCTACGGCTACCCCAGCGAGATCCACGTCCTCGCCTCCGGTGGGCTACGCAAGGGCAGCCACTTCATCGTGCGGGTGGTCAAGGACGGCGAGTTCCTCGCCCGGCAGACCGGCCTGCTCGATGTCCGCGGTCGTCCGGTGCGGGGCCTGCCACCGCACGTGGTGGCCGCCAACGTCTGCTGCGCGGTCTCGGCGTGGCGCGGCGCGTTCATGGCACACGGCTCGCTGACTGAGCCGGGTCGTTCCAGTGCGATGGAGATCACCTGCCCCGGCCCGGAGTCGGCACTTGCCCTGGTCGGCGCGGCCCGCCGGATCGGCATCGCCGCGAAGAACCGCGAGGTGCGCGGCGTGGACCGGGTGGTCGTCAAGGACGGTGACGCCATCGCCGCCCTGCTCACCCGGATCGGTGCCCACGCCAGCGTGCTGGCCTGGGAGGAACGTCGGGTCCGGCGTGAGGTGCGGGCCACCGCGAACCGGCTGGCGAACTTCGACGACGCGAACCTGCGTCGGTCGGCGCGCGCCGCGGTCGCCGCCGCCGCCCGGGTCACCCGTGCCCTGGAGATCCTCGCCGACGACGCGCCGCACCACCTGACCTCGGCCGGGCGGCTGCGGCTGGAGCATCGCCAGGCATCGCTGGAGGAGCTGGGCGCGCTCGCCGACCCGCCGTTGACCAAGGATGCGATCGCCGGGCGGATCCGGCGGCTGCTCGCACTCGCCGACAAGCGGGCCCGCGATCTCGGCATCCCGGATACCGAAGCGGCAGTCACGCCGGACATGCTCGTGGTCTGATAGGACGGTGGCGGCTTGCGGTGCGGCAGGATCACCACCCGCCGCAGCGTGAACCCCCGTGCTCGGATAGGGTCGCTGCGTACGGCAAGGGAGCCGGCACTCGGCATTCCTCGCCGTGCGCACCGCCTCGGGCGGTCAGTCCCTCGGACCGCGGCGGGGCGGCCGAGATGAACCGTCAAACGGCCGGTTCCACCGGCCGGCGCAGACCATTCGCCGGCTCGTGGGTCATCACGCCGGCGGACTAGAACGCGAGGAGATGGGACCTGTGACCATCCGGGTTGGCATCAACGGCTTCGGCCGGATCGGCCGTAACTTCTTCCGGGCAGTGCTGGCGTCCGGCGCTGACATCGAGGTCGTGGCGGTCAACGACCTGACCGACAACGCGACGCTCGCCCACCTTGTCAAGTACGACAGCATCCTCGGCCGCCTGCCGCAGGAGGTGAAGGCCAGCGCGGACGAGATCACCGTGGGCGGCAAGACCGTCAAGGCATACGCCGAGAAGGACCCGGCGAAGCTGCCCTGGGGCGAGCTGGGCGTGGACGTGGTCATCGAGTCCACCGGTTTCTTCACCGACGCCACCAAGGCGAAGGCGCACGTCGACGGCGGTGCCAAGAAGGTGATCATCTCGGCGCCGGCGAAGAACGAAGACGTCACCGTCGTGATGGGCGTCAACCAGGCGGAGTACGACCCGGCCAAGCACACCGTCATCTCCAACGCCTCCTGCACCACCAACTGTCTGGCGCCGATGGCGAAGGTCCTGCAGGACACGTTCGGCATCGAGCAGGGCCTGATGACCACCATCCACGCGTACACCCAGGACCAGAACCTCCAGGACGCTCCGCACAAGGACCTGCGTCGGGCCCGGGCCGCCGCGCTGAACATCGTGCCGACCTCCACCGGCGCGGCGAAGGCGATCGGCCTGGTGCTGCCGGAGCTCAAGGGCCGGCTGGACGGCTACGCGCTGCGCGTGCCGATCCCGACCGGGTCCGCCACCGACCTGACCGTCACCGTCGGCCGGGAGACCACGGTGGACGAGGTCAACGCCGCGATGAAGGCGGCCGCCAACGGCCCGCTCAACGGCGTCCTGTCCTACAGCGAGGACCCGATCGTCTCGGCCGACATCGTCACCGACCCGGCGTCCTGCATCTTCGACGCTCCGCTGACCAAGGTGATCGGCAACCAGGTGAAGATCGTCGGCTGGTACGACAACGAGTGGGGCTACTCGAACCGCCTCGTGGATCTCGTGAAGCTGGTTGGTCAGTCGCTGTGAGCACGCGTAGGCAGCCCACGGGGGGCCTGGTGACGAGGGGAGGGCTGGTCCGGTGACTATCCGCACCCTCGACGACCTGCTCGCCGAGGAGGTAACGGGTCGGCGGGTGTTGGTCCGCGCGGACCTCAACGTCCCGCTCGACAAGCAGACGGGTCAGATCGCTGACGACGGCCGGATTCGGGCCGTGCTGCCGACCCTGAGCGCGCTGGTCCAGGCCGGCGCGAAGGTGGTCGTCTGCTCCCACCTGGGGCGGCCGAAGGGCAGCCCCAACCCGGTGTTCAGCCTGCGTCCGGTCGCCGGGCGGCTCGGTGAGCTGCTCGGCGCGCCGGTGCACTTCGCCGAGGACACGGTCGGCGACTCGGCCCGGTCCACCGTGGCCGATCTCGCCGACGGCCAGGTCGCCCTGCTGGAGAACCTTCGGTTCAACCCGGGTGAGACCAGCAAGGACGAGGCGGAGCGGGGTGCCTTCGCCGACCAGCTCGCCGCGCTCGCCGACGCGTACGTGGACGACGCGTTCGGCGCGGTGCACCGTCGGCACGCGAGCGTGTACGACGTACCGGCCCGGCTGCCGCATGTGGCGGGCCGGTTGGTGTTGCGCGAGGTGGAGGTACTCGGCACCCTCGCCGGGGAGCCGGACCGCCCGTATGTGGTGGTGCTCGGCGGATCCAAGGTCTCCGACAAGCTGGCGGTGATCGAGGCGCTGCTGCCGAAGGTCGACCGGCTGCTGGTCGGTGGCGGCATGTGCTTCACCTTCCTCAAGGCGCAGGGCCACGAGGTGGGCTCCTCGCTGTTGGAGGAGGAGATGGTCGAGACCTGCCGGAGCCTGCTGGAGCGCGCCGACGGCAAGATCATGCTTCCGGTTGACGTGGTGGCGGCGGACGCGTTCGCCCCCGACGCCCCGCACGACACGGTGCGGGCCGACGGGATCCCCAGCAAGCGGGTCGGGCTCGACATCGGCCCGGAGACGGTGGCGGGTTTCGCCGCCGCGCTGCGGGGCGCTCGGACGATCTTCTGGAACGGCCCGATGGGCGTTTTCGAGATGGCGGCCTTCGCGCACGGCACCCGCGGCGTCGCCGAGGCGATCGCGACGTCGGACGCCTTCACCGTGGTCGGCGGCGGCGACTCCGCCGCCGCGGTGCGGGCACTCGGCCTCGACGAGCAGGCGTTCAGCCACATCTCGACCGGCGGCGGCGCCAGTCTTGAATACCTGGAGGGCAAGACCCTCCCCGGCATCGCGGCCTTGGAGAGCTGAATGGCCAACCCCACCCGCCGGCCACTGATGGCCGGCAACTGGAAGATGAACCTCAACCACCTCGAGGCGAATCTGCTGGTGCAGAAGCTCGCCGCGAGTCTCACCGCGAAGCAGCTCACCGATGTCGAGACGGTGGTGCTACCGCCGTTCACCGACCTACGGACGGTGCAGACCGCCGTTGACGGGGACAAGCTGCTGGTCGGCTACGGCGCGCAGGACCTCTCGCCGCACGCGTCGGGGGCACACACCGGTGACATCGCCGGGCCGATGCTGACGAAGCTGGGCTGCACGTACGTGGTGGTCGGCCACTCCGAGCGGCGGGCGGACCACCACGAGGACGACACGATCGTCAACGCGAAGGTGCAGGCGGCCCTCACCCACGGCCTCACCCCGATCCTCTGCGTGGGGGAGGGGCTGGAGATCCGGGAACTGGGCAACCAGGTCGCGCACTGCAGCGACCAGCTCGACGCCGCTCTCAAGGGGCTCTCCTCCGAGCAGGTGGCCCAGGTCGTCGTCGCGTACGAGCCGGTCTGGGCGATCGGCACCGGCAAGACGGCCACCCCCCAGGACGCCCAGGAGGTCTGCGGGGCGCTCCGTCAGCGGCTCGCCGGGAACGTCGGTCCGGAGACGGCCGACCAGGTTCGGATCCTCTACGGCGGGTCGGTCAAGTCGTCGAACGTGGCCGCCATCATGGCTCAGCCGGACGTGGACGGCGCCCTTGTCGGCGGTGCCAGCCTGGACGCTGAGGAGTTCGCGAAGATCTGCCGGTTCCCGGAGCACACCACCGGCTGATCGCTTCGCTATCCTTGACTCCGCCCGTCCGCCGGTCGGTGTCACTGTGCCCGTTCTGCCCGGGCGAGGATCGCAACGAGAGGACTGTCCCCCGCCATGCCGATCTGGTTCGCGTACACGTTGATCGTGTTGCTGGTCATTACGAGCTTCATGCTCGTCCTGCTGATCCTGCTACACCGGGGTAAGGGCGGTGGGATGTCCAGCATGTTCGGCGGCGGGGTCAGCTCCAGCCTGGCGGGATCGTCGGTCGCCGAGAAGAATCTGGACCGCTACACCGTTTTGGTGGGCATCGTCTGGTTCGCCTGCATCGTCGGGCTCGGGCTCTGGCTGCGTCTCCAGCAGTCCAGCCTCGGCTGAGCCAGCCCGTCGCGTCATACCCTGCGCGCGGCCCGTCTTCGGACGGGGCCGCGCGCAGTTCGTTTCTCCCGCCGCGGGCGGCCGGATCAGCGCACGCTGCGGAAACGGGCGGGCAGGTCGGCTGCGGCGCTTCGATCCAGCAGCCAGAGGGTGCGGTTGATGCCCCGCACACCCGCGGCCGGTAGCTGCACCGGCCCCGCGCCAGCCAACGCCAGGCCGACGGCACGGGCTTTGTCCGCACCGCTGGCGATCAACCACACCTCCTCCGCGGTGTTGATCGTCGGCAGGGTCAGGGTGGTACGGATCGGCGGCGGCTTCGGGCTGCCCCGGACCGCACTGACCGGCCGGTTCTCGTAGTGCACCGGATGCTCCGGGAAGACCGAGGCCACGTGGCCGTCCTCGCCCACCCCCAGCAGGAGCACGTCGAAGTGGGGGAGGACGGCGGTGCCGGGGCGGGCCGCCCGGGCCAGCTCCGCCGCGTACCGGCCGGCGGCCTCCTCCGGGTCGCTGCCGGCCGGGTCGTCCGATGCTGGCATCGGGTGCACCCGGGCCGGGTCCAGCGGCACCGCGTCCAGGAGCGCGGCCCGGGCCTGCGTCGCGTTGCGCTGCGGGTCACCCTCGGGCAGGAACCGCTCGTCTCCCCACCAGACGTCCACCCGCGACCAGTCGACCGCCTCTCGGGCGGGCAGCGCCGCCAACGCCCGATAGACGGCGGTGGCGATCCGGCCGCCGGTCAACACCACCGACGCCTGTCCGCGCCCGGTCTGTGCATCGAGGATTCGGACCAGTAGCCGGGCGGCCACCGCCTGTGCCAGCAGCTCGGCATCGGCATGGACCGCGATACTCGCCTCGCTCATGCCCGCGCGATCCCAGCGTGCGCGGTGATCCCCGCCTCGGCCCGCCGCGCCTGAGCCGGGTCCTTCCAGATATGCACCCGCTGGGCGGGACGGCTTTCCAACCCGGAGACCCCCGCCGCAGCACCGAGCGCCTCCGCGTATACCTGGTCGGCGTCGAGCCGGCGCAACTCCTCGGCCAGCTCGTCGCCGAGCGGCCGGCGCACCAGCGGCAGGATGCGGTCCTCCTGGCCGCTGCGTCGGAACACCGCCATGCTGTCGTTGCGGGTCAGCGTCAGCTCGTCGCCGTTGGCGCAGCGCAACTGCACCTCGTGCATCCGGGAGTACTGGTCGGTGTGCCGCCACTGGGGGTCGATTCCCAGCCGGGAGGCGAGCCAGCCCCGCATCAGTGCGGCCGTCGGATCGGTCGGTGGTGCCACCACGGTAGCCGCGGTGACCTTCGCCTCGGTGGTGTCGAAGGCACCCGCCACCAGGGTGCGCCACAGCGTGACCCGGGTCCAGGCCAGGTCGGTGTCACCGGGAGCGTAGTCGTGCGCCCGCTGCCGCAGCGCCTCAATCGGGTTGTCGGCCTGCGCGGCGTCGGTGATTCGCCGGTCCGCCACCACACCCAGGAAGTCGGTGGCTATCTCGGCTGGCGGGTCCGCGTGCCACCAGGTCACCACCGGTACGTCCGGCACCAGCAGCGGCATCACCACCGATTCGGCGTGCAGGGCCAGCCGCCCGTGCATCCGGGCCACCACCGCCTCACCGGGGCCGAGCCGGCCACCCACGACGATCTCCGCGTCCAGCCGGTTGCGATCCCGATCCACGTCGGAACGAACCACGATCAGCAGCCGGCACGGATGGGCGGCGGAAGCGATCGTCGCCGCGGCCTCCGCCTCGCGGACCCGCTTCTCGTCCACCACCACGATCAGCGTGAGTGCCATGCCACTGGCCACCCCGCCGGCGCTGCGCCGCTCGGCAGCGAGCGCCTTGACCACCTCGTTGCCGGTGGTGTCCCACAGGCCGATCATCGCTGCCTCCCGGTCTGCTCGCGTCGCTCGGTCGTCACGCCCGCCGCCAGGCGCGGCCGGCCTCGGCCAGCATCTCGTCGGTACGGCGGGGACCCCACTCACCGGATCGGTAGGGCTCCGGTTTTGTCCCCGCCCAGGCCTGCTCCAGCGGGTCCACCACCCGCCAGCTCTGCTCGACCTCGGCGGCGTCCGGGAAGAGGGTCCGGTCGCCGATCAGGACGTCCAGCACCAGCCGCTCGTACGCCTTCGGGCTGGCCTCGGTGAACGCCTCGCCGTACTGGAAGTCCATCGCGATGTCGCGGACCTCCATCGCGGTCCCGGGCACCTTGGAGCCGAACTTGAGGACCACGCCCTCGTCCGGCTGGACCCGGATGACGAGTTGGTTGTTGCCCAGCGACTCCACATCGGCTTCGTTGAACGGCAGGTGTGGGGCCTTCTTGAACATGATCGCGACCTCGGTCACCTGCCGGGGCATCCGCTTGCCGGCGCGGATGTAGAAGGGAACCCCGGCCCACCGGCGATTCTGGATGCCCAGCTGCACCGCGACGTAGGTCTCGGTGGTCGAGTCCGCCGGGACTCCCTTCTCGTCCAGGTAGCCGACGGCGCGTTCGCCGCCGACCCAGCCGGGCAGGTACTGGCCGCGTACGGTCCCCCGGCCCACGTCGGTCGGCAGGGTGATGGCCTTGAGTACCTTGAGCTTCTCGGCGCGGATCTCGTCGGCGGCGAAGCTGGTGGGCTCCTCCATCGCCACCAGCGCGAGTAGCTGAAGGAGATGGTTCTGGAGCACGTCACGGGCGGCGCCGGCGGTGTCGTAGAACCCGGCCCGGGTGCCGATGCCCACGTCCTCGGCCATGGTGATCTGCACCGAGTCGACGTATTTCGAGTTCCACAACGGTTCGAACAGGTTGTTGGCGAACCGCAGGGCGAGGATGTTCTGGACCGTCTCCTTGCCCAGGTAGTGGTCGATGCGGAAGACGTCCCGGCGGGTGAAGACATCGTCCACCAGGTCGTTGAGCTCCTTCGCCGAGGGCAGGTCCTGCCCGAAGGGCTTCTCGACGACGACCCGCCGCCACCCGCCGGCGGTGGCATTGTCCGCCATTCCGGTGCGGGCGAGCTGTTTGAGCACCACCGGGAAGGCCGCCGGGGGGATAGCGAAGTAGAAGGCGGCGTTGCCGGGGATGCCATGCGACTGGCGTAGCTTGCCCAACGCCCCTGCCAGCTGGTCGAAGGCGTCGTCGTCGTCGAACGACCCGCCGACGAACTTGATGTTGCCGGCCAGCCGCGCCCACACCTCTTCCCGCCAGGGCGTGCGGGCGTGCGCCTTCGCCGCCGCCTGGGCGAGGGACTCGAAGTCGCCGTCACCCCAGTCGCGGCGGGCGAAGCCGAGCACGACGAAGCTCGGGGGCAGCAGCCCCCGGTTCGCGAGGTCGTACACCGCCGGTAGTAGCTTCTTGCGGGCCAGGTCCCCGGTAACGCCGAAGATGACCAGAGCGCAGGGTTCCGGGATGCGGGGCAGCCGTCGGTCCTGCGGGTCGCGTAACGGGTTTGTCACGCCGTCTCCTCGCTCCGCCTTGTTACGTCCGTCATCGTCGTTTGGGTAGCGCGCCAGCCGCCTCCAACAGCTGCGCCACACCCGCGGACCGGTCGGTCAGGTGTAGCCGCAGCAGTGGACGCTTCCGGTCCGCCAGGGCCTGCCGGTCGCCGGCGGCCTGGGCCGCCTGCAACTCCCCGAAGCTGTACGGTTTCCCGGGCACCGGCAGATCAACGTCGACGGTACCGGTTATCTGGAGGAAGCTGCCCACCTGTGGGCCGCCCTTGTGATATTGCCCGGTGGAGTGCAGGAACCGAGGGGCCCAGCCGAAGGTCACCGGCGGGCCGACCGCTTCGGCCAACGCGGGGCGTAGCCGGGCCGCGTCTGCATCGGCCCCGCGGTCGAGGTACGCCATGATCGCGAGATAGCCGTCGCCATGGATGCCATCGACCAGCCAGCGCAGTGCGCCGGCCAGGTCGTTCGGCACACCCGGCGGGGCGTACACCTCGATCGCGCCCTCGGTGAACGACGGCTGTTCCGTCGGCGCGCCCGAGGCCAGGATCTTGTTGGTGTTCTCCTTGCTCTCGGTGACATTCGGTTGGTTGAACGCGTCGATGCCGAGCACCACGCCGGCGACCGCGACCGCATACTCCCAGGCGAGGAACTGCGCCCCCAACGGACCGTTGACCGCCACGTCCGGCGTGCCGCCGGACGTGGCTTCCCCGTCGTTGAGTTCCCCGGCGGTCAGCGCGCCGCCGTAGCTGATGGTGAGGATGTCCTTGCCGGTGACGCCGGGGCTGGTCGGCGACTCGACGACGACCGGCAGGATGCCGATCCCGGACTTGCCGGTCGACTCGGCGATCAGTTGCTCGGCCCAGTCACCGAGCCCGTCGATTCCACCGCCGTCCGAGATCAATGTCACCTTGTCTCGGCCGGCGGTGGCCGCCGCACCCAGCGCGGCGCCCAGCGCCAGCGCCGGATTGTCCCGCTCGGAGGCCAACGACCCGGCGAAGGCCTCGGCCTGGTCCAGCAGCTCGGTCACCTCGACTCCGGCCAGCGCCGTCGGAACGAGTCCGAACGCGGTCAGCGCGGAGAAGCGCCCGCCGACGTTCGGGTCGGCCAGCACGGTGAACGCTCCCATCTCGGCGGCGGTCGCCGCCAGCGGCGAGCCCGGGTCGGTGACGATCACGAAGTGCCGCCCGGCCTCGGCCTCGGACATCCCCGCGTCGAGGAACGCCTGCCAGTACGCGCGCCGCTGGCTGTCGGTCTCCACGGTCGAGCCGGACTTGCTGGCCACCACGACGACGGTCCGCTCCAGGCGGTCGGCGAGCGCCGCCCGGACCTGGCCCGGGTCGGTGGTGTCCAGGATGGTCAGCGGCCGGCCGAGGGTCCGGGCGATCACCTCGGGAGCCAGCGACGAACCCCCCATCCCACACAGCACCACGTGGTCCAGGTCGGCCAGCTCCGAGGTCAGCTCGGCGAGTTGCGGAAGCAGCTCCCGGCTTCGGGTGTGGGTGTCGACCCAACCCAGTCGAACCCGCGCCTCGGCCTCCGCCTCCGGTCCCCAGAGCGTGGGGTCCTTGGCGGCCAGTTGGCCCGGCACCCCGGCCATTGTCACCGCGGTCCGCGTGGAGGCGGCCGCGGCCTGGTCGACCGCCTCCGCCCCGCGCACGGAAAGGCCGGCAGCGGCCTCGACGGGCTGTCCGAGAAGCTCGCTCACGCGTTGCCTCCCGCCTGCTCGGCGGCCTGCGCGTTGTGCTTGGCGGCGTCGCCGGGGTGGTTGATGCCCTGGTTGGCGGCGGCCAGGGAACGGCGGACACCTTCGAGGAGTTCGTTCCAGCTCGCCTCGAACTTCTCCACCCCCTCGCGCTCGAGGGTGTCGATCACGTCGGTCAGGTCGACCCCCGCCGCCGTCAGGCTCGCGAAGACCTCCCGCGCCTCGTCGTAGCCGCCGGTCACGGTGTCGCCCCTGGTCTCGCCGTGTTCCGCGTAGGCGTTGATCACCGGTTCCGGCATCGTGTTGACGGTGCCGGGAGCGATCAGCTCCTCGACGTAGATCACGTCCCGGTAGTCCGGGTTCTTCGTCGAGGTGGAGGCCCAGAGCGGTCGCTGCGGATGCGCTCCGGCGTCGGCGAGGGCCTGCCACCGGTCGGAGGCGAAGACCTGGCTGTAGCGCTCGTAGGCCAGTCGGGCGTTGGCGATCGCGGCCCGACCGCGCAGCGTGCTGGCCTGCTCCGAGCCGATTTTCTCCAGCCGCTTGTCGACCTCGGTGTCGACCCGGGAGACGAAGAACGACGCCACCGAGCCGATCTTGGACAGGTCGTGACCGTTCGCCTTCGCCTGCTCCAGACCGGTCAGGAACGCCTCCATGACCGCCGAGTAGCGGTCCAGGCCGAAGATCAGGGTGACGTTCACGCTGATCCCCTCGGCCAGGGCGGCGGTGATCGCCGGCAGCCCGGCCTCGGTGGCCGGGATCTTGATGAACAGGTTCGGCCGGTCCACCAGCCACCAGAGCGCCCGCGCCTCGGCGATGGTCTGCTCGGTCTCGTACGCCAGCCGCGGGTCCACCTCCAGCGAGACCCGTCCGTCCACCCCCGCCGACGCGTCGTACGCCGGTCGCATCACGTCGCAGGCCCAGCGCACGTCGTACGCGGTGAGGGTGCGGACCGCCTCCTCGACCTTCACCCCGCGCATCGCGAGGTCGTGCAGCTGCCAGTCGTACTCCTCGGCGTCGCCCAGGGCCTTGGCGAAGATCGTCGGGTTGCTGGTCACCCCGACCAGGTGCTTCTCCCGGCGTAGCCGGTCCAGCCCACCCGAGCTGAGTCGGGTCCGCGAAAGATCATCGAGCCAGACCGCCACGCCCGCGGCGGTGAGCTCACCCAGCCTGTCCGTCATGTCGCCTCGCTCCCCTCAGTTGCCGGTCGGATTACCGGTGATGTCGCCGACCCGGGTCAGCGCGGCGTGCGCCGCACCCACGATCCGGTCCGGGGTGAAACCGAACTGCTCGAAGAGCACGGTGTGCGGGGCGCTCGCCCCGAAGTGCTCCAGGCTGATGCTCTCGCCGCAGTCACCGACGAAGGCCCGCCAGGACATCGCGACGCCCGCCTCCACGCTCACCCGTGCCTTTACCCCACGGGGTAGGACCGACTCCTGGTACGCCTCATCCTGAGCCCGGAACCACTCCTGGCAGGGCATGGAGACGACCCGGGTGGGGGTGCCGTCGGCCTCCAGCCGCTCCCGGGCGGTGAGGCAGAGCTGCACCTCCGAACCGGTGGCGAGAAGGATCACCTGCGGCTTGCCGCCAACAGCGTCGACCAGCACGTACCCGCCGCGGGCCACCCCTTCCGCGCTGGTGAGCACGGATCGATCCAGGGTCGGCAACGGCTGGCGGCTCAGTGCCAACGCGGCCGGCCGATCGGTATGCGTCAGGATCTGCCGCCAGGCCCACGCGGTCTCGTTCGCGTCGGCGGGACGTACCACATCCAGTCCGGGGATTGCTCGCAGCGAGGTCAGCTGCTCCACCGGTTGGTGGGTCGGACCGTCCTCGCCGAGGCCGATCGAGTCGTGTGTCCAGACGTAGGTCACCGGCAGCTTCATCATCGCCGCGAGGCGTACCGACGGGCGCATGTAGTCGCTGAAGACGAGGAACGTACCGCCGTACGGGCGGGTGCCACCGTGCAGAGCGATCCCGTTGAGGATGGCGCCCATCGCGTGTTCGCGGACGCCGAAGTGCAGCGTGCGGCCGTACTCGTTGCCCGGGAAGTCCTTGGTGGCATGCTCGGCCGGGATGAAGGACGGCTCGCCCTTCATGGTGGTGTTGTTGCTGTCCGCCAGGTCTGCCGAGCCGCCCCACAGCTCCGGCAGCACCGGTGCGAGCGCGCCGAGGACCGTGCCGGAGGCGGCGCGGGTGGCGATGCCCTTGGCGTCGGCGGGGAACGCGGGTAGGGCGTCCGTCCAGCCTCGTGGCAGCGTCCGGGTGGCCATTCGGTCCCAGAGCTCCTTGCGTTCCGGGTTCGCCTGCCCCCAGGCCTCGAAGGTCTCGGTCCACTCACGCTGGGCGGCGATGCCGCGTTCGCGCACCTGGCGGGTGTGCTTGAGGACGCCCTCGTCGACCTCGAAGGTGCGCTGCGGGTCGAAGCCGAGGAGTTCCTTGGTCGCCGCGACCTCGTCGGCACCGAGCGCCGAACCGTGGATCTTGCCGGTGTTCCGTTTGTTCGGCGCCGGCCAGCCGATGATGGTGCGCAGGGCGATGAACGACGGCCGACCGGTCTCGGCCTTGGCGGCCAGCAGCGCCCGGTACAGCGTGGCCACGTCCTCGTGGTAGTCGTCCTGGTCGGCGTCGCCGCGCCGCCAGTCGACCGTCTGCACGTGCCACCCGTACGCCCGGTAGCGGGCCGCGACGTCCTCGCTCTTGGCGATCCGGGTGTCGTCCTCGATCGAGATCTCGTTGTCGTCGTAGATCACGCAGAGATTGCCCAGCTGCTGGTGGCCGGCGAGGGCGCTGACCTCGTGGCTGACCCCCTCCTCGATGTCGCCGTCGGAGGCGATACACCAGATGTCGTGGTCGAAGACCGAGGTGCCGAGCTTCGGCTCGGGGTCGAACAGCCCGCGTTCACGGCGGGCGGCCATCGCCATCCCGACCGCGTTGCCCAGGCCCTGTCCGAGCGGGCCGGTGGTGGTCTCCACCCCCGGGGTGTGCCCGTACTCGGGGTGACCGGGGGTGAGCGAGCCCCACTGCCGCAGCCCCTCGAGGTCGGTGAGGCTCATCGGATAGCCGGAGAAGTAGAGCTGGATGTAGAGGCTGAGGCTGGAGTGCCCGGCGGAGAGCACGAAGCGGTCGCGGCCGGGCCAGGTCGGGTCGGCGGGGTTATGTCGCATGACCCGGTTGAAGAGTAGGTAGGCCGCGGGCGCCAGGCTCATCGCGGTGCCGGGGTGGCCGTTGCCGGATTTCTCGACGGCGTCCATGGCCAGCACGCGGACCGTGTCGACCGCCTGACGGTCGAGGTCGGACCAGTTGAGTGCAGGAAGCTCGGGTCGGTTGTCAGCCACGTTGGTTGTGCTCCTCGACAGATGGGCGGAACCCTCACCGGTGACCTTATCGAGCGGTCCTAAACGTCCGCCCGGGGATCCGTGCATGCTGTTCTCCCGGTTCCGACTGCTTCGTCGCGTACGGGTGTGACGCCCCGCACCGTTGCCGGGTCACCAGGGCAGCCGTATCGGCGGCGCGTAGGGTGGGGCGGTGGTGGTCCCGGAGTGGGGCCCGATCATTCTGACCTCCCCCGCCCACGCCGGAAGGTGGCAATCCGTGAGCATGATCACCGAGCGCCCCGTTAGCGACCCGGCCGGGCAGTCGGTCAGCGCGACGGGGGATGGGGCGGTCGGCTCGCGGCGGGACATGCGGGCGGTGGTCGCGGCCTACGTGGCGTTGACCAAGCCGCGGATCGTGGAGCTGCTGCTGGTCACCACCGTGCCGGCGATGATGCTCGCGCACGGCGGTCTGCCGTCGCTCTGGCTGATGGCGGTGGTGTTGGTCGGTGGGTCGTTGGCGGCCGGCGCGGCCAGCGTCCTGAACTGCTACATCGACCGGGACATCGATCAGGTGATGCGGCGTACCAAGCGCCGCCCGCTGCCGGCGCACACCGTCGCACCGCGGAACGCGTTGATCTTCGGCCTGGTACTGGCGACGGTCTCGGTCACTCTGCTGGCCGTCTTCACCAACGCGCTGGCCGCCGGGTTGACCCTGGCCGCGATTCTGTATTACGACCTGGTCTACACCGCCTGGCTCAAGCGCACCACCACGGCGAACACCTTCTGGGGTGGGGCCTGCGGGGCGGCGCCGGTGTTGATCGGCTGGGCTGCGGTGACCGGCTCTCTCGCACCGGCCGCGTGGGCGCTCTTCGGGGTCGTCTTCTTCTGGCAGATGCCGCACTTCTATCCGCTGGCGATGAAGTACAAGGACGACTACGCCCGCGCGGGCATCCCGATGCTGCCGGTGGTGGCGTCAACCCGGCGGGTCAACGCCGAGATTCTCGTCTTCGCGTGGCTGACGGTGCTGGTGTCGCTGGTGACCTGGCCGCTCGGGGCCGGGATGGGGCCGATCTACGGGCTGCCGACCCTCGTCGTGGGGGTCATCTTCCTGGTCGAGGCGCACCGGCTCTGTCGTCGGGCGGCGCGGGGGGAGGCGGTCAAGCCCATGCGGTTGTTCCACTGGTCCACCACCTACCTGACCGTCGTTTTCGCGGCGGTTGCGCTGGACGCGTTGATCTGACCCACCCCCACCGAGCTTCAGGCCGGTTTGCCTGGTTTGCCAGGTTCGCCATTGACGTGGGGGAATCTCCCGATGGTCGGGAGCTCGTCACCTTTGTTTATGTTTTGGAAACCTTGTTGGCCGATGTTGTGAAAATTATGCATGTAAATCGGGCCAAAAGGGATATTACTAACCACACTTTCGGGGTAACTGGCATCACAAAAGGTTCACCGAACTCGCCCGCATGGGGGGAACTCTGCTTAGGCTTCGCGTCATGGCAGATCGTTCCGATACGACGCTGACGGCCGAGCAGGCCGCCAACGGTCCGGCCCCCAGTGGCCTGGTCGCCGGCATCAAGGCGTTCGCCGCCGGGCATGGCGGGGCGAAGGCGGTCATCGAGTACGTCGGCAAGCGCGGTGCGCGCATCGTCCTCGTCGGCTCCGACGGGGTCTGGGGTGACCAGTTCGCGGACGACACCGTCGTCGCGCGGCAGGCGTGCGCCAAGGCGGGCGTCACCGTTGAGAACGCATGGGAGCGTGAACTGATGGACCAGATGCGTCCGAGTAACGATCTCTGGCGGTCGATGGCCCGCCGTACGATGGCTCGTTAGGCTTCCGGCCATGATGATCACTGCGCACGAGCCGACCCGGGGGGAGCCCCGGGTCGCCCTCGTGACCTGCGCGGACTTTCCCAACCTCGAGAGTGACGACCGCCTCGTCCACGCGCCGCTCGCGGCTCGTGGGGTAGCCGCCGAGACGGTGATCTGGGACGACCCCGGCGTTGACTGGGCTGGCTATGACCTCGTGGTCCTGCGCTCGCCGTGGGACTACCCCGCCCGCCGGGACGCCTTCGTCGCCTGGGCGGCGACGGTGCCGGCCCTGGCCAACCCGGCGGATATCGTCCGCTGGAACACCGACAAGCGCTACCTCGAGCAGCTCTCCGCCGCCGGAGTGGCCACCGTCCCCACCGCCTGGATCGAACCGGGGCGGCAGTGGTCGCTTCCCGCGGAGCGCGGGGAGTACGTCATCAAGCCCTCGGTCAGCGCAGACAGCCGGGACACCGGCCGGTACGACCTGGCCGATCCCGAGCACCGGGAACTCGCCCAGGCGCATGTCCGACGCCTCGGCGCGGCCGGGCGAGTGACCATGGTTCAGCCGTACCTCTCCGCCGTCGACACCAACGGCGAGACCGCGTTGCTCTTCCTCGCAGGCCCTGACGGCCTGCGTTTCAGTCATGCGATCCGTAAGGGCGCGATGCTGACCGGCCCGGATCTGGGGCCGGGGAGTCCCCGCAACAGCGAGCGGATCACCACCCGTACGGCCACCCCGGAGCAGCTTGCGGTGGCGGAGAAGGTTCTCGCCGAGGTTCCGGGCGGACCGGAGCGGCTGCTCTACGCCCGGGTCGACCTGATCCCGGGCGAGGGCGAGACGCCGCTCCTGGTCGAGCTGGAACTGACCGAGCCGTCACTCTTTCTCGGGTACGCCGACGGTGCCCCGGATCGCCTCGCCGACGCCATCCTGACCCACCTCCACCGCCGCCCCTGAAGCGTCCTCGCCTGACGTCGTCGGACCGTTGGTCTCGCGGTCCGACGACGCAACCGGTGTGGGAGAACCGCGGACCTCGCCAGTAGTGCGCGGACGGACGGCGATGCGGACGGGCCGACGACTCAGGGCGGATGGGAGCGGGGGCTCAGGCGGGAACGGGGACCGACGGCTCGGTCGCGCCGCCGGGGGCGGTGGTGGTGCCCGGGGCGGGGGTGACGGCCGGCTGGTGTTCCCGAGTCGACCGGAGCACCGCGAGGGTGGCCAGCAGCACCAGGCAGGAGCCGAGCATGTGGGCGCCGACGAGAAGCGCCGGCAGGTTGGTGAAGTACTGCACGTAGCCGATCACGCCCTGCCCCGCCTCGACCCCGACCAACACCAGCGCGGCCCGGGCGGGGCCGGCGGCGCCGACCGCCCGGAACGCGAAGACCAACGCCACCGAGAGGCCGATCAGCAGGAATACCCCGTCGGCGTGGATCTGGGAGAGCTGCTCGGGGTCGAGGCCGTTGCGGGCTGCCCCACCGTCACCGGCGTGCGGACCGCTGCCGGTGACCCAGGTGCCGACCACGAGTACCGCCACGCAGACCACGGTGGTGATCACCGTGAGCGTGCGCAGCGGTCCGGGCACCACTGGCACCCTGGGGCCGTCCGGTTCCGCGATCCGCCGCCAGAGGGCGTACGCGACGGCGATCACGACCATCGAGGCGAGGAAGTGTAGCCCGACCACCCACGGGTTGAGATTGGTGCGGACGGTGATCCCACCGATCACCGCCTGCGCCGGGATGCCGAGCAGGACGGCGACCGCGAGCGGCAGCAGGCCGCGTCGGCGTGGTCGGTGTAGCAGGACGGCCACCACCACGGCGATGGCGACGATGCCGACCACGAAGGTGAGCAGCCGGTTGCCGAACTCGATCGCTCCGTGCAGGCCCATCTCCGGCGTCGAGGTGTACGACGTGTCGGTACATCGGGGCCAGGTGGGGCAGCCCAGGCCGGAGGCGGTCAGCCGGACCGCCCCGCCGGTAACGACGATCAGCACGTTCGCGAGAATGTTGGCGAGCGCCAACCGGCGAAGCGTCGTGGTGGAGACCGGGAACCGGGCGGCGACAGTCACGGCGCAAATCCTACGCATCGTAGTGGTGCCTCCTCGGGTGGCTCCGCGATGACGGTGTTTTGGATCACCGGACCCCGAGTTTGCAGGCCTCTGGCGAATTACGTAACGTTGGCGTTGTGAAAAACGTGGCGGGGGTCTCGGGGCGCCAGCTGGCACCCGTCGGGGGCGCTGGCGGGTCGGCCGTCTCCGACCCGTCGACCCGTGACCGCGTCACCCAGCTGCTGCTGGAGCGGGGCGCCACCACCGCCGCGCAGCTGGGGCATGCGCTTGGGCTCAGCCCCGCCGCGATCCGACGACACCTGGACGCGATGCTCGCCGAGGGGGATGTCCTCGCCCGCGATCCGGCGGTCCGAGGCCACCGTGGGCGCGGCCGTCCGGCCAAGGTGTTCCTGCTAACCGAGGCGGCCCGAGGTCGCTGCGGCACCCACCACTACGACAACATGGCCACCGCCGCGCTGCGCTGGATCGCCCGGGGTGGGGGGTCGGCGGCGGTGTCGGCCTTCGCCGCCGAGCAGGTCTCCGCCCTGGAGACCCGCTGCCTGGCCGCCATGGAAGACGCCGGCGACGACCCGCTCGCCCGCGCGGAGGCACTCGCCGCCGCCCTGACCGCGGAGGGCTACGCTGCCAACGCCTCCACGATCGCCTCGGGGGGCCAGCTGTGCCAGCATCACTGCCCGGTGGCGCATGTGGCCGCCGAGTTTCCGCAGCTGTGCGAGGCCGAGACCGCGGTGATCTCCCGTCTGGTCGGCACCCACGTGCAGCGCCTGGCGACCATTGCGCACGGCGACGGGGTGTGCACGACGCACATCCCGGCCCAGCCGGGGCGTGTTCAGTCCGGTAAGACCGTTACCACTGTGAGGACAGATAGATGACCGAGCAGACCGTCCAGCCCCTGACCCAGGAGGAGCAGCTCGCCGCCCTCGGTCGCTACGAGTACGGCTGGGCCGACCCCGACGCGGCCGGGGCCGTCGCACAGCGTGGCCTCAACGAGGCGGTCGTGCGGGACATCTCGGCCAAGAAGGCTGAGCCGGCCTGGATGCTCGACCTGCGGCGCAAGGGGCTGCGGTTGTTCGATCGCAAGCCCATGCCGGCCTGGGGCGCCGACCTCACCGGGATCGACTTCGACAACATCAAGTACTTCGTGCGCTCCACCGAGAAGCAGGCGACCAGTTGGGAGGAGCTGCCGGAGGACATCAAGAACACCTACGACAAGCTGGGCATCCCCGAGGCGGAGAAGCAGCGGCTGGTCGCGGGTGTGGCGGCGCAGTACGAGTCCGAGGTCGTCTACCACAAGATCCGTGACGACCTGGAAGAGCAGGGCGTCGTCTTCCTCGACACCGACACCGCTCTCAAGGAGCACGAGGACCTCTTCAAGGAGTACTTCGGCACGGTGATCCCGGTCGGCGACAACAAGTTCGCGGCCCTGAACACCGCGGTCTGGTCCGGTGGCTCCTTCATCTACGTGCCGAAGGGCGTGCACGTGGAGATCCCGCTCCAGGCCTATTTCCGGATCAACACGGAGAACATGGGCCAGTTCGAGCGGACCCTGATCATCGTTGACGAGGGTGCGTACGTGCACTACGTCGAGGGCTGCACCGCCCCCATCTACTCCTCGGACTCGCTACACAGCGCCGTCGTGGAGATCATCGTCAAGAAGAACGCCCGCTGCCGCTACACCACCATCCAGAACTGGTCGAACAACGTCTACAACCTGGTCACCAAGCGCGCGGTGTGCCACGAGGGCGCGACCATGGAGTGGATCGACGGCAACATCGGCTCCAAGGTCACGATGAAGTACCCGGCGGTCTTCATGACCGGCGAGCACGCCAAGGGCGAGGTGCTCTCGGTGGCCATGGCCGGTGAAGGCCAGCACCAGGACGCCGGTGCCAAGATGGTGCACGCCGCTCCGCGTACCAGCAGCACCATCGTCTCGAAGTCGATCGCCCGCGGTGGCGGTCGTACCTCGTACCGCGGTCTGGTGCAGGTGCTGGAGGGTTCGCACAGCAGCAAGAGCACCGTGAAGTGCGACGCGCTGCTGGTCGACACCATCTCCCGTTCGGACACCTACCCGTACGTCGACATCCGCGAGGACGACGTGTCCATGGGGCACGAGGCGACCGTCTCGAAGGTCAGCGAGGACCAGCTCTTCTACCTGATGAGCCGGGGACTGAGCGAGGACGAGGCGATGGCGATGATCGTCCGCGGCTTCATCGAGCCGATCGCCAAGGAGCTCCCGATGGAGTACGCCCTGGAGCTCAACCGCCTGATCGAGCTGCAGATGGAGGGCGCGGTCGGCTGAGGCCGCCGAGGCCGTCGCGGATCCAGCCCGCCCCGTCCCGTTACTGACACCGTCGTCGCAGAACAGACCAAGGAAGAGATGACTACCCAGGCTTCCGCGCCGCCCAGCACCAAGTCGCAGGCGCTGCGCTCATACGATGTCACCGACTTCCCGGCCCTCACCGGCCTGGAGGAGGAGTGGCGCTTCACCCCGCTCAACCGCCTGCGGGGCCTGACCGGCGGGGTGCCGGCCAGCGCGGGCGCGGTCCGGTACGAGTACGGCGACCTGCCCGCGGGCGTCACCGTCGAGCCGGTCACGAAGGACGATCCGCGGATCGGTAGCGTGCTGGTCCCGGTGGACCGGATCAGCGCGCTCGCGTACCGCGGTGCGGCGCAGGCGCAGCTGGTGCGGGTCGCCGACGAGGCCGTGGTGGCTGAGCCGGTGACCCTGCGGGTGGTCGGCGAGGGCGCCGACGAGCTCGCCTTCGGGCACGCCTTCGTGGAGGTGGGCCGGTTCGCCGAGGCGACCCTGGTGCTCGAGCACGTCGGTTCGGCGACGCTCGCCGACAACGTCGAGGTTTCGGTCGCCGACGGCGCGAAGCTGACCCTGGTCACCGTCGCCGACTGGGCTGACGACGCGGTGCAGGCGCAGCACCTGAAGGTGCGGCTGGGGCGTGCCGCCCGGGTACTGCACGTCCAGGTCAGCCTCGGCGGCGACCTGGTCCGGCAGTACACCACGGTGGAGTACACCGAGCGTGGCGGTGAGGCCGAGCTGTACGGGGTCTACTTCGCCGACGAGGGGCAGCACCTGGAGCATCGACAGTTGGTGGACCACTCGGTCCCGGACTGCCGCAGCTACGTGGGCTACCGGGGTGCCCTACAGGGCGAGAGCGCCCGTACCGTCTGGGTGGGCGATGTGTTGATCCAGGCCGAGGCGACCGGCACCGACACCTACGAGATCAACCGGAACCTGCTGCTCACCGACGGTGCGCGGGCGGACTCCATACCCAACCTGGAGATCGAGACCGGGGAGATTGCCGGCGCTGGTCACGCGAGCGCGACCGGCCGCTTCGATGATGAGCAGCTGTTCTACCTGATGGCCCGGGGTATCCCGGAGGCCGAGGCGCGGCGCCTCGTGGTCCGCGGTTTCTTCGCCGAGCTGCTCAACAAGATCCCGGTCGAGTCCCTGCGGGATCGGCTCGGCGCGGCGATCGAGGCCCGGCTGGCCAGCGGGGGCAGCGAGTTCGCGGACCCCACGCACGCGAGCGGGGACCTCGCCGCGAAGGCCGGTGCGTGATGATCCGCATCTGCTCCGCCGAGGACGTGCCGAAGGGCAGCGTGGTCAGTGCGGACGTTGACGGTGTGAGGATCGCGATCGTGCACGGCGAGGACGGTGCCTTCTACGCCGTTTACGACGAGTGCTCGCACGCCGCGGTGGCCCTCTCCGAGGGGGAGGTCGAGGGCTGCACCCTGGAGTGCTGGCTGCACGGTTCGCGGTTCGACCTGCGCACCGGTGAGCCGACCGGGCTACCCGCCACCGAACCCGTCCCCGTCTACCCCGTCGAGATCCGCGACGGCGACATCTACATCCCAGTGGGCGCCGACGGCCGCCCCATGCCGAGCAACGGAGTGACCCGATAATGAGCACCCTTGAGATCCGTGACCTGCAGGTGTCGGTCAAGCTGCCCGAGGGTGAGCTCAAGCCGATCCTGCACGGTGTCGACCTGACCGTCCGGTCGGGGGAGACGCACGCCATCATGGGCCCCAACGGCTCCGGTAAGTCCACCCTGGCCTACTCGGTCGCCGGCCATCCGAAGTACGAGATCACCGGTGGTTCGGTGACCCTCGACGGCGCCGACGTGCTGGAGATGTCCGTGGACGAGCGGGCCCGCGCCGGCCTCTTCCTGGCCATGCAGTACCCGGTCGAGGTTCCCGGGGTGTCGGTGGCGAACTTCCTGCGCACCGCGAAGACCGCGATCGACGGTACGGCACCGAAGCTGCGCACCTGGGCGGGTGAGTTGCGGGGCTCCATGGAGCGCCTCCAGATGGACCCGGCGTTCGCCCAGCGCAACGTCAACGAGGGCTTCTCCGGTGGCGAGAAGAAGCGGCACGAGATCGTGCAGCTGGAGCTGCTCAAGCCGAAGGTGGCGATCCTCGACGAGACCGACTCCGGCCTCGACGTTGACGCGCTCCGCGTGGTCAGCCAGGGCGTCAACCGGGTCCGTGAGAGCGGCGACACCGGCCTGCTGCTGATCACCCACTACACCCGGATCCTGCGGTACATCAAGCCGGACCACGTGCACGTCTTCGTCGCCGGCCGAATCGTCGAGGAGGGCGGCCCGGAGCTGGCCGACAAGCTCGAGGACGAGGGTTACGAGCGGTACGTCGCCGGGGCCGGCTCGGCGCGGGCCTGACGACCTCAAGGAAAGGCCGGTCACGATGACCACGATCGCGATTCCACCGGGCATGCCGCAGTACGGCGACGTGCCACGCTACGACGTGGCGGCGGTGCGCGCTGACTTTCCGATCCTGGACCGGACGGTCAACGGGCACCCGCTGGTCTACCTGGACAGCGCGAACACGTCGCACAAGCCACGGCAGGTGCTCGACGTGCTGCGGGAGCACTACGAGTGGCGCAACGCGAACGTGTCGCGTTCGGTCCACACGCTGGGCACCGAGGCGACCGAGGCGTACGAGGGCGCGCGAGCCAAGGTCGCCACCTTCATCAACGCCCCGAGCCCGGATGAGGTGGTGTTCACCAAGAACTCCACCGAGGCGATCAACATCGTGGCGTACGCCTTCTCGAACGCGTCGCTGCGTCCCGACGCCGACCCGCGGTTCCGGTTGGGCCCGGGAGACGAGGTGGTGATCTCCGAGATGGAGCACCACTCGAACATCGTCCCCTGGCAGTTGCTCTGTGAGCGCACCGGCGCCACACTGCGCTGGTTCCCGGTCACCGACCACGGCCGGCTGGACGAGTCGGGCTTGACGGACCTGGTCAACGAGCGGACGAAGATCGTCTCGCTGGTGCACATGTCCAACATTCTCGGCACCGTCAACGCGACGTCCCGGATCACTCGGCGGGTCCGGGAGGTCGGCGCGCTGCTGCTGCTCGACTGTTCGCAGTCGGTGCCGCACATGCCGATGGACGTGGTCGACTACGACGCGGATTTCATCGTCTTCACCGGGCACAAGATGTGTGCCCCGAGCGGCATCGGAGTGCTCTGGGGCCGTACCGAGTTGCTGGCGGCGATGCCGCCGGTGCTCGGCGGCGGGTCGATGATCGAAACGGTGGCGATGTCGGGGTCGACCTTCGCTCCGCCGCCGACCCGGTTCGAGGCGGGCACCCCACCGATCGCCGAGGCGGTCGCGTTGGGCGCGGCGGTGGACTACCTCTCCGGTGTGGGCATGCGGGCCATTCAGTGGCACGAGAAGCAACTCACCGCGTACGCCCTGGATGCCTTGGCGACGGTGCCCGAGTTGCGGATCTTCGGGCCGACCGTACCGGTAGGTCGGGGCGGAACGATCTCGTTTGCGCTGGGTGACATCCATCCGCACGACGTTGGGCAGGTGCTCGACTCGCTGGGCGTGCAGGTGCGAGTCGGTCACCACTGCGCCCGTCCGGTCTGCACCCGGTTCGGGGTGCCGGCCATGACCCGGGCCTCGTTCTACCTCTACACCACCACGGAGGAGATCGACGCCCTGGTGGCGGGTCTGGAGCAGGTGCGGAAGGTGTTCGCCTGATGCAGGTTGACCAGCTTTACCAGGAGATCATCCTGGACCACTACAAGCACCCGCACGGCCGGGGGCTGCGCGACGCGGACGACCCGGCGGCATCCGTCGCCGAGGCGCACCACGTCAATCCGACCTGTGGAGACGAGGTCACCGTACGGGTCGCCACCGACGGTGCGGTGCTGCACGATGTCTCGTACGACGGGTATGGCTGTTCCATCAGCCAGGCCTCGGCGAGTGTGCTGCACGAGTTGCTCGTCGGCCGTCCGGCCGCCGAGGCGTTCGCGGTGCACGCGGCGTTCGTGGAGTTGATGTCCGGCCGGGGCGAGGTCACGCCGGACGAGGAGGTACTCGGTGACGGGGTGGCGTTCGCGGGCGTCGCCCGCTACCCCGCCCGGGTGAAGTGCGCGCTGTTGCCGTGGATGGCGTTCAAGGACGCCGCGGCACGCGCCGGTGTGGACACCAGTCCGACGGAGGTTCAGGGATGAGCGAGAACACTGCCACCGAGGCCACTCCGGCCGGCGAGGACGTGACCGGCGCGGCGGCCCCGGACGGCGCGGCGGCCGCGAAGGCCGGCAAGGCCGCCGTCGCCGACGTCGAGGAGGCGATGAAGGATGTCGTCGATCCCGAGCTGGGCATCAACGTGGTCGACCTGGGCCTGCTGTACGGCGTCCACGTTGACGACGACAACATCGCCACGCTGGACATGACGCTCACCTCGGCGGCCTGCCCGCTGACCGACGTCATCGAGGACCAGGCGCGGTCGGCTCTGACCACCGGTCCGGGGGGCGGCTTGGTCAACGAGATGCGGATCAACTGGGTGTGGCTTCCGCCGTGGGGCCCAGACAAGATCACCGACGAGGGGCGCGAGCAGCTTCGGGCGCTGGGCTTCAACGTCTGACCACGGCGTCTGTCCGGGAAAACCGGTAGCCCCGGGCGTCAGGGGTGGCGCAGGATGACGGTGTGATCGACGGATATCTGTTGCCGGTTCCTGACTGTGCGGCCGGGCCCACGCGCCGACAGCGAACCCCGTTTCCCCGCGCTGGCTCGGCCCGCTGCTCACGACCGTGACCGGGGTGTTTCTGGCTGGGCTGGCCGCCGGTTTCGGTGTGGCCATCCCGGTCGGCGCCATCGCGGTACTCGTCATGGGGCTGGCCGCGCGGACCTCGTTCCGGGTGGGAGCCGCCGCGGCCCTCGGCGTCGCCACGGCCGATGGCCTGTACGCCGCCGTCGCTGCCCTCGGCGGTGCCGCCTTGGTCACGGTGCTCGCCCCGGTCGCCGGCCCCCTTCGGGTGGTCGCCGCGGTGGTACTGCTCGCCTTGGCGACCCTTACCGCGGTGCGGGCCCTGCGCTCCGCCCGGTCCAGTGCGGTTGCCGGCCCCGACTCCGGAACCACGTCCACGTCAGGCGGTTCCGGCGCCGCTGGTCGGTCGTTCGCGGGCCGCTGGGACATGGAGACGGCGCCCCGGGCGTTCGCCGGGGTACTGGCGTTGACCTTGTTGAATCCCGCGACCGTCGTCTATTTCGCCGCGCTCGTGCTCGGCCGCCAGGACTCCGCTGCCCCGGCTCTGCCGGCCGCCGGGGCGTTCGTGCTCGGGGCGTTCCTCGCCTCGGCGAGCTGGCAACTACTGATAGCCGGCGGTGGCACGCTGGTCGGCCGGATCCTCGCCGGGCCGCGCGGCCGGCTCGGCACGGCCCTGGTATCCAGCGCCATCATCGCTGCGCTCGCCGTGTTCATGCTTGTGGCGGCCTGACCCGCCGAAGGAGAGCCGGACAGCAGGGGTAGGTTCGGGGTGTGCGTAGTAGGCCCGCAGCGGGAGGCGGTCGGTGGGTCGACGTGGACCCGGGCCGGGTCGCTCGCTGGGTTGCGGGCTTCGCCGACCGGCACGGTCCGTCGACCTCCGCCCCGCGGGAGTACGGCCTGCTGTTAACCGCCCCGGACGGTGCGACCGCCGAGCTGCACGCCCCGCCCGGCGTGCCCGGCGCGACCGACCTGGACGGGTTCCTGGCGGCGGTGTCCCGGCCCCGGCGGATCGGCCTGCTGCTCGCCCGCAAGGGTGCGGTGGCCCTCGGCGTCGCCGAGGGAGCGGAGCTGGTCGTGTCGAAGGTGGACACGCACTACGTACAGGGCCGGACGGCTGCCGGTGGTTGGTCGCAGCAGCGGTTCGCCCGGCGGCGGGAGAACCAGGCGAAGGCGGCGGTGGCGGACGCGGTCGAGCTGGCCGTGCGCCTGCTGGTGCCGGCGGCTCCGACGCTCGCCGCCCTGGTCTGTGGTGGTGACCGCCGGGCGGTTGACGCGGTGCTCGCGGATCGTCGGCTTGCTCCGCTGGTTGGGCTGCGTGCCGAGCGCCTCCTGACCGTGCCGGAGCCCCGCCGCGCGGTGTTGCTCGACGCCATCCCCGCCGCCCGGGCCGTCCACATCCTCGTCCGTGATCCTGAGGTAGGCAGCCCGCGCAACGCCGGATCCGCCCCCTGACCGGTGGTGGATGCCGGCCGACGGCGGCGTCGCCCGGGTCGGTAAGCGATCTTGACGGGGTAATCCGCAGGACCAGGTGGGGGTGTCCCGGTACACTTGCCGCGTGCTGCTCTGCGAAGGCTGAACCGCCCCGCACCGACGGTCCTCCGGCCCGCCGGTGCTTTCGCGTGCCCTGAGTCAGCCCTTCCACCCCGAGAGCGAGTCTTCCGACATGATCACTGCCACCGGCCTGGAACTCCGTGCCGGCTCCCGAATCCTGCTCTCCGACACCACGCTGCGGGTGCAGCCGGGGGACCGGATCGGCCTGGTCGGCCGCAACGGCGCCGGCAAGACCACGACGCTGAAGGTGCTGGCCGGTGAGGGGCAGCCGTACGCCGGTCAGATCGATCGCCGTAGCAACATCGGCTACCTGCCGCAGGACCCGCGCACCGGCGACCTCGACGTAACCGGGCGGGACCGGGTCCTCTCCGCCCGTGGCCTCGATCAGCTGATGGCCCGGATGGCCGAGCTCGAGGCGCAGCTCGCCGAGTCGCCCGACGACAAGTTGGTCCGCCGCTACGGCGCCCTGGAGGACCAGTTCGCCTCGCTCGGCGGGTACGCGGCCGAGGCGGAGGCAGCCCGGATCTGCGCCAACCTCGGGCTCCCCGACCGGGCGCTGGCCCAGACCATCGGTACCCTCTCCGGCGGCCAGCGCCGCCGGATCGAGCTGGCGCGGATCCTGTTCCGTGACGCGGGCGAGAACGGCGGCGGCATTCTCCTGCTCGACGAGCCGACCAACCACCTGGACGCCGACTCGATCACCTGGCTGCGCGGGTTCCTCGCCAACCACAAGGGCGGCCTGATCGTGATCTCCCACGACGCTGCCCTGCTGGAGGCGGTGGTCAACAAGGTCTGGTTCCTCGACGCCACCCGTTCGGTGGTCGACGTCTACAACCTGGGGTGGAAGGCGTACCTGGAGGCGCGGGAGACTGACGAGCGGCGTCGCCGCCGGGAGCGGGCCAACGCGGAGAAGAAGGCCGGCGCCCTGATGGCGCAGGCGGACAAGATGCGGGCCAAGGCCACCAAGACCGTCGCCGCCCAGAACATGGCCCGGCGTGCCCAGCGGATGCTCTCCGGGCTGGAGGAGGTGCGGGTCGCCGACAAGGTGGCGAAGGTGCGCTTCCCCACCCCCACGGCGTGTGGCCGTACCCCGTTGACCGCGAGTGGGCTGTCGAAGTCGTACGGGTCGTTGGAGATCTTCACCGATGTGGACGTCGCGGTTGACCGCGGCTCGCGGGTGGCGATCCTCGGCCTCAACGGTGCCGGTAAGACCACCCTGCTGCGGATCCTCGGAGGCCTGCTGGAGCCGGACACCGGCGAGGTGCGGCCCGGACACGGGCTACGGCTGGGCTACTACGCCCAGGAGCACGAGACCCTGGACGTCCAGCGGACGATTCTGGAACACATGCGCAGCGCCGCGCCGGAGCAGAATGACACCGATCTGCGCCGGATCCTGGGTGCGTTTCTCTTCTCCGGGGAGGATGTGGAGAAACCCGCCGGAGTGCTTTCTGGTGGAGAAAAGACCCGGCTGGCCTTGGCAACTCTGGTCTGCTCCGGTGCGAACGTGCTGTTGCTGGACGAGCCGACGAACAACCTCGACCCGGTCAGCCGGGAGCAGGTGCTGGACGCCATCGCCCGCTATCCCGGGGCGATTGTGCTGGTCACGCACGACCCTGGCGCGGTGACCGCACTCAAGCCGGATCGGGCCATTCTGTTGCCCGACGGGGACGAGGACGCCTGGAGCGACGACCTCCTGGAGCTGGTCGAGCTGGCCTGACCGATCGTGGGCCTGGCTTGCCCCTATCGGGAAGCCGACACTGCATAGCGTGTCGGTTGGCGAATAGTTGATATCTGGCGCATGATCGTTCGAGGCGGTCTAATAGGTGGGACCGTATCCGAACCGCACAGTCTGGGACGTGAGGACACAGTATGGCAGCCACTGGCACAGCCACCAGCACTGAGAAGGGTCGCCGGATCGTCGGGGCCGAGCGTCAGACGCTCGCCAAGGACCTGGTCAAGCGGTATACCTCGGGGGAGAGCATCCGTGCGCTCGCGGCCTCGACCGGCCGCTCCTACGGATTCATCCACCGGGTGCTCACCGAGTCCGGGGTGCAGCTGAGGCAGCGCGGCGGCGCCCGGCGTCGCAAGAAGGCGTGAGTCGCCGAGCGGCGTCACCCACCGTTCCCCGGGCCGCCCGGTGACTGCCGAGGCGACCGGGGTCCGGCTGGAGTGCGACGGGGCGGTGGCCACCGTCACGCTGGCTCGGCCTGACGTGCTCAACGCGCAGACTCCGGCACTGTGGCAGGCGGTGCGTGACTTCTCCCGGAAGCTCCCCGGTGACGTGCGCGTCGTGGTCGTCCGCGGTGAGGGCCGAGCCTTCTCCGCCGGCCTTGACCTGTCGGTGGTGGGTGCTTCCGGTCCGGGCTCCTTCGCCGAGCTGTCTACCCTGTCTGAGCAGGAGTGCGCGGACCGGATCGCCGAGTTCCAGGACGCCTTCAACTGGCTGCACCGCCCCGACCTGGTGTCGATCGCGGCGGTGCAGGGGCACGCGATCGGCGCCGGGTTTCAGCTGGCGCTCGCCTGTGACCTGCGGGTTCTCGCCGAGGATGTCCGGTTCTCCATGGCCGAGGTGACGCTCGGCCTGGTCCCCGACCTGGCCGGCACCAAGCGTCTGGTCGAACTCGTGGGCTACTCGCGGGCCCTGGAGATCTGCGCCACCGGGCGGCGGTTGGACGCTGCCGAGGCGGACCGGATCGGGCTGGCGACCCTGGTCGTGCCGACGGGGGAACTGGCCGGTGCGGTCAGCGACCTGACGGCGGGGCTGCTCGCCAACGACCGGGAGGCGGTCGTAGAGATCAAGGCGTTGCTCGCCGGCGCGTCTGGCCGTACCCACGCCGAGCAGGAACGGGCCGAGCGGGAGGCGCAGACCCGGCGGCTGCGGGAACTCGCCGGCCGGGGGGAGTAACAAGGCCTGCACGCCTGCGCGGGAAGATTCGGGTTACTGCCAGGGTTGTCACAGTCGTCGGGAGAATCGACCCGGGGGCTGTGGTCGGCCCGATGACCCGGAGGTGACCGTGTCCAATCCGATGTCCGGCGGTGGCATGGGCGGCTGGAGCATGCTCCGGTCGATGCGTAGCCGTGACGAGATCTCGGCGCACCGGCTCCAGCACGGGGTGGCGCGTCGGATCGTCGGCTTCGCCCAGCCGTACCGGCGGGACATCGTCGTCTTCCTGGCTACCGTCGTGCTGGCCGCGATGATCGGGGTCGCCACCCCGGTGCTCGCCGGCAAGGTGATCGACGCCATCACGCGGGGTGGCACCGAGGCGTCTGCCCTGGTCGTCCAGCTGGCGTTGGTGATCGCCGCGCTCGCGGTGGCAGACGCGCTGCTCTCGCTCGTCCAGCGGTGGTATTCGGCCCGAATCGGTGAGGGCATCATCCTCAACCTGCGGACCCGGGTCTACGACCACGTCCAGCGGATGCCGCTGCAGTTCTTCACCCGGACACAGACCGGCGCGCTGATCAGTCGCCTCAACAACGACGTGCTCGGCGCACAGCGCGCGTTCACCTCGACCCTGTCCGGGGTGGTCAGCAACGTCATTCAGCTGGTGCTCACCGCGGCGGTGATGTTCACCCTGTCGTGGCAGATCACCGCATTGTCACTTGTGCTCCTGCCGGTGTTCATCATCCCGGCCCGACGGGTCGGGCGACGCCTCGCCGAGATCACCCGGGAGTCCTACAACCTCGACGCGAAGATGAACGCGACGATGACCGAGCGCTTCGGAGTCTCCGGTGCACTGCTGGTCAAGCTCTTCGGTCAGCCCGACAATGAGGCACGCCGGTTCGCCGCGCGGGCCGAGCGGGTCCGGGACATCGGCATCCAGTCCGCGATGTACTCGCGGACCTTCTTCGTGGCGATGCTGCTGGTCGCCTCGCTCGCGCAGGCGCTCACCTACGGGCTGGGCGGGTGGCTGGCGGTCACCGGCAGCGTCAGCGCCGGCACCGTCGTAACGCTCGCGTTGCTGCTCACCCGGCTTTACGGCCCCCTCACCGCGCTGTCCAACGTGCGGGTCGACGTGATGAGCGCAATGGTCTCGTTCGACCGGGTCTACGAGGTACTCGACCTGCGACCCGCCATCACCGAGAAGGCCGCTGCCGTCACCGTGCCGCGGGGCGACGGCCGGGTCGAGTTTCGGTCGGTGCGTTTCCGCTATCCGAGCGCCGCCGAGATCTCGCTGGCCTCCCTCGAGGAGGTCGCCGCTCTCGATCGGACGGCCACCGAGCCGGTGCTGCGGGGCGTGTCGTTCACCGTCGAGCCGGGGCAGATGGTCGCCCTGGTCGGTCCCTCCGGCGCGGGCAAGTCGACGCTGTCCATGCTGATCTCTCGGCTCTACGACGTTACCGACGGGCAGGTGCTCGTCGGCGGGGTTGATGTCCGGGACGCCAGCCTGGACTCCCTGCGCGACGAGATCGGCGTCGTCACGCAGGACTCACACCTGTTCCACGAGACCATCGCCGAGAACCTGCGGTATGCCAAGCCGGCCGCCACCGACGACGAACTCTGGGCTGCCCTGGCCGGCGCTCAGGTCGCGGACCTCGTGCGGTCGTTGCCCGACGGACTGGACACGGTGGTGGGCGAGCGTGGCTATCGCTTCTCCGGCGGTGAGAAGCAACGGATCGCGATCGCCCGGGTCCTGCTCAAGGCACCCTCGATCGTGATCCTCGACGAGGCCACCGCGCATCTGGACTCGGAGAGTGAGGCGGCGGTGCAGCAGGCGCTCTCAGTGGCGTTGACGGGGCGGACCGCGCTGGTCATCGCGCACCGGCTCTCCACGGTGCGGGAGGCCGACCAGATTCTCGTACTCGATCAGGGGCGGATCGTCGAGCGGGGGCGACATGAGGAGTTGGTCGCCGTGGGCGGGCTCTACGCCGAGCTGTACCGAACGCAGTTCGCGGTCGCCGACTCGGCCACGCCGTACCAGGATGCGACCGGTCCGGAACCCGTGACGCTGCCGATGCGCTCCTACGTCGCCGACGAGGCGCTGCCGCCGGCCGCCGCCAACTAGGTCGTCCGAGTCGTTGACCAGGTGGGCGTTGCGGGGTTGGTCAACCCAGTCCGCGTAGCGCGCCGCCATCCACCGGTAGCGTGATTCCGGTCAGGTAGCCGGCAGCGGGGGAGAGCACGAACGCCGCCACCCGGCCGAACTCCGCCGGCTCGCCCAGCCGGCGGAGCGGGATCTCCGCCTCCGCCATGGCGCGGGCCTGCTCGGGATCCCCGGTGGCGGCGAAGAGCTGCGCGTTCCGGTTGGTCAGGATCCGCCCCGGCAACAGGCCCACCACGCGTACGCCCTGGGGGCCGTACTCGTCGGCCATGTCCTTGGCGACTCCGGCCAGGCCGGGTCGGAGACCGTTGGAGATGCCCAGGCCGGCCAGCGGCGCCCGGGCCGAGGTGGACAGCACCAGCCCGATCGCCCCGCCGTCGGGCAGCGCGGCGGCTACGGTCCGCGCCATTCGGACGGTGCCGAGGAAGATCGTTTCGAAGGAGGCGCGCCACTGCTCGTCGGTCACCGTGGCCGCGCTACCCGGCGGTGGCCCGCCGACCGACACCAGCGCGCCGTCCAGCCGCCCGAACGCGTCCCGGGCGGTCGCCGTCAGCCGCTCGGGTAACTCCGGGTCGGAGAGGTCGGCGGTCACGCCGACGGCGTGCGCGGGGCCACCGAGGCGGTGGGCGGCGGCGGTCACCGCCGCGGCGTCCCGGGCGGCGAGGACGACGCGAGCCCCGTCCGCGACGAGCGCCTCGGCGGTCGCGTAGCCGAGGCCCTGGGAAGCGCCGGTGAGCACGTACACGCGGTCAGTCAGGCCGAGATCCATGCCCTGATCCTGCCGCATCGGGCGCCGCCAGGCGGGGCCGGCTAGGGCCGGCGGCGGGCGGGACGCAGGAGGCGTACCCGCCCGGCGAACTGAATCGCGACCGCGCCACCGGCCTGCCCCCAGGACGGCAACCGGCGTGGCCGTGGCGGGCGGCCCGGCTCCGGGTCGTGGTACCGGGCCTGCCAGCAGGCCAACTCGTCCGCGCCCAACGGCGGCAGCTCGCCGACGCCGCGTAGGTAGCGGGCCAGATCCCAGCCCTCGCGAAGGGCGCCGGCGGGCGGTCGCCCGGCAGCCCACTGCTGGAACACCTCCAGCCACCGTGGGCCCAGGCCGGTGGCGAGCAGTGGCCAGTACCGGGCGACCTCGCCGGCCCGCTTGCGCAAGAGGGCAGTCCGCGTGGCGGCCAGCGGTCTCGGAGCGAAACCTGGTGGCGGCGGGGCGCCGGCCACCAGAGCGGCGACGAGGGCCGCCTGCCGGTCGGCGAGCGTGGTCACCGTCGGGTCGGTGGACCGCGTCGCCGGTAGGTTCGCGTGGCTGGCGGGATTCACGTGACCACCGGGAGGCCGCCGACGGTGGCGAGCGCGTCCAACTCGGCGCGGAGGGCAGCGGCCGGGGGGTAGTTTCCGTCCCGTTCCAGCAGCAGGGCCGGCGGCCTGTGACGAGCGCACAGCTCACCCACCAGGTCGAGCACCGGCCGGGGCACCGGGCTGGTGTGCGTGTCGTGGTAGTAGTCGCCCCGTTCGGTCCCGCCGGCCACGTGCACGTACGCGACTCGTTCCAGCGGCAGCCGGTCCAGCAGGTCGAGCGGGTCGGTGCCGCGGTTGCGGGCGTTGGCATAGACGTTGGCGATGTCGAGTAGCAGGTGGGCGCCGGTGCGGTCCAGGATCTCGGTGAGGAACGCCGCCTCGTCCATCTCGTCGTCGGGCCAGTCGAAGAGCGCGGCGATCGGTTCCAGCGCGATCGGCACCGGCAACTCGGCCTGGGCGCGGGTGACGTTGGCGCAGACCACCGTCACCGCCTCCCTGCTGCGCGGCAGGGGTAGCAGGTGACCAGCCTCCAACCCGCCGGCACGGACGAAGGCGATGTGCTCGCTCACCAGTGCTGCGCCGGTCAGGTCAGCCACCGCGGCCAGGTGAGCTACCCGGGCGGGATCTACTGGCTCGGTGCCGCCGAGGGAGAGCCGCACCCCGTGCGGCACGACGGCCACGCCGCGTTCCCGCAGCGTGGTGAGCCCCGCCGGCAGCGGACCGGCGGTCGGCACCGATTCGGCGATCACCTCGACGAAACGCAACCCGGGGAGTCCGGCGACGAAGCCGGCGATCTCGGGCCGCCATCCGATGCCCACCCCGACCGGACCGGTCATCCTCCGCACCCACCGCCGCCGCCACACCCGCCGCCACCGCCACCGCTGTCACCGCCACCGCCGTCACCTGCGCCGGCGGTCCCGCCCCCGCCGGCTGCCGACCCACCGGCCAGGGACTGCTGCTGGATCTGCGCCTGCTCGGCGAAGCCGGGATCCATGGCCCACAGGGCGGCCGTGCCATAGAGGGCGACGCCCATCGCGGCCCCGGCGGCGCCGTAGGTGGCATAGGCCGGATTGTGGCGAGGTGCCAGGTGGTTGTGCCGGTGGCGTAGCCGGCGTAGAACCCGGTCGGCGGTGCGGGTGCGCCATGGACGCCGGAAGAGCAGAATTGTCACGACCAGCAGCGCGATTTGGGTCAGGAAGAGCCAGCCGACGGGACGTTCGTTCGCCAGACCGGCCCCGAGCCGCAGCGTGCCGACTGCGAGCAGGATGGTGAGTGGCAGTACCGCGTTGCGTAGGGCGGCCCGCTGTTCGGTGGACAGCGCCAGGCCGTGTTGCTCCAGGTCGACGCGGAGTTGGTGGACGGCCTGTCGCACTTCTTGGTCCCCGCTGAGCTCCTGGGCGCGTAGGCCCCGGCCGGCGGCGAGGTGGATGGCCTGGTCCAACGGGGCGCTGCCGATGGGCAGCGAGTCGCTGACGGCCAACCGTCGATCCGGGTCCACATTGACCGCACCAGCGTTGCGGAGCCCCGCGAGAGAGGTCCAGACGACCAGCGGCGTACCACCGCTGAGGTAGGCGACCTGCTGAGGGCTGAGCAGGTTCGCGTCGTACGTCGATCCGTTCAGTATCTCGTTTCGACGTAGCAGTGCGATGGTGACGAGAACAGCGGCGGTCACCAGGTATAGCCCGAGGAATACCGGGCCGGGAATGCCCCAGGTGTTGCTGGGGACGGCGAGGAGGATCATAGGTCACTCCTGTCGTGGGGGATGGAACCCATTGTGGGTCACCTGTGCCACGGAAAGGCGGGCCGCCAGGGCCGGGATGGGCCGGGGCGATCACCGCCGACGGACGGCCTCCTCGACCAGGTTGAGTACCGGTCCGAGGTCGTCGGCGGGTCGGCCCATCGCCAGATGCAGGACCAGACCGTCGTACGCCAGCTTCAGGAACTGGGCGAGCACATCGATGGGGACATCGTCGCGCAGGACGCCCGCCTCGCGCTGGCGGAGCAGGCGGTCGCGAGTGGCCTCGGCGATCGCCGCGGACCGTTCGGTCCACCGCCGGGCGAACGCGGGATCGGTGCGGAGCCGGCGCGAGACCTCCAACTGGCTGCCCAACCAGCCTGTCGTGTCGGGGGAGGCAGCCCGAGCCAGCAGGTCTCGCATGACCTGCACCAGGCCGTTGCGGGCGACGGTTTCGACCATCGCCGCCGCATCGTCCTCGGCCACCGCGAGGAAGAGGGAATCCTTGTCGCGGAAATGGTGGAAGATCGCTCCACGGGACAGCCCGGTGGCCTCCTCCAGGCGCCGCACGGTGGCGCCCTCGTACCCGTGTCGGGCGAAGCAGACCCGGGCGGCGGTGAGGATCTCCTGCCGGCGCGCGTCGAGTTGGTCCTGGCTTACTCTGGGCACGGGTCGATCGTGTCAAAACACCCGGCGTCCTGCAAACCGTACGTACGGCTTGCGGTCTGACCCGTCGGCTGGCAGCCCGCGTCCTCCCTTCGGCGAGTTCTCCTACTGGGTACTTCATCCGTTTGTCACAAAATTCTGACCATTTAGCTGTCCGGACCTGTCGGGCGGACGCCTCAGTCCCGTAAGGTGCCGGAGTGCCGCTGCTCCTTCTTGACCTGGATAACACCCTGCTCGATCGAGAAAATCTGTTCCGATCCTGGGGCGAGCGCTTCCTGGTCAAGATCGGCGCACCGCCGGATGACCTCGACTGGCTGCTCTCCGTCGACGCGGACGGGCTGACCGATCGGTGGGATGTGGCCGATGCGATCCGTGACCGCTACTCGTTGGCCGTCCGCTCGGTCGACCTGGTGGAGGAGCTGCACGAGGGGGTGCTCGCCGGCACCCGTCTGGATCCACTGGTGGCGTGCGCGCTGCAGATCGCCGGCGACGCCGGGTGGATGCCGGTGGTGGTGTGTAACGGGGCGGTACGGCCGCAGGAGGAGAAGATCCGACGGACCGGGCTGGACCGTTACCTTGCCGACTGGGTGATCTCCGAGGCGGCCGGTGTCAGCAAGCCGAACCCGCGGATCTTCGCACTGGCCGCGCAGCGGGTTCGTATGCCGCTGCGCGGGGCCTGGGTGGTCGGCGACGGACCGGAGGCGGACATCGGCGGTGCCGCGGCTGCGGGGCTGCCCAGCGTCTGGCTGCACCGGGGGCGCACCTGGACCGACGGACGGTTCGCCCCCACCTTCACGGTCGACGGTCTGATCGCCGCCCTCGCCGCGGTACTCGCGGCGTAATACCGGTTGCCTCGCGGCGATCCGACAGTGAGCATGGGACCGCACGGTGCACCCCGGGCGCGTGGGTCCGGTCGAGGAGAGGAGGTCGGTCATGGCCGTCTTCACAGGTCACTTCCATCTGCCTCGATTGACCTCGATCAAGGGATCTCACCGCAGTGCGCGATCACGACTCTCCGGCGCCGGAGCGCCGGACCCGCGGCAGACGCCGCTTCGATGATGACGAACCACACTTCTCCAAGCGCGGGCGGCGCACCGGGCCGCAGCCCGCTGACTCCGACCCTCCGCCAGAAGCCCAGACCTGGTCGTCCTGGGACGACGCAGTCCACGGTCCGGAGCCGTACCCTTCCTGGCTGGTAACGGAGCTGGCCGCCACGGACACCGAACTTGGCGTCCTCAAGACCGGCAAGGAGGCGGACGTCCATCTCGTCCGGCGTGCCGTGCCCGACACCGATCGGTCCTGCCTGCTCGCGGCCAAACGATACCGAGATGCCGACCACCGGCTATTCCACCGGGACGCGGGATATCTGGAGGGGCGGCGCGTCCGACGCTCCCGGGAGATGCGGGCGATGACCCGGCGAACCGCGTTCGGCCGGCAGATGATCGCCGGACAGTGGGCGGCAGCGGAGTTTGCCGTGCTCGGCCGCCTCTGGGAGATCGGTGCGCGGTACGGCACGATCACCGTGCCCTACCCGGTTCAGCTCCGCGGCACCGAGCTGATGCTGGAGTTTCTCGGTGACTCCGACGAGAGGCAGGCCGCCCCCCGGCTGGCGCAGCTGCGGCCGACGGAGGCCGACCTGCGTGACCTGTGGGAACAACTCGTCGAGGCGCTGGTGGTACTCGCCCGAGTTGGCTACGCACACGGTGATCTGTCGCCCTACAACCTGCTGGTGCACGAGGGGCACCTGGTGCTCATCGACCTGCCTCAGGTCGTGGATGTGGTCGCCAATCCGCAGGGGCCGGAGTACCTGGCCCGAGACGTTCGGGTGGTTGCCACCTGGTTCGCCGCCCGTGGCCTGCCGGCGGAGCAGGCAGAACCGCTCGCCCTTACCGAACAGCTGCTCCGGGAGGCGGGCCTGCGTTGAACGCTGCTCCGAGAGGCGGGCTTGCCCTGGCGCCAAGGTGCTCCCGGGCGGTCGGCGCGGTAGCCCGGTGCCGCAACGGCAGCTGCTTGGGAGGGCCTGGTGCCCGCCCTACTGGAGGTAGCGCGCCACCTCCGGTGCCGGGCGAACGCCCTGGGCCTCCGGGTCGCCGTGGGTGGAGCGGGCGGCGCGCCGACGGCGGAGCAGGTCCCAGCACTGGTCCAGCGACTCCGCCAGATCCCGTAGCCGGTCGCGGCTCTCCTCGTCGGTGCCCTCCTCGTTGGCCTGGGCTTCGGCGCGGAGCTGGTGTTCCTCGTCAACCAGCTCGGAGATGCGCTTCAGGATGGTCTTGTCGTCCATGACCACGAGCCTGACACAGCGTGGCGAGATCACGTCCGGGATCGGGCGGCTGCCCCGAGGCAACGCCCGGTCAGCCGGCTCGGGTGCCTAACCCCGGCCTACCCGCCGACGGATACGCGACGGGGCCCCCACCGGTGTGGGGGCCCCGTCCGTTACTGCTTAGCCGATCATCCGGCGCAGCACGTACTGCAGGATGCCGCCGTGCCGGAAGTAGTCCGCCTCTCCCGGGGTGTCGATGCGGACCACCGCGTCGAACTCGACCCCGGTGTCGGTGGTGACCCGTACGGTCCGTGGGGTGTCGCCCTCGTTGAGGGCGGTGACCCCGGTGATGGCGAAGGACTCGACACCGGACAGGCCCAGCGACTCGGCGGTCTCGCCGGCCGGGAACTGCAGCGGCAGGACGCCCATGCCGATCAGGTTGGAGCGGTGGATCCGCTCGTACGACTCGGCGATGACCGCCTTGACGCCCAGCAGCATCGTGCCCTTGGCGGCCCAGTCCCGGGACGAGCCCGAACCGTACTCCTTGCCGGCCAGGACGATCAGCGGTATCTCCGCCTCCTGGTAGGCCACCGCGGCGTCGTAGATGGTGCTCTGCTCGCCGGTCAGGTGGTTGACCGTGAAGCCGCCCTCGGGAAGCGTGGCCCCGGCAGCGGAGTCGGCACCGGGAACCCGAAGCTGGTTACGCAGCCGAATGTTGGCGAAGGTGCCCCGAATCATCACCTCGTGGTTGCCCCGGCGGGAGCCGTACGAGTTGAACTCGTGTCGTGGCACGCCGTGCGCGGCGAGGTACCGGCCGGCGGGGGAGTCGGGCTTGATCGCGCCAGCCGGCGAGATGTGGTCGGTGGTCACCGAGTCGCCGAGCTTGGCCAGGACCCGAGCCGCTCCGATGTCGCGGACCGGCGCCGGCTCGCGTCGCATGCCCTCGAAGTACGGGGGTTTGCGGACGTAGGTCGACTCGCCCTCCCAGGCGAAGGTGTTACCGGTCGGCGTCGGCAGCGACTGCCACCGCTCGTCGCCGGCGAAGACGTTCGCGTATGCCGAGCTGAAGCCGCCGGCGCCGATTGCGGAGGCGATGACGTCCTGGATCTCGGCGCTGCTCGGCCAGATGTCGCGCAGGAACACCGGGCTCCCCTGGGCGTCCTCGCCGATCGGCTCATTGGCCAGGTCGATGTCCATCGTTCCGGCCAGCGCGTACGCGACCACCAGCGGCGGGGACGCCAAGTAGTTCATCTTGACGTCCGGGTTGATCCGGCCCTCGAAGTTGCGGTTGCCGGAGAGGACCGAGACGACCGAGAGGTCCTTCTCGTTCACCGCCGCGGAGATCTCCTCCGGCAGCGGGCCGGAGTTGCCGATGCAGGTGGTGCAGCCGTAGCCGACCAGGTGGAAGCCGAGCTTCTCCAGGTATGGGGTGAGACCGGCCCGCTCGTAGTAGTCCATGACGACCTTCGAGCCGGGGGCGAGGGTGGTCTTCACCCACGGCTTGCGGGCCAGGCCCCGGTCCACCGCGTTACGGGCCAGCAGCGCGGCGCCGATCATCACCTGCGGGTTGGAGGTGTTGGTGCAGGAGGTGATGGCGGCGATCACCACCGCACCGTGGTCCAGCTCGAACTCGGTGCCGTCGGCACCGGTGACCCGGATCGGGCTGGTGGCCCGGCCGCCGGAGCCCACCGCCGCGGTCACCAGGTCGCGCGGGGCGTCAGCGGGGTCGATGACCTTGTTGGCGGGGGCATCGCTGGCCGGGAAGGACTCGGCGCTGGCCTCGTCGGCGGGGCCGTTGATGCCCTGCTTCTGCTCGCCTCCGGTCGCGTCCGTGGCGACGTAGTCGGTGAGCGCGGCCCGGAACAAGGTCTTGGCGTTGCCCAGCGGCACCCGGTCCTGGGGCCGCTTCGGGCCGGCGAGCGATGGCTCGATGCTGCCCAGGTCCAGTTCCAGCCGCTCCGAGTAGTTCGGCTCCGCGGCCGGATCGTGCCAGAGGCCCTGCTCCTTCGCGTACGCCTCGACGAGCGCGACCTGCTGCGGGTCACGCCCGGTCAGCTCCAGGTAGCGGACGGTCTCGGCGTCGATCGGGAAGATCGCGACGGTGGAGCCGTACTCCGGGGACATGTTGCCGATGGTGGCCCGGTTGGCCAGTGGAACCGCGCTGACACCGGGGCCGTAGAACTCGACGAACTTGCCGACCACACCGTGCTTGCGCAGCATCTCGGTGATGGTCAGGACCAGGTCGGTGGCGGTGGTGCCGGCCGGCATCTCACCGGAGAGCTTGAAGCCGACGACCCGCGGGATGAGCATGCTGACCGGCTGGCCGAGCATCGCGGCCTCGGCCTCGATGCCGCCGACGCCCCAGCCGAGCACGCCGAGGCCGTTGACCATCGTGGTGTGCGAGTCGGTGCCGACCACTGTGTCCGGGTAGGCCTGGCCGTTACGCTCCATCACCGTACGGGCGAGGTATTCGATGTTGACCTGGTGCACGATGCCGGTGCCCGGCGGGACGACCTTGAACTCGTTGAACGCGGTCTGACCCCAGCGCAGGAACTGGTAGCGCTCCTTGTTGCGCTCATACTCCAGCTCGACGTTGCGCTGGAAGGCGTCCTCCCGGCCGAACAGGTCGGCGATGACGGAGTGGTCGATGACCAGCTCGGCCGGGGCGAGCGGGTTGACCTTGGTCGGGTCGCCACCCAGGTCACGCACGGCCTCACGCATGGTGGCCAGATCAACCACGCAGGGTACGCCGGTGAAGTCCTGCATCAGCACCCGTGACGGGGTGAACTGGATCTCCACGCTCGGGTCGGCGGTCGGCTCCCAGGCGCCGAGCTGCCGGATGTGGTCGGCGGTGATGTTCGCGCCGTCCTCGGTCCGGAGCAGGTTCTCCAGGAGGACTTTCAGGCTGTAGGGGAGCCGATCGTGCCCCTCCACCTTGTTGATCTTGAAAATCTCGTAGCTCGCGTCGCCGACGCGTAGCTGGGTCTTCGCACCGAAGGTGTCGAGGCTCGCCACGTCGTACTCCTTCACACCAGTGGCCGTGAGCAGTCCTGAGCAGTCTGTCGCACCGGCGAGGGCGGTGCGTTGCTTAGGTGGCCCTTACCCGTACGGGACTGCTCTACAAACCGTACGTCCGTCTTGCTATTCATGCAACCTTTGGTTGGTGGGGTGGAGCGGGGCCGGCGGTTCGCCTGGTGTGTCGGCCCTCGGCCGGGTGTCGTGCGGTTGCGGTTGCAAAGCCTTGCAGTAACTTTCGGTGGAAGCTAGCGTGCGGCTCATCAGCGACCAGAGGAAGGCCGTCGATGAAACCCCCGCCGATCCCGCGCAAGGCGCTGCTCACTCTCGCCTCGCTGGCGACCCTCACCCTCGCCGGCACCAACACGTTCGTCCACATCGACCCATCCGCCGGCACCGACGTGCTCGCCATGGCCGGTACCGAGCAGTGGGCTGTCGACCACTCCGCCACGCTGCTCACCGCCGGCGAAGACCAATCGGAGCCCGGCACCACCACGGACCTCGACCTGACCAGGCAGAAGGCACACTGGATCGATCGCGGCACCCTCGCCTGGCCGACCGGACCACCGGGCGGCACGACGTACGCGCTGGTCGCCGCCGCTTCCGGTGGCGTGACCATTGTCGACGGTGAACTCGCCGGGACGTACCGGACAGTTCCGCTACGTGTCCGGCACCACGGGCTGACCAAGGCACAACGCGAGCGGTTTCCGCACCTGGCGGCGTATCAGGCTCTCGTCCTGGACCGGAAGCACCTGGCCGGGGTGCCGGCGGCGCTGCGCGGGCAGCTTGTGGTGACCGAGCGGGACACCGACGGCACCCTGCGCGTCGCCACCGGTGTGCAGGTCCCGGGTGTGCTCGATGACATCTACGCCCCGGCGACTCGGGCGCGACTCGGTCCAACCTTCGCCGGTGCGGTGCCGACGCTCGCGGTCTGGGCTCCCACCGCCCGTACGGTGACGCTGGAGTTGTTCGACACTCCGACGGCGCGACCGCGGCCGGTCACCATGAGTCGGGATGACCGCACCGGTGTGTGGTCGGTGCGGGGAACCCCCTCCTGGACCGGGAAGTACTACCGCTACCGGGTCGAGGCGTGGCAGCCGGCGGAGCAGCAGATGGTAACTGCGGCGGTGACCGACCCGTACTCGCTGGCGCTCGCACCCGACTCCACCCACAGCCAGATCGTCGATCTCGCCGACCCGCGGCTCGCACCACCGGGCTGGACGAACCTGCGTAAGCCGGCGGCGGTACCGGCGACGAAGGCGCAGATCTCGGAGCTGTCGGTGCGGGACTTCTCGATCGCTGACAGTACGGTCCCGGCCGAGCGACGCGGCACGTTCCGTGCCTTTACCGACCCGGTCACCGCGGGAATGCGACACCTGAAGGCGCTCGGCGACGCCGGGACGACCCACCTGCACCTGCTCCCGGCGTTTGACTTCGCCACGATCCCCGAACGCCGCGCCGACCAGCAGCAACCCCCCTGCGACCTGGCAGCGCTCCCGCCGGACTCGGACGAACAACAACGCTGCGTCGCCGCGGTGGCGGACACCGACGGCTACAACTGGGGGTACGACCCGCTGCACTACACCGTGCCGGAGGGCGGCTACGCGGTCAACCCGGCCGGGGCGGCGCGGACCACCGAGTTCCGACGGATGGTCGCCGGGGTGAACGGCGCCGGGCTGCGGGTGGTGCTCGACGTCGTCTACAACCACACCTCGGCGACGGGCACCGACCCGAAGTCGGTCCTGGACCAGGTGGTTCCCGGCTACTACCACCGGCTGCTGGCGGATGGCTCGGTCGCCACCTCGACCTGCTGCGCCAACACCGCTCCCGAGCACGCCATGATGGGCAAGCTCGTGGTCGACTCGGTGGTCACCTGGGCGAAAGAATACAAGGTGGATGGCTTCCGGTTCGACCTGATGGGTCACCACCCGAAGGCGAACATGCTGGCCGTCCGCGCGGCTCTGGACGAGCTGACCGTCGCCCGCGACGGGGTGGACGGTCGGGGCATCCTGCTGTACGGCGAGGGCTGGAACTTCGGCGAGGTGGCCGACGGCGCGCGGTTCGTTCAGGCAACCCAGGCCAACATGGCCGGCACGGGTATCGGCACCTTCAACGATCGGCTCCGGGACGCGGTGCGTGGGGGCGGTCCCTTCGACGCCAATCCGCGGCAGCAGGGCTTCGCCTCCGGGCTGTTCACCGACCCCAACAACGACCCGGTCAACGGTTCGACGGCGCAGCAGCGCGCCCGACTGCTGCACCAGCATGACCTGATCAAGGTGGGGCTCAGCGGCAATCTGCGCGGCTACCGGTTCACCAACACCGCGGGTGAGCAGGTCACCGGGGCGCAGGTGGACTACAACGGATCCCCGGCCGGCTACACGGCCGCGCCGGGTGAGTCGGTCACCTACGTGGACGCGCACGACAACGAGATCCTGTACGACGCGCTGGCGTACAAGCTGCCGGCGGACACCACGGCGGTGGACCGGGCCCGGATGCAGGTGCTCGCGCTCGGCACCGCCGTGCTGGGGCAGGGCACCGGCTTCGTCACCGCCGGCACCGAGCGGCTGCGGTCGAAGTCGCTGGACCGCAACTCGTACAACTCGGGTGACTGGTTCAACCAGATCCGCTGGGAATGCGCACAGGGCAACGGGTTCGGCGTCGGGCTTCCGCCCGAGTCGGACAACAAGGACAAGTGGCCGTACGCCCGGCCCCTGCTGGCCGACCCGGGGCTGGTGCCCGGCTGCGCGACGATGGACCTGGCCGAAGCTCGTTTTGCCGAACTGCTCCGGATTCGCTCCTCGTCGCCGGTGTTCGGGTTGCGGACAGCAGAGCAGGTGCAGCGGCGGGTGGCCTTTCCGTTGTCCGGCCGTACGGAGCAGCCCGGTGTGCTGACGATGACGCTGGACAGCCGTGGGCTGGGTGGTCCGTGGAAGTCAGTGACGGTGATCTTCAACGCCACCCCGCAGCCGGCCACCCAACAGCTCATTGACCTACGCGGGGCGGACGTGACACTGCACCCGGTGCTGCGCACCTCCGCCGACGAGCTGCTGCGGACGTCCTCGTTCGCGGCCGACAGCGGCACCTTCACGGTTCCGGCTCGCAGCCTGACGGTCTTCGTGCAGCGGTAGTACCCGCACAACAGGGTCCGGCCCCCTCCGCGTCAGCGGAGGGGGCCGGACTGGCGAGCTGGTCGATCAGCCGAAGCAGTTCTCGATCTCGTCGACACTGCCCTGGCAGTTGGTCGGGTCGTTGCCCTTGATCGCGGACTTGTTGTCCACCGTAACCTCGCCCAGTGCGCTGAACACGCCACCCGGCTCGAAGGTGGAGCGGTTCTTCGTCACCTTGGAGGCGGTCAGGTCAACCGCTCCCGCGACGTTGAAGATCCCGCCGCCGGAGACAGCGGCCAGGTTGCCGGAGACCGAGCTGTTCCGGAAGGTGACCGCGCTGAGGACGTTGAACACACCGCCGCCGAAGGTAACGGCCTTGTTGTCCAGGACCTTGCTCTTGTCCACGTTGACGATGGCACCGAGCACCAGGGCCAAGCCGCCGCCGGCACCGGTGGTGGTGTTCTTGGCGACCTCTGTCTCCTTCAGGTAGAGGTTGCTCTGCCCGACCGCCGCGATGCCACCACCGGCGAGGAGCGCCAGGTTGCTGGTGATCTTCGACTGCGTGATCGTGGTGTCGCCCCCGATGTCGAGCAGGCCACCACCGAAGCCGAGCGTCTCATTGGCGGTGATCTCGGCCTTCTCGATCCGGACCGTGCCGGCGTCGGTGTCCTCACCGTCGACGAGTGCCGCTCCGTTGGAGATGCCGCCACCGCCGATGATGGCGCCGTTGTCCTTCACCCTCGACGAGGAGATTTTCAGCATTCCGGCGTTGAAGATGCCGCCACCGAATTGGAAGGCGTGGTTGTCGGCCACGGTGGTGTGGTAGAGGCTGGTCTTGCCGAAGTTGGCGATCCCACCCCCGAGTCCACCCGCGAGGTTGTGCTCCACGTGGGACTTTTCGAACTCGGCGGAACCGCCCGCCTGCACCAGGACACCGGCGCCGTCGCTGAGATTCTCGTCCTGAAGAACGTTGGCCGCATCGGCGGCGTTGTCCGCGTTGGCGGCGCCGTTTCCGCTCCAGTCCGTGGCACCGTTCTCGTTGCCGGCGGCTGCACGGTTGGCGGCGGCTGCACCGTTGGCGGCGCCGCTTCCGCTCCAGTCCGTGGCACCGTTCTCGTTGCCGGCGGCTGCACCGTTGGCGGCGGCTGCACCGTTGGCGGCGCCGTTTCCGCTCCAGTCCGTGGCACCGTTCTCGTTGCCGGCGGCTGCACCGTTGGCGGCGGCTGCACGGTTGGCGGCACCGTTACCGATGGCGGCGCCGTTCCCGTTCGCCGCGCCGTTTGACCACTGTGATGTCTGCGCTGCCTCGGCGGGGGTCTCGGTGTTGGCCCTGGGGCTGGCCGCTTCGGCGGGGGTCGTTGCCTCGGCGTCCGCCGCCTGCGGCTCGCCCTGCAACAGCGGTAGGTACGGCTGGCCAGCCTGGGCCGCCTCACCCGCCGCGACCGAGTTTGAGAAGCGCGCCCACACTGCCTCGGGCGTGTTCTCGCCCTGCTCGACTTCCAGGGTCTTGCCGCCCTTGATGGACAGGCCCTCGACCTTCAGCTGTCCGCCGCGACCGACGTTGAGGATCCGGAAGAACTCGGCCTGGCTGTCCCGGACAATCTTGGTGTTGTGGCCGATGAGCTTGATCGGTTCCTCGATCACCGGCAGGCCGTTGCCGAAGCCGTCGGAACGGGTCAGCGTGTAGGTGCAGTCTTTGGCCAGCTTGAGTACGCCACCCTGGTTGTTGTTGGCGTAGATGATCGCCTGGATCAGCTTGTCGGTCTTGCAGGGCACCTCCTTTCCGCGCTTCTTCTCGCGGCCTTGGTGTCCGTGCCGGCTGTCCCAGTCGCCTTCGCGGCCCTTCCCCCAGTCGCCTTCGCGGCCCCTTTCCCAGTCGCCTTCGCGGCCCATCTCCCGGTCGTCGGCGGACTGTTCGCCGTCCTTGGTGACCTGAGCGGTGTTCCATGCCATGTCCTGGGCGCCGGCGCCGACCCCGGTAAGGCCGACCGCGGCGATGCTGACCACGCCGGTGAGACCGGCGACGCCGCTGGCGAGCCAGAGCTTGCGCCGTCGTTTCGACGTCGCCTCCGGGTCGGTCGCGTTGTTCTTCGGTAGGTAGTTGTACATCGGAGCTCTCTGCCCTCTCCTCGTACCAGACAGGGGCGCAGCACCACAAAGCCAGCGTCCCTACTACAAATCGGTTGTAGCTCCCAGAAACACCGTATGAGAATCATCCTCACCTTGCGGGCTTATACGAAAAAAGTCCGCATTTGCGGTGCAGATGGCTAGATCAGGACGAGCGTCGGTCTTGGGGCCAGTGTGGGCCAGGTCCCCGCAGGTAGTAGGACTTCTGGGCATCACATCGCAGACGGCGCGGACGGCGCGGTTCCGGACGCCAGGATGGTGCGGGCTCCTCCGGCCGTACGACGGTCGGAGGAGCCCGCTCTATGTGGTGGTGCTCTCAGGGGGAACTCAGCCGAAGCAACGTTCCGGAACAACCGGGCTGCCCAGGCAGTTCGTTGGTCGGTTCTGCTTGACCGCGGACTTCCGGTCGATGTCGACACCGTCGTTCGTGGTGAAGATGCCGCCCGGCGGCGTCGTGGCGGCGTTCTGGGTCACCGCGCTCCGCACCAGGTCAACCTGGCCGAAGGCGTTGACGATCCCGCCGCCCACCGCAAATGGACCGACTGCTCGGTTCCGGGCGACCTGGCTGTCCCGCAGGGTCACGAAGGCCTGCGCGTTGAACAGGCCGCCGCCCCCCGCGCCGTTGGCGACATTCTGCTTGAGCGCGCTCTCCTGGAGGACGGCGATCGCGTCGGCGGCCACCGCGAGGCCACCCCCGACGCCCATGGCGACATTCCGCTCCAACATCACCTGCTCCAGGTACAGCTGGGAACCATCGACGCCAAGCACTCCGCCGGCGTCTCGACCCGCGGTGTTCTCGGTGACCTGGCTGCGGGTGACACTCATCTCACCCGAGCGGTCGAGGATGCCGCCGGCCAGGCCTTGGGTGTGGTTGTGGTTGATTGTGCTCTTCCACACCCAGACGGTGCCGCCCTTGACCCCGGGGCGGAACGAGCCGTTGGCGAACCCGCCACCCCCCTGGCGGGCATCGTTCTGCTCGATCTTCGAGTCCTCGATCCGAAGAACGCCGACGTTGAAGATCCCCCCGCCGAAGGCCGCGGCGCTGTTGCTCTCGACGGAGGACTTCCCGATGGTGGTGGTGCCGTAGTTGGCGATGCCGCCGCCGTTGTGGCCGGTCTGGTTCCATCTGATCGAGCTCTTCTCGATGTCGGCCCGACCGCCCCGCTGGACCAAGATCCCCGCGCCACCGACGAACGGGCCGACCGCTGCGGCGGTCGCCGCCGACTCGGCCGCCGTTGGTGCGGCTGGCTGGGGCGTGTTCGTCGGCGCCGAGAGGGTGAGGAGCGGTGCCGCCTCGGGCGTCGGGAAAGGCAACGGGGGCGCGGTCCGGCCGTTCTTGACGGTTACTCCCCGGAGGGTCAGGTGACCATCGCGCCCGACGTTGAGAATCCGGAAGTGGTCGGCGGTGGCGGCCCGGGCAATTGTGGTGTTGTGGCCTGCGAGGACGATCGGCTCCGTGATCACCGGCAGGCCGTTGCCCTGCTTGCTGCGGGTGAGTTCGTAGGTGCAGTCCTTGGCGAGTGTCAGCACGCCGCCGCGGTTCTGGTTGGCGTGGAGGATGGCCTGGATCAGCTTGTCGCTACTGCACGGGACGGTCTTCTCACGGTGCTTCTCGGTGGCCCGCCGGTCGTCCTGACCGCTCCGTTCGCTGCCACTCCACTCACTCTCGTTGTAGGTGTCGCCGGCGGCGTCGACGCGTGGTCCTGCGTCGGCTGGGGCCGCCGCCTGGCCGGCGCTCCCGGCCTTCTCGTCGTCTCGGGCGGCGATCCCGCCGAGGACGGCGAGTCCGACGACGCCGGTCAAGCCGACGACGCCAGCAGTGACCCAGAGCGTCTGCCGCCCTCGGTTGGGTGGGCCTACGTTGGCCCCGCCGTCAGGAGTTGTGATCTCAGTGGACATCAGAGCATTCCGCCCTTTCAGCTACTGGACGGTCCACACCATCTAAAGGCGGTGTGGACTGCTACAAATCGGGTTGTAGCCTCTGATGCTCACCGTATGAGAAGATCTTTCGCGGAAGTGGATGTTTGCGAAAAAGAACCTGATTTGCGTCACGTGGGAGTGAGTACCACCGACAGGGCAAAACAGACATAGAAGTCGCAATAAGGCGAAATGCCGCACCGGTTCCGCCTGGGACCGTACGGGCCCAAACGAAACGGTACGGCCGGGGTCGGTCGGCGAGATCAGCCCGGCAGGCGCGGGCCTGCCTCCCGCTGCCTGGCCAGCCAGGTTTCCACGTCGTCAGCGGTCCGGGGGAGCCCGGCGGAGAGGTTCACCGTGCCGTTCGCCGTGACCAGGACGTCGTCCTCGATCCGGACGCCGATGCCGCGTAGCTCCTCCGGCACCAACTCGTCCTCGGGCTGGAAGTACAGGCCCGGCTCCACGGTGAGCACGTAGCCCTCGCCCAGGGTGCCGTCGCGGTACATCGCACTGCGCGAGTTCGCGCAGTCGTGCACATCGATGCCGAGCATGTGCCCGAAGCCGTGCAGGGTCCACCGTCGGTACACCGCCGACGTCTCGTCCATCGCCTCGTCCACGCTCACCGGAAGCAGGCCCAACTCGGCCAGCCCCTCGGCGAGAACCCGCATACAGGTCAGGTGGACGTCCTTGAACGCCACGCCTGGCCGGATGAACTCGATGCCGGCCTGCTGAGCGGCGTACACGATGTCGTAGACCTGACGCTGTAGCGCGGTGAACCGGCCGCTCACCGGGAGCACCCGGGTCACGTCGGCGGTGTAGAGGTGGTCGTTCTCCACACCCATGTCCATCAGCAGCAGGTCACCTGGGCGGGTGGTGCCGTGATTGTGTACCCAGTGCAGGATTGTGGCGTGCTCGGCGGCGCCGACGATCGAGCCGTAACCGATGTCGTTTCCGTCGTGCCGGGCCCGCAGCGCGAAGATGCCCTCGAGTAGCCGCTCGGAGACTCCCCGGTCGGCCGGCAGTGCTCGCGCCACATCCTCGAAGCCGCGTACCGTGGCGTCCACCGCGTCCTGGAGCTGGGCGATCTCCCACTCGTCCTTGACCAGCCGCAGCTCGGAGATCGCGCTGGCCAGCTCCTGGTCGCGGGTCGGCTGTCCCCGCTCCCGCCGGCCGTCGTACGGGCGCAGGGCTGCATCAACCCGGGAGTCGAAGCCGCGCAGCACCCGGGTTCGGGCCGGGGCGAGGTCGGCCAGGGCGGCGTCCAGGTCCGCGAGGTCGGCGGTGGGCAGGCCCAACTCGCTCGACTTCTCCGCGAGGGTGCGTCGCCGGCCGAGCCACAGCTCGCCGTGTCGACTCCGGAAGAACTCGTCGCTCTGCCGGGACGCGTGCGGCCGCAGGTAGAGGAGGGGCTCATGTCCGGAAACGGTCGGACGGAGCACGAGCACACTGTCGGGCTCGTGGTCGCCGGTCAGGTACGCGAAATCGCTTCCCGGACGGAATCGGTGGGCGGTGTCGTTGGCGCGTACCTGCTCGCCGCCGGTGGGGATCACCAGGGTCTCGCCCGGGAAGGTCGCGGAGAGGGCAGCCCGACGTTTCGCGTGGTGGGGTGTCGCCGGGTGCGGGACGACCGGCAGCGCGGTGTCCCGCCAGCCCTGCCGCATGAACGCCAGGAGCGCCGCCGGGAAGTTTGGATCATGCGACTCCGTGCCCCCCGGATCGCGGTGGATGTGTTCCTCGGTCATCTCCGCTCCCTTCGCGTTGTCGCTGGTCCCGACGGTATCCGACGTGACCGGGCCAGTGGCTGAGGCTGGTTGCGCAGACGGCCGCCACGGCCGCGACGGGGGCGTGAAAAGATGACGACCATGTGCGGACTCCTGGCCTTCTTCAGCGCGCGCGGGGATGCCGCGGCTCACCGCGACCACATCGCCAACGCGTTGGAATGCCTGCACCATCGTGGCCCGGACGAGACTGGGGTTGAGGTTGTCGGCGACGCGTCCGGCCAGTATGCCGATGGCGTGTTCGCCCACAAGCGGCTGGCGATCATCGATGTGGCGTCCAGTCACGAGCCGCTGCCCTACGCCAACGGGCGCTACCTGCTGACCTTCAACGGCGAGATCTACAACTACATCGAGCTGCGGGAGGAACTGGCCCGCGACTACGGGGCGCAGTTCGCCACCTCCGGCGACGGTGAGGTGATCGTCGCCGGCTACCACTACTGGGGTGAGCAGGTGCTCACTCGGCTGCGGGGGATGTTCGCCTTCGTTGTCTGGGACCGGCAGGAGCGGCGCGCCTTCGGTGCCCGCGACTACTTCGGGATCAAGCCGCTGCACTATCTGGAGACGGCCGACGGCCTCTACCTCGCCTCGGAGAAGAAGGCTCTGCTGCCGTTCGCACCGGCGAACTACCAGGGCGACGCCGGCATCGACACGGCCAGCCTCAGCCACTATCTGACGTTGCAGTACGTGCCGGAGCCCGGAACTCTGCACCAGGGGGTTCGTCGGATCGGCTCGGGGGAGTACCTGACCTGGACGCCGGGCGGCCGAATCGATGTCCGCCGGTGGTACCGGCCGGTGTTCCGGCCCGCTCCGGTGCCGGATGAGCAGAAGCTCTACCACGAGATCCGGGAGACGCTGCGGGACAGCGTCCGGATTCACATGCGTTCGGATGTCCCGGTCGGTTCGTTCCTGTCCAGTGGGATCGACTCCACCGCGGTGGTGGCGCTGGCCCGGGAGTTCAACCCGAACATTCTGACCTTCACGGTCGGCTACGACGTGCCCGGCTACTCGGAGATCGACGTGGCCCAGGAGTCGGCCCGCCACCTCGACGTCACCACCATTCCCACCAAGATCGGGCCGCAGGACATGATAGCGGCGCTGCCGAAGATCGTCTGGCACCTGGACGATCCGGTCGCCGACCCGGCGCTGGTGCCGCTCTACTTCGTGGCGCGTAAGGCCGCCGAACACGTCACGGTGGTGCTCTCCGGCGAGGGTGCCGACGAGTTCTTCGGCGGCTACACCATCTACCGGGAACCGCTCTCCCTGAGCTCGGTCAACGGCCTGCCCGACGGCGTGCAGAAGGGGCTGCGGGCGGTGTCGAAGGCGATCCCGCAGGGGGTCAAGGGCAAGAGCTTCCTGGAACGCGGCACCACCCCGATCGAGGCGCGCTACTACGGCAACGCCCGGATGTTCACCGAGGAGGAGAAGCAGCACCTGCTGCGCCGCTACGACCCCTCGGTGCGCTACACCGACATCACCGCCCCGATCTATGCCGAGTGCACCGAACTCGACGATGTCACCAAGATGCAGTACGTGGACCTCTACACCTGGCTGCGCGGCGACATCCTGGTCAAGGCCGACCGGATCTCGATGGCGCACTCGCTGGAGGTGCGGGTGCCCTTCCTCGACCGGGCGGTCTTCGACGTGGCGTCGAAGATCCCGGTCGACCTCCGCCTGCCCCCACGTTCCGACGCCACCAAGTACGCGATGCGCCAGGCGCTACAAGGGGTGGTCCCGCCGGCCATCGTGAATCGCCGGAAGCTGGGCTTCCCGACCCCGACCCGGGTGTGGCTGCGGGGTGAGATGTACGAGTGGGCCCGGCACATGTTGGCCACCTCCGGTGCCGGTGACCTGATCGACCTGCCGTACGCGCTACGGCTGCTCGATGAGCACAAGCGGGAGGAGGCCGACCACTCGCGCAAGGTCTGGACGGTCCTGATCTTCTGCATCTGGCATGCGATCTTCGTTGCCAAGACGCTGGACCCGGGCATCCAGCGCAACCAGTCGGCCCTGCTGACGAAGCCGGTCGTCGGCAGCATGGTCCGTTGAGCGGGCCGGGGAGCATCGGGTCGACACCGGGTGTTCCCCGCCGGGCGGCCTGTCGGGGCTCGTCGGGACGGCTCCACGAGCCGCCCCGACGCCTGTCACGCAGGGATATGGCCGCTTTCGCGCGGCTCAGTAGGACAGCCCGGGGCAGGACACCCCGCCCTCGGGTGGGGTGTAGCCGCCCAGCGAGATCAGCGTCTCCAGACGGAGCAGCGAGACCCCGCGGGTGCGGGCGGCCCAGCTGAGCAGCTCTGGTGCCAGGCGGCCCGGGATGCGCAGCCGGGGAGCCAGGCCATGCGGATCCTGGCGGCGCATCAGCTCACCCGCGCCGGCGTACAGCGCCCACGCCGCCGCCTCTGACGTGGCCGCCAGGTGACCCAGGTCGGCCAGGCCGGTGGTGTAGCCGCAGAGCTCCCCGTTGGTCTTGTCCAGCACCACGTACGGCATTGACCAGTCGAACGCCCGCTTGGCTGCCATGTGGATTTCGCTGTCCCGGGAATGACCGTTGATCTTGCGGTACAGCGTCTGGCAGCCGGCAACATCCGCCTCGGTCATGGGCCGCACCTCGAACCCCGCCAGGTTGCCGGGAGTCGGTGGGACGTACCCGACCATGAGGGAGAGCTGTTCCTGCGGCACAAAGCCGAGCGAGGAGTACAGCCGGTAGGCCGACGTGTTGTTGGTGACCTGGACGGCCCGCACGGAGGAGCAGCCAAGCCGGTTGCTGGCGGCGACTATCGACTCCATCAGCATCCGTCCCACCCCGCCTCCCTGTGTCTCGGGGGCGACGCTCAACGGTCCGAAGGCGGCTACCTCCTCACCCAGCACCAGGAAGTTGGAGCCCACCACCGATCCCGTCGCATCAACCGCCACCTCACTCACACAGCTCGGTGAGGCGAGTCGTCCCTGGAGCATCTCCAGCACCGCCTGTTCCGAGGACCACTCGGGTGGTAGACCCAGCGCGGTGTTGGTGGCCTCGAACGCCTCGTAGCAGATCTGGGCCAGCCGCGGCAGGTCGGCGGTGGTTGCCGGCCGGATGTGGAGGCGACCACCCGCGGAGCCGGTCGTCTGGTGTCCGCCGGGCGGCGGGAAGTAGCCCACCCGGACGAAGAAGTCGACGTACTTCTCGAACAGGTCCCGGGTCATGGCCGGACAGTCGACGCCACTACCGGCCAGCAACGCGCGGGTCTCGGAGGTGTCGACCGTCAGGTAGTGGTTGCGTCCGCTGTAGATGGTGGACTCGAAGCTGTCGACCATCGCCACCATGGTGTTCTCGGGGTTGGAGCGTACTCGCCGGACCCAGGTGTCCCAGCCCAACTCGTCGAGGCGATAGCCGCGGGCACGCAGTGCGTCCGTCATCTCGGCGAACGGCAGGTGTGTGCTGTTGGCGAGGTGATGGTTGTGGTTGACGGCGTTTGCGTTCCGGGACAACCTCAGGATCGCCGAGCTGACGTAGTCGACGGGCACGAGGTGAAAGATGCCGGCCGGGTCGGTCGGAACCGCCTCCGCCTGCAGGATGCCCTTCATGCTCAGCCACACGAAGTCGTGCGTCTGGCAGCGGCCCTGCTCCGAGTCGCCGGAGATCTCGTCGACCCGGTAGATCGACACCGGTAGCCCGCGTTCCCGGGCGATCTCAATGATCTGCTCCGCGACCAGTTTGGTCTGTCGGTACCCGGAGGAGAGCGCCGCGGCGGGCCCCGGCGGGTCGGTCGACTTCAGGGCGACACCGGGTACGACCTCGGCGGAGAAGACGCCCGTGGACGACACGTGGTGGACCGGAACGCTGCGATGCCGTGCGGCCAGCCGCAGTATCTCCTCGGTGCCGGTCACGTTCGTTGCCTTCAGCGAGGAGTAGGGGTAGAGACCGTTGACGGTGGCAGCCGCGTGGTAGACCGTATCGACCCGGCGGGACAACTCGTCGTACCGCTGCTCCGACAGGCCGAACCTCGGAGCGGCCAGGTCGCCGACCACCACGGACAACCGGTTCGGATCGATCTCGTCCCAGAGCTGGTACCACTGGAGGTTGTCCCGCAGCCGGTCTGGCGCCGGCTTCTCGTCGGTGGACCGCACGAGGCAGTGCACCACGGCGTTCGTGCTCCGCATCAGGTCGCGGAGCAGGAAGGCGCCGAGGAAGCCGGTCGCTCCGGTGAGGAGGACCTCGCGAGGCTCGGTGACGGCGGTGATGACCTCATCCGCGCAGACGATGTCCGCGGCCAGGGTTACCTCGGCAGCGAAGTCCACCCGGTCCTCGTCGTCGTCGGCCGCGCGGAGCACCCGGCTCAGCAGGTGATCGGCGAGGACTGCCACGGTGGGGAATTCGAAGACCAGCGAGGCGGGGAGGTTGACCCCACTGAGGTCGCGGATCTGGTTTCGCAGCTCCACCGCGGTGAGGGAGTCGAAGCCCAGATCCAGCAGGGACGCGTCTGGATCGATTTCGTCCGGGTCTGCGTGACCGAGAACGGCGGCGACCAGAGCCGTGACGGTCTGGACCAGGTGCAGGAACTGCTCCTCCTCGTCCAAGGCACCGAGCCGAGCTGCGAGCATGGCCCCCGCCAACTGCGCGGCGTCGACTGCCGGGGTGGCGCCGGCCGACGGCACGGTTCCCGTTGACCGTTCGGTGGCCGCTCCGAGGCGGGACGAGTCGGCCCCACCGACCCGCTCGCGGAGGGCCGGACCCGGCCTGGTGGGCGACGGCACGGCGGTGGGTGGGAGCCAGTAGCGCCGTCGTTGGAACGGGTAGGTGGGCAGGTCGACCTCGGGTTCGTCGGTCGGTGGGAAGAAGCCCTCCCACTCCACCGGGACACCGAGGGCGTGCAGGGCGCCCAGGGCAGCGGCCTCGGCACCCGACCGGCCACGACGGCAGAACGGCACCGCGTGGTGCTCGTCCGCGCCGAGGGTCTCCCGCACCAGCGCGGTCAGTACTCCGTCGGGACCGAGTTCGACGAAGGTGTCGGTGCCCTGCGTACGAATTGCGCGTACCGCTGGCGCGAAGCGAACCGGCTGGCGGAGTTGCTCGACCCAGTACCCCGGTGTGAGCAGCTCCGCGCCTGCGGCCACGCCGGTCATGGTGGAGACGATCGGAATGGTGGGTCGCTGGTAGGCCAGCGACTCCGCGACGGCGCGGAAGTCGTCGAGGACGGGGTCCATGTGAGCAGAGTGGAAGGCATGGCTCACCCGGAGGCGCGTGGCCCGATGCCCGTGTTCGGCCAGCCGGGTGGCGAGCGAGGTCACGGCCTCTTCGTCGCCCGAGACGACGACCGACCGGGTCGCGTTGATCGCGGCGATTCCGATCCGCGACTCCTCCCCGGAGAGCAGGGGCAGTATCTCCTCCTCGGTGGCCTTCACCGCGAGCATCGCCCCGCCCGGGGGCAGCGCCTGCATCAGGGCGCCCCGGGCATTGACCAGGCGGGCCGCATCCGGCAGCGAGAGTACCCCGGCCACGTGTGCCGCGGTGATCTCGCCGATGGAGTGCCCAGCGAGCACGCTCGGGTGTACCCCCCAGGAGCGCAGGAGGGCGAATTGGGCGACCCCCAGGGCGAAGAGGGCGGGCTGGGCGAGACCGGTTTGGTGGATCGACTCGTCATCCGGCGTCCCGGCCGGCGCCAGCAGGGCCGGCCGTACCTCCGGTGCCAGAAACTGACAGACCTCGTCCAGCGCGGCGGCGAAGACGTCGAAGCTGTCGTAAAGGTGGCGGCCCATGCCCGGGTACTGCGCGCCCTGGCCGGTGAAGAGCACAGCGACGGCCCGGTCGGGCACCGCGCGTGCCGTCGTCAGCCCGGCCGCCGGCGTGCCCGAGGCGAGGGCCTCCAGGCCCGCCAGGAGTTGCTTGGTCTCCGTACCCACCACGGTCGCCCGATGGTCCAGGCCCGCGCGCGAGCGAGCCAGCGCGCGGCCCACGGCCGCCGGGCTGAGCTCGGGCGCGGAGCGCGTCATCGAGGCCAGCCGGGCAGCCTGCGTCCGCAGCGCCACCGGCGACCTGGCGGAGAGCAGCCAGGGAACGGCGGCGGGGCTCCGGGACTCGTCAACGCTCGCCGACACCGGCGGCTCGACCGGGCTCTCTTCCACGATGACATGCGCATTGGTGCCGCTGATCCCGAAGGCGGAGACCCCGGCCCGCCGGGGCCGGCCGGCCACCTGCCAGGGCCGGGGCTCGGTCGCCAGGCGTACCTGGCCGGAGGTCCAGTCGACGTGCGGCGACGGTTGGTCAACGTTGAGCGTGGCCGGGAGAGTCCGGTGGCGCATCGCCTGCACGATCTTGATGAGACCGGCAGTGCCGGCAGCCGCCTGGGTGTGGGTGATGTTGGACTTGACTGATCCGAGCCATACCGGTTGCTCCGGCGCCCGCCCCTGCCCGTAGGTGGCCAGAATCGCCTCGGCTTCGATGGGGTCACCGAGCGCGGTTCCCGTGCCGTGCGCCTCGACCAGGTCGATGTCGGCGGGACCGAGCCGGGCGGCGGCGAGTGCCTGACGGATCAACCGTTGCTGGGCCTGGCCGTTGGGGGCGGTGAGCCCGTTCGACGTGCCGTCCTGGTTGACCGCGCTGCCCCGGATGACGGCGAGCACCTTCCGCCCCGCCCGGCGCGCGTCCGAGAGGCGCTCCAGGAGCACCACCCCCGCACCTTCGCCGAAGGCGGTACCGTCTGCTGCTGCGGCGAACGCCTTGACCCGGCCATCCACGGCGAGGCCACGCTGACGGCTGAACGTGATCAGATCGTCGGGGGTGGCCATCACGGTGACCCCACCGGCGAGGGCGAGGCGGGACTCCCCGGCGTGCAGCGACTGACACGCCAGGTGGAGCGCCACCAACGACGCCGAGCAGGCGGTGTCCACCGTGATGGCCGGACCTTCCAACCCGAGGGTGTAGGCGACGCGTCCAGACAGCACACTGCCCGAGGTGGCGAAGCCCAGGTAGCCCTCGTACTCCGAGGCCGGCGCGGCGAGGGAACTGTACGTCTGCCCCTTCGTGCCGATGAAGAGGCCGGTCGGGGAGCCAGCCACCCGGGTGGGATCGATTCCGGCACGCTCGAACGCCTCCCAGGCGATCTCCAGGAGTACCCGCTGCTGCGGGTCCATCGCGGTCGCCTCCCGCGGGCTGATCCCGAAGAAGGCGGCGTCGAAGCCGGCGGGGTCGGAGATGAACCCGCCCCGGGATACGTAGCTGGTGCCGAGGTGGTCCGGGTTCGGGTCGATGAGGGTGTCCAGCGGCCAGTTCCGGTCGTCCGGCAGCTCTGAGGTGGCGTCGCGTCCTTCGGCGATCATGGCCCAGAGTTGGTCCGGATCCTCGACTTCGCCGGGGAATCGGCAGGCCATCGCGACGATCGCGATCGGCTCGTCGGCACCAGCCCGGTCCGGAGCGTGGGTGCCTTCGGCCGGCGCACGCGTTCCGCTCACCTCGGCGACCAGCCGGGCCGCAAGGGCGGTGGGCGTCGGATGGTCGAACACGACGGTCGCCGGAAGCCGTAGCCCGACTCGGGCGCAGAGCCGCTGACCAACCCCGACGACGGCGAGGGAACCGAGCCCGAGGTCGACGAAGGGCTGGTCGGGTCGGATCTGTTCGGCAGAGTCGAGACCCACGGCGCGGGCTACCTCGCTGCGAACCAGCTCCAGGACGCTCCGGGTGCGCTCGCTTGGCGGCAACTCCCGCAACTGCGCTGCCCACGCCGTACCGTCGATCGGCGCGGCCTCGCCGGCCTCGCCGTCCGGGGTGGCTACGCCCAGCAGTTGGGGGTCCGCCTCTGCCAGCAGGTGCCGGGTGATCTTGCCCGTGCTGGTCCGGGGGACGCGTTCGATCGTGTAGAGCCTGTCGGGAACCTTGAAGAAGGAGAGCAGCCGCCGGCAGTGCGCGAAGACCGTCGCCGCGTCCACGCCTTCGGGGCCGGGCACCAGATAGGCCACCGGCACCTCACCGAGCACGTCGTGGGGCTCGGCACCCACCGCCACGTCGGCTACCCCGGCGGCGGTACGCAGTACCTCCTCGACCTCGACGGGGTGGATGTTCTCGCCACCACGGATGATCAGCTCCTTGCGTCGGCCGGTCAGGGTCAGGTGCCCCAGGGCGTCCCGCCGCCCAAGGTCACCGGTGCGGTACCAGCCGTCGCGCAGGACAGCGGCGGTGGCATCGGGCTGCCCGTGGTATCCGAGCATGAGGTTCGGTCCGGCGACCCAGACCTCGCCCTCCTTCCCGGTGGGCACGTCCTGGCCGGTGTCGGGGTCGACCAGGCGGATGTCCACGCCGGGGAGCGGTGGCCCGACGGAGCCGGGGACCCGCTCCCCGAACGGCCGGTTCGAGGTGATGGCACCGGTTTCGGAGGACCCGTACTGGTCCACCAGGGGAACACCGAACGCCTCCTCGAAGCGGCTGCCCAACGCGGCACCGCTCGCCGATCCCGCCACGAAACCTAGTCGTAGCGCGGAGAGGTCGGTGGTGGCGTCGGTGACCTGGTCCAGCAGGTAGTGGTAGGTGGTCGGCACCCCGGCCAGGAACGTGATGGCCTCCTCGCGCAGGAGGTCGCGGACCTCGGACGGTGCGAAGCCGCTCATCAGCCGCGCACTCGCGCCGACCGCCGTGACCCCCAGCACGCACAGGTTCTGCCCGAGCCCGTGGAACAGTGGCATCGGCCACAACAGACGATCCTGCTCCGACAGCCCCAGCACCGGCTCATGCCCCGCCGCGACCAGCCACAACGAACTGCGCAGCGAGTACAGCACCCCCTTTGGCCGACCGGTGGTCCCCGACGTGTAGAGCATCCACGCCGGGGCATCCAGCGCAGCCTCGTCGGGAGCCGGTCCGCTCGGCTCGGTGCCCATCAACTCCTCGTACCGCACCGTCTCTGCTGCGGCGTCTTCCTCGGCTTCGGCCTCGCCGGTACGGATGACCCGTGGTGGTCGACCCGGGTGGTGCCGCCGGACCACCTGGCCGAAGCGGGCCGGGTCACACACGATGACCGTCGGTTCGGCATCGTCGAGAAGGTGGTCGATCTCAGCCGTGGAGGATTGTGGGTTGAGCGGTACCGCGATGCCGCCCGCCCGGATCACCGCAAGGCTGCTCTCCACCGCCTCGACGCTGTTGCCCATCAGGATCACGGCTCGCCCACCGGTCTCCAACCCCAGGGCGGCCAGGTGTCCGGCCAGTCGAGCGGTCCGCCGGTCGAGGTCGGCGTAGCTGACGCCACGCTTACCGTCGGCGAAGGCGATCTTGTCTCCGCGCCGGACGGCGTGTTCGCCGAGCAGCTCGGACAGCGGTCGGATCAACTCGCTACGCATGTCTTCGTACCTTTCGGCTTCGTGCTCTGGGGTAGGTCGGTGTGGGCAGACGACGTCGGCTAGCGGACGACATCGGCTAGCGGACGGCGCCGGTTAACGGACGGCGCCGGTTAACGGACGGCGCGAATGGTCCGGGTCGGGCAGGAGAACACCAGCGAACCGTCGGAACCCGCCAGGCTCCGCAACGCGGTCCGGGCCGCGTTGGTGGCCTCGGTCCGCCGCTCCGGCGGCACCAGTTCCCACAGCATGCGCGGGGTGACCGTCCAGGTCCAGGCGAGGTAGTCGTCGATCGACTCGAATCGGGACTTCGCTGCTATGTGACGAATGTCGACATCGGTGAAGCCCGCCGTCAGGACCGCGCTGGCGGTTGACTCCTCGGAGACCAGCGGTCCGTTGAGACCGAGGACAAGCTGCCATGGATCGTCGACGCCCTCCGGGAGATAGGTGGACAACACCTCGGCGAGAATCTCCGCCGACTCCCAGCCGGCGGCGAGTCGGCCGTTCTCCGTCGGAAAGGTCGTCGCGACCAGCCGTCCACCGCTGCGCAGCGCCGCCGCGGCAGCGGCCAACGCCTGCTGCGGTGCCGGTAGCAGGAACAGAACCATGCCGGCGCTGATCGCGTCGAAGGGCCGGTCAACGGTGAAGCTCTGGACGTCACCGAGCCGCACCTGCGCCCGGTCGGCCAGTCCGCGGGCCTCAAGGTCGGCCCCACACGCCTCCACCATGCCGGGTGCCTGGTCGATGCCGAGCACGAAACCCTCGGTACCGACCTGGGCGGCGATCGGAAACAGGCAGGCGCCACGACCGCAGCCGAGGTCGAGCACCCGCTCGCCCGGCTTGAGCTCCAGCAGGTCGGCGACCGTTTTGCCCAGTGGGTGGAAGAGGAGTTGGCCGGCGGAATCGTACTGGTCAGCGGACTTGTCGTAGGCGTCCCGGACTCGGGCGGTGAGGTCGGTCTGTTCGGTCACGGCTTTCTCCTTGTCGCTGGAGGTGGTTACGGGTGATGGGGGATGGCGTCGTCGTCCTCGTCCACGTGGGCCGAGGCCGTAGGCCGCAGCACTGTGCCGAGGCGGAGCTCCGCGCAGTGCGGTTGGTCGTCGGGACGCCACCACAGCTGCTCGGGCGTGGGCAGCATTTCGGAGACCACGACGTCGGCCGGGGCGAGACGGGCGAGGTCGAGCACCGCCATCGGGTCGGCGAAGTCGACGTACAGCGGCTTCGGTTCGGCGGGATGCCGGACATAGACGTGGCGCGGCAGTCGGTGCTGTGCCCGGATGCGATGGAGTGCCAACCACTGCCCGTACGCGTCGTCGGCTCGTTCCGGGAGACGCACCCGCCACCGGGCGCGTTGCAGTACGACCCCGGCGACGACGATCCGCGGCGTGTAGGTGCCGAGGTCGATCGAGATCGGGCCGAGCGCCGGACGGGAAAGGGCCCGGTGCAGGGTGGAGGAGAGGTCTCCCGGCCACAGCAGCCGACGTTCGCCATCGACCAGGACGGCGTCCGCCGTGGCGGGGACGTGGGCCTCGGCGATCGGCACCACCTCGGTGCGGTCCTTACTCGACAGGCCACTGAGTTCGATCGCCACCCCTGGTAGCTCCGGGGTGACGTGGGCGCTGCGGCGGCGGGAGACGATCGTCGCGGCCGTCCGTGGCGAAACCGCCTGTTCGACCCGCGCCACGAAGTCCGCCCACAGCCCGTCCGGGTCACTGTGCAGGGGTCGCTCCAGTCCGCCGAAGATGGAGCTGCAATCGTCGTGCAGCTCCGAGAGCACCCAGGTGGCGGTGGCGGGGTCCGGGCCGGCGACCATCAGGTCAGGGCTGGGCAGACAGGCGTCGTCCGGGTCGAGGGAGACCGTCTCCCACAACGGGGCGAGGGCATCGGCGAGTACGTGTGGGTCGAGTTCGACGACCGGCGGACGGTCGGCGACCGCTGCCAGGTCGCCGACGGCCTTCGTGGTCAGTTCGTGCAGGATGGAATCCAGGTGGTCCCGCCGGTCCGTACGGGCGGGAATCTCCCGGGCGGCGAGGGCCGCGAGCGGGGCCGACGTGCCCCGCAGTGCGGTACACAGCGCGTCCCGGGCGTCCTCGCGGGCGAGGAGGGCGGCCAGGAAAGTCAGGGGGAAGACGGCCTCGGTGACCTGACGGATCCGGTCAACGATGGGCGCTCCGAGGCTGACCTGCTCGCTCAACGGACTGGACCTGTCCTCGTGGAACAGTTCCCGATCGGCGTAGTGCTGTCCACCGTTGCGGGAGGCGTCCCCGCCGGCCCGGGCACTGGCCTGCTGCGCCGCGGTGAGATGCGGGGCGCGGTCCGGCCACCCGGCCTGGGCGTACCTGTCCCGGCAGTCGGCGAGTTCGACGACCGTGGCTGTGGGGTGCTCCCCGGCGAGCCGGGTCAACGCGTGGAGCTCGGTGGCCGGGAGACGCCAGGGCGAGACGGTCAGCGCCGGCCCCAGCGCGCGTACCAGCCGTGCCAGGCGTTCGTCGGACTGATCCATCGTCCCGGTGGCGGCCAGCAGGTCGGCCAGGTGAGCTCCGGGGCTGGCCGCTGCCGCCTGCCACAGGGCCAGCGCGGCGGCGGCGACGGTGAAGCGGCGGCCGTCCACAACCCGTTCCAGCACGTGCTCCGGGCCCGGCTGGCGGAACAGGGGGCTGGGCCAGGCGCGCTGGGTACGCAGTGGAGTCTGACCAACAGCCTGCTCACGGAGCTGTTCGACCAGCCAGGCGCTGGCCTCCACCACGATGCGCTCGGGCGCGGGTGTCCCGACCTGGACCGGCTGGTCCTGTTCCGGGCGAAGCTTGCTGAACAGCACCGGCCCAAAGAATGAGACGGTTTCGCATTTGGTGGCGAAGCGGCGAAGGTAGCGATGCACGGTGTCGAGCCGGCGGCGCAGCGCGCGCGGTGGGTCGGTGCCCACCGCCGAACTGTCCCAGCTGGGGTGCGCCATCGGCGGCGTCCGCAGCGCGGAGTGGAAGAAGCCCGGGTTCGACACGAACACGGCGTGCCGGAAGGCATCGGAGTTGGCGGTCGTCGCGGTGTGTAGCCGAGCCTGGTGCAGTGCCCCGTCGAACTCTGCGCGGACGGTCGCCAGGTGTTCGGTGTGGGCGTCGACCAGGGTGTTCCACCGCGAAGCCCACTGCGGTAGTCCGGTGGCCGTCAGAATCTCGATGCCCCGCTCGTCCAGCCGTGCTCCCGCCTCCACCCGGCGCCGACAGCTCTGCAACGCGCGCAGGGATCGCTGACGGGGCTCGAGCTCCCGGACAGCCTCGCGCGCGACGGGCCAGCATTCGTGCAGAAAGTGGACGCGCGCCGCCTCGACCTCCTGCTCTGCGGCGAACACCCGGTCGGCCGCGGCGATGAGGGTCGCGGTGGCGAGCCCCGCCACCAACTGGACCGGAAAGCCGGTGCTGCGGAGCAGCGCCCACGGTACGGTCTCGACGGTCAACTCTCCTCGCCCGGCTGGCACCGTCCAGGTCAGTGCTGCCATCTCGAGTCTCCTGACTGGTCTCGCTTTCGGTTGCCGGCTCGGGTAGGAACGTGAGGAGCCGGGTACGTCACCGCGGCTCGGCCGGTGCGACGGGAGGGAACATGCGGCGGATGAGGCTCAGCCCCGAGGTCCGACGTCGGTGTGCGGATGCTGTTGACCAAGCCGAGGAGCGCTTGCTCGCCCTGTCGCGCAGCCTGCACGCGGAGCCGGAGACGGCGTTCCGGGAGCATCGCAGCGCGGCCAAGGTGAGCGGCCTGCTGCGCGACGAGGGCTTCGCGGTCGACGTCGGAGTCGGTGGCCTCGACACCGCCTTTACCGCCCGATTCGGTGACGGTCCGCTGGTGGTCGGGTTGTGCGCCGAGTACGACGCGCTGCCGGGGCTCGGTCATGCCTGCGGACACAACATCATCGCCGCCTCCTCGGTCGGCGCGGCCCTGGCGTTGCGCGAGGTGGCGGCGGAGCTCGACCTCACGGTCGTCGTGGTGGGCACGCCCGCCGAGGAGGACGGGGGCGGCAAGATCACTCTGCTGGAGGCCGGGGTCTTCGACGCGGTCTCGATGGCCATGCTGGTCCACCCCGCGCCCGAGGACAACTGTGCTCCTCGCCCGCTGGCACTGGTCGAGTTGGAGGTCACCTACACCGGGCGGGAGTCCCACTCCGCGCTCGCACCACAGCTGGGCGTCAACGCCGCGGACGCGTTGACCATCGCCGAGGTCGCCGTGGGGGTCGGGCGCCAGCACTTCGAGCCGCGCCAACAGGTGCACGGCATCGTCACCCACGGCGGCGACGTACCGAACGTGGTCCCGGCGCACACCCGTGCCCGCTACAACCTCCGGGCAGCCGACATGGAGTCCCTGAGTCGGCTGGAATCGCGGATCCGGGCCTGCTTCGCCGCGGGTGCCGTCGGCAGCGGCTGCACCCACGAGGTCGGCGCCACCCCCGCCTACGCGGAACTGGTGCACGACCCCTTCCTGTCCGAGGCCTACCGGTCGGCGGCGACCGAGCTGGGACGCCCGCTGGTCTCCCCGGAGCAGGAGCGGGAGATGCCCACCGGCAGCACCGACATGGGCAATGTGAGTCGCGCCCTGCCCAGCCTGCACCCGAGCATCGGGATCGACAGCGGCGACGCCGTGAACCATCAGCCCGAGTTCGCCGCGGCCTGTGTGGCCCCCGGGGCTGATCGGGCGCTGCTGCAGGGCGCCGTCGCGCTTGCCTGGACCGCCGCCCAGGCCGCCGAGGACGAGTCGGCCCGCCAGCGGCTGCTGGACCTGCACCGGGCGCGTGGCGCGTCGATGGCGAGCCCACGGTAGCGGCGAGCATCCACGAGCGGATCGGCCTCGGCTCATGGCAGTTGCACCACGGTGTCGCCCGCGCCGGTCTCAACCCGGACCGCGGTGATCTCGGGGCCCGCGGTGTCGTGGACCGTTACCGCAAGCCCCTCCAACCCAGGCCACCGTCGAGCCCAGGCCGGCTCCCGCGCCGGGCCCGTCACCAGACCCGCGAGCGCGGTGGGCCGCACCCGGTGCCCGGCTGCCCGCAGGTCACCCGCCACCCGATCCGCCCGATCCGCGGGATTGCCGTAGCTCAGGAAGAACGGCAGCACCCGGCTGCGCCACGACAGGTCGAATGCGGCCTCCGCCCACGGCACCCGCTGGCCGTCGGCGCGTACCGACTCACCCCGCAGCAGGCCGGGGTCGGTGCCGGTGACCTGTTCCACCCGCCGTGCGGTGGCGGCGATGTCGTCGGTGAGCACCGCCCAGTTGAGGAAGGTCGGACCGTCCGCGGTCCGCTCCAGGAACGCCCGGCCGAAGTCAGTGCTGCCCAGTTCCCGCTCGTCGTTGGTGACGAGTAGCTCCAGATACTGGACGTCGGGGGTGTCGAACGGCACGATCCAACTCGCGGTGCCGTCCGGGTTGGGGCTGCCGTCGGTGATCCCGAAGCCGTGCCGCTCCCACAGCAACTCCCGTAGCGGGGCGATCGTGCGGGCGCCGAGAATCACGTGGTCGATGCGCATCACGCGGTGCCTCCCTGTGCGTGTGTCGGGCACATGCGGTACGGCAGGGCGTCCCAGTCGTCGCCGAGCAGCCCGGCGGCCATCCCCTTCGCGGTGGTACGGGCCGAGAGCAGCCCATGGCCGGCGTGTCCGGCCGAGATGAAGATCCGGTCGTGGCCCGGCAGCGCTCCGGCCAAGGGCCGACCTGTGTCGGAGACCGGCCGCAGCCCCGCCCGCAGTTCCAGGGGAACGGAGGCGGCGAGCCCGGGCATGGCGGTGGTGGCGAACCGCAGCAGCGCTCCGATGCCCTGCGCGGTGACGTGATCGGCGAAACCGGCATCCTCCTCGGTCGCGCCGACGAGGATGTCGTCGCCAACCCCCGGGGCGAGGTAGTAGGCGGAGGAGAGGATGCTGGACAGCTTCTCGTCGGTGCGCAGCACCACCATCTGACCACGTTGCGGCCGGATCCCGGTGGACTCGGCCAGCCCGGTGCCGGAGCTCCACGCGCCAGCGGCGATCACCACCCGGTCGGCGTGCAGTGTCTCCTGGTCCGTACGAATCATCACCCGGTGCCCGTCCTCGCGCACCTCGCGTACCCGACGTCCCTGTTGCCAGGTGACCCCCTGCTCCCGGCAGCGGCCGAGAACCGCGTCCAGATACCGGCGTCCGTCGATCATGAGCCCGCCCTCGGCGTGTAGGTAGTGCCGGCTGGGCGGGAGCTTCAGGCCGGTCGCGACAGTGGCGAGGTCGTCGCCGGTGACCCGCGCCCCGGCCCCTGCCTCCGCCAACAGGTGGCCGTAGGTCTCGATGTCCTGCTCGCGCAGGGCGCGCAGAATCGGCCGCACCACGCTGAACGTGCCGAACTCCGGCTCCAGCCGTGCCACGTCGGCGTCCAGGTCGAGCTTCGCGCCCCGCAGCCAGGAGTAGAACTCGTGGTCGTCCAGGTAGCGCAGGGAGGGCACCGCCACCCCGGCCGCGCGGTGGGTGGCGTGGCCGGGCTCGGCGCCGGCGTCCAGCACCAGGACCGAGGCGCCCTGGCGACTCAACTCCTCTGCCAGGCAGGCACCGACTATTCCACCGCCGACGATGGCGAAGTCAGGAGTTGACGGTAACGACAGCATGTCCGGCACCTTCCAGTTCGGCTGCGCTGGCGAGTACCAGCGAGCGGGTGGTCACGTCGCTGTCGCCATAGACAGCTGTTCGGGGACCCGTCAGACCGCGGGTATGACGGAGCAGGTGGATGGGTTTGCCGTGCAGCACGATCACGAAGCTCTCCTCGGGACGGTCAACCGGCCGGGCCACGCAGTGGACCCGGATGGTGCCGTCGCCGTGGTAGCGCTGGAGCCCTTCGACGCACCACTGGAGCTCGATGGCGTTCGGGGGCGTGACCGTGTCGGGACCGTCGAGCTCGAGCCGGACGATCGGTGGTGGACCGCAGGTGGCGGCGTCGTGATCCCAGACCGCCCTGCCCGGCGGCACACCGTCGCGCCACTGCCCGGGGGGAGAGATGCGGCCGGCGTCCACCAGGACGCTGGCCTCGGCGGGGTCACCGAGGTCGTCCCGGTCGTACCCGGACGGCACCGCGGGGAGATCCCGGATGGTCAGTGCGGGTAGCACCCGGCGCCCGGTGAGTTGCGCCGCGGTCCGCCTGCCCTTACGCGAGGAGAGCGAGAACGCCGCGCCGGCCACGAGTACGGCCGCGGGCGCGGGGCGCAGGATGAGCGGGCGATCCCGCCAGCCCGTCGGCGGTTCGGCGGCTGGCGGATGCGCCAGCACCGCCAGGTCCTGCCCCGCGACGGTCGACACCAACTCGAGCGGTGTGCCGTGACCGGCGGTGCCGAGCACGACGGGCCCACCCGCGGTCTCGATCCGGACCAGCAGGTCGCTGCGACCCGCCACCGGCAGGCCGTCACCCGCACGCCACTCGTGGATCGTGGCCACCGCGCTCTGTAGCCCGTCGAGGGTGGCGTCGATCCGGGCGGTGGCGTCGGTGAGCAGCAGCGCCACGTTCTTGGCTGCCGCGTCGGCGGCGGATCCGCCCACCCGCTCCGAGCCGACCACCCGTCCGGAGGCGTCCCGGCGCAGCTGTACGACGTCTAGCGACACGGTCAACCGGGGGCCGCCGGAGGTGGGGGTGAGCAGTCCGGAGGCGCGCAGCCGAAGCTCAGGCATGACGCACCGCCCGCACCCCGACCGATCCTGCGGGGAGCCGGAGGCCCGCATTGGCGAAGGACACCAGGACCGGGTACTGCCCAAGCTTGCCGCAGCCACCGGTGGCCCGGAGGTACCCCACGACCTGGTGTGCGTAGGGCCGCAGGCTCGCCAGCGCCCGCGCGCCGTCGCCGACGATGCGCAGGGGGCCGAGCCGGGCGGTGGTGCCGTCGGCCCGATGCAGTACGGAGATCGGCGCGTGGAAGACGAACGCGCCGGAGGCGATGTTCATCATCTCCAGCCGCAGCCCGCGGGGAGCGATCCAGTTCCCGGCCGGTTCCTCGACCTCGACGTCGGGCTCCACCACCGCCGCGGTGTGCGTCATCCGGGGGATCGCGGGGTGTCGGTAGTTCTGTCGACGTCCGTGGCCGGTCCTGGTGGTGTTCAGGCGTTGGGCCAGGGCCAGATCGTTCATCGGCCGACCAACCACGCCCCGGTCGATCAGGCGGGTCGTCACAGAGTCGGCTCCCTCGTCGTCGAATGCGCTCCGATAGCCGCCGGCGGCGAGGTGACCGCCGTCGAGGATGGACAGCCATGGTGGGGCAATCCGTTGCCCGAGTTGCTGGCCCAGGTAACTGGTGCCGGAGGCGACGACGTCGGCCTCCATCGGGTGCCCGACGAGCTCGTGGAAGAACGCCCCGGCGAAGCCCGGCAGCAGGACGAGGTCGGCGTTCGCGGGTAGCTCCTCGGCCAGCGGCAGACCGAGCCGATCGCGCATCTGGCTGCCCGTCTGCCTCGCCGCCAGCGCCAGCGTGCGGGGACCGTCGGTCGGATTCCACCGAACCGACTGCGTGTGCCGGGTACCGTCGTCGCCGGTCAAGGTGAGTAGGAGCGTCGCGACGAAGCGGTGGGTGGAGCGGACGTGGTCCGGGTCTCCGGCCGCGACGTGCTGCTCCGCCACGCCGAGAACGAGCTCGGCACCGGTCTCGGCGGCGATTGCGGTGAGCATGGCGCGGTGCTGCGCCGTCATCTCGAACACCGGCCGGCCCTGGACCTCGCGCAGGACGTCGGCGGCCGACGCGGTCGGCCCGGCGCAGCCGGTCCCGAGCAGCGCATCGCCGTCGGCGAACCGGTGTTCGGTGCAGCCGTCCCCGAGGTGCCGCTCCACACTCATCCCGCGGACGGCCGAGCGTTGGATCGGGAACGAGCCGTCCGGCCGTACGTCGACCCGCAGCCGTAGGGAGTGTTCGCTGAACCAGATCGTCGGCGTCATGCTCGCCCACCTTCGCCGACGACCTGCATCCGCAGCTCGCTGGTGTAGCGTCGCCCCTCGGCGTCGCGGAGCCACAGCCCATCCGGTCCCGGCGCCATCCGCTCCACGTCGATCTCGTCACAGCCCCGGGTGATGTGGTTGACCAGGTCAGCTGCGAGTGGAGAGGCGAGATCGATGAGGTACGGCTTGCGTTCGTGGGCGCTGCGGCCGAAGAGGAACCGGACGTTGGTGTCGCGGGCCAGCCGACGTAGCCCGAGGAACCGGGTGTGCGGCTCCGCCGCCGCCAACGTCTGGGTCGGCACCCGCCAGCGGGCGCGTTGCAGGGTCACCGCCCCCAGTACGACCTCGGGCAGCGCGCCGCCGGTGGCGGTGCGGAAGGTGGGGTGCAGGACCTGCGGGTGCGACAGCGCGGCGATCGGCGCGTACTTGACGAAGTCGCTGAGCGGAACGTACGCGGTGACGACGCGACCGTCCGGATCCCGGAGGGTGACCGCATCGGAGGTGATGGAGACCCGGAGGTCTTCGGGCTTGAGCAGGTCCGCTCGGCCCTCGTCGGTCCAGGACAGCGGACGCATCGCGATCTCCCGGCCGGGGAATCGGTAGTAGCCCTTGTTCCGGCGACCGAGGTCGAGGCCGACCAGGTCGCCCGCTCGCCGGGCAACCCATGCGGCGGCGGCTGCGCCGAACCGTCGCGGATCCGGATGCATGGTGGCGAGCCAGCTGTCGACCAGCAGGTGGTGGTGGGCGCGGGACAACACCAACGGCGCCTCGTCCAGCCCCGCCACGTCGGTCGCGGCAGGGCAGAGGTCGATGACGGCGTACCGCTCACCGTCGAGGGCGTTGGCCTCGCGAATGAGCTGGGCCAGTTCGGACCGCCAGTCCTCACCCGGGTAGCTGGGCGCGTAGGTCGCCTGGTAGGTGCTGGTGGAGTCGGACTGCTCCGCGGCGGCCCGGGTCGCGTACTCGAGGAGGTTCAGTTCGATGCCCTGGCCGCTTCCGGCGAAGCTTTCCCGCACGGCCTCGGCCGCCGCGGCCTGGGTGGCTCGTCCGTGCGTGACGCAGGCCTCCAGAAGCGGGGTGAGCTGCTCCTCCCAGCGCCGAACCAGGTCGGCCCCGATGGTGAGGGTGAAGGGGGACGCACACTCCTCGAAGAACACCGCCCGGTCGGCGTACGCCGCGCCCGCGCCTCGGCGGGCCGGCTTGCCGGTGATCTCGGTGAACCGGGTCTCCAGTGCGGCTACTGTGGTGACCTTGCGCTCCAGCGGCTGCTCGCCCAGCTCCTCCAGGAGCGCGGCGAGATCGCCGAGCCGGGCGAGCCACTGGTCTCGGGCGGGTGCGGCCGGCAGCGCGGCGAGTTGTTCGCGCAGGGTCGTGAGGGGATCCAGGTCGTAGTCGCCGCCGCCGAGTCCGATGGTGAGGTGCTCGGTCGCCACCAGCTTCATCAGCGTCCGCGCCACCTCGGCGGCGGGGCGGCCCGAACGGTGGATCAGCTGCCGCAGGGTCGTGCCGCCCGGGAGCACCTGGGTCAGAATCGGCTCACCCGGGTCGGCGCCGCGGCTGGTGCGGTGGAATCGGAGGTGCGGCAGGATCGCGGAATCCCGGGCGATCGCCAATGCCAGGGCCCGCGCCGCCCAGTGGGACAGAAACACCCGGCGCGTACGAGGAACGTCTCGGCGGAGCTGGGCGTCGTCTCCGGGCCCCACCGTGCCGTACGCCATCGGGCCGAAGAAGCTGACGGTTTCGTTCTTGGCGCAGAACCGTTGCACGTAGGTGTACATCTGCCGGCGTACCCGCCGCCAGCGTGAGTTCAGTGCACCCTGGTACGCCAGGAACGGTTGCAGCATGTTGCGGTAGGCATCCGGGTTGGACAGGAAGACCGCTTCGGAGACCTGGGCTGTGGCCAGCAGTTCTCGGAGTTCCTTACCGACCTGCTCGTCCGCCTCCCGGTAGGCGCGGACGTACTGGGTCAGCGCCTCCCCCCAGGCGTCGACCGCCGCACTCCAGTCCGGCCCGGCGGACCGGGGCAGCTGATCGATTCGGCCGTGCAGCACGTCGGCCCGTATCCCTGCGGCTCGATCGCCGGCGAAGTGCGTCGCCAGGCTGGCCAGGAGTGCGCCCTCCCGCCGGATCACCTCGTCGGCCAGCTCCAACAGGTCGCTGGGAGCGCCAAGCTCTTCCAGCCAGTCGAACGGCATTCCCGCGTGGCGCACGATGAACTCGCCGCCGATACGCCATTTTCTTGTCATTGTGGACTCCGAATTGCCCCGGCCCGGACCAGCTGACCGGACAGTTTTGTGCGGACCGTGTCACTGAGGTGCTGCCATACGGCAGCGTCGCCGTTCGCCAACCGCCGTACGACCGGCGTCAGTCTCGGGTGCAGTCGAAAAGCGCTACCCGTGCGCAGATTCACCACGAAGGATCCGGGCCCGCGCCCATCCGGTCCCGCCCCGCTGACCTCGACGACCGCGGCGGAGGGTTCCCACATGGCGGGGGGCTGGAATCCGGGAGCGAGCGCGCAGCAGGCGAGCCGACCGGGATACAGCTCGGTTTCGGCGCCGAACTCGGCGGTGAGGGTGCTGGTGATGCGTTGCCGGTCGGCATCGTCGAGTGACGCCGGTCCGTGAAAGCGATCCCAGCGCGGGAGATCGTGCTGTGGCGAGTCCTGCCGGGTCAGCGGCACCCCACCCCACGTCGTCGATCCGCGTGAACCGCGGAGGCTGGTCAGCCGGAACGGGCTCAGACCCGCCAACCGGGGTCCGGGGCCGGAACGCAGCCGCCGGGCGGCGGTCGTGGTCACGTCGGCATCCAGCCCGGGAGCGCCGACCAGTAGTTCGACGGCCAGCCGGTCGTCGCCGACGAGCCTTCGTACCGTCTCCAGGTCGGTGTCGACGCCACTCACCCCCGTCACCGCCGACCAGGAGGAGAAGCGGGCCACGGTCAGCGCCACCCCACGGCACTCTCGCCAGGCTCGGGCCGGCAGCAGCACGGCCTGCTCGGGAGCGAGCCAACCCGCCCAGGGCCGCCCGGGATACCACTGGTGGGCGTCACGTACCCAGCGGATGTCTTCACCTTCCGGGGCCCACTCCCGCCGCAGACGCCACGACGGCGTCCAGTCCTCGAACTCGGCGGCGGTGAACGGTGCGAGTGCACGCAGCGCCTTCTGATGTGCGGCGGCGAACCGCCCGCAGAGAGTGACCCGGTGCGGACCCAGCGCCACCGCCATCCCGGCGGCGGCCGGAAGCTGCTGGTCGGTCTCGACCAGTAGGTGCACCCGAGACCCCGATGCCCAGGCGTGGGCCCGGTCGGCCTCCGGTGCGAACAGGGCGGTCCGGGCCGCGGCGGACACCACGTCGGCACCCGACTCGGTGGTTCCGCCGACGAGCTCGACATCGTCTACGGCCAGCCGGATCGCCGGATCTGCTTCGGCGCTCAGCCGCAGGGCCAGACCCATCGCCCGCAGCCGTCCCCAGTCGTGACGCCCACGGTCCATGATGGTGGCGGCGGCCTCAGCGAAGAGTGCCTTGGTGGCCGCCTCGGTGGCGGCCACACCGGACCCCGCCGGCGCCGAGGCCGCGGCCAACGCGCGCAGGCCCATCGGAGCGGTGAGCCGGGCGAGGAATTCGGCGTTGCCATCGAACAGCTCGTCCCCGGGCCCCAGGACTGGTTCGAGGCTCAGGTCGAACAAGGGAGGTAGGACCACCCGGCGCGTCACTGTCCACCACCCCGCAGGTAGACGCAGCGCAACTCTGAGGCGAAGCGCAGCTCACCGTCGCGGAGCCAGGCGTCGGTCGGGGCGGGCAGGGCCTCGGTGATGGCGAGGTGCTCGGTGGTCGCCGCCAGCCGCGCCATCCCCTTGAGCAGGTCGGGGCTTGCGGTGTCGACATACACCGGCTTGCGTTCGGCGGGCGACTTGACGAAGAAGCGGTTCGGCAGGGCACGTTCGGTGACCAGGCGGGCGGCGCCGAGCAGCAGATCCACATCCCGCTGGCCGCGGAGCAACGCCTGCACCTCGGCGCTCGGCACCAGCCAGCGGCGCCGGGAGAAGACCGCGTTGCCCCAGCGCAGTCGGGGCAGGTACGGCAGTGCCGGCAGGACGGCCCGACGAATACGGGGCAGCGCGAGCGCGGTGTGCACGGCGGTGTCGAGCTCGCCGTTGTGCAGCAGCAGGCTTCGCCCGGGGAAGCTCGCTCCCCGAAGAACCACCTGCTCCCCGTCGCTGTCGAGCCAGAGTTCGTCCAGGCCGATCCGGTCCCGGCCCGCCGTGGCGGAACCGCCCAGCTCGAGTACGACGCCGGGGAACTCCAGTGGCGGTAGCCCGGTCGTCCGCCGAGAGATCACGTTGACGGCTATCTGGTCACCGAGCGCCCGCCGCACCGCGGCGTCCCGCTCGGCCAGCAGCGTCGCCGCATCCGGATGAAACTGAAGGGCCCACGGGGTGAGCAGCGCCGCGTCGTGGATGTCGCCAAGCACCAACGGAGTCGTGCTCGGGTCGTAGTCGGCCAGGTTGGCCGTGCCGATCAGGACGTCGATGGAGCACAGGATCGGTGCGGTGGGGGCGGGAACGGTGGGCAGCAGACCGGCGACGTCGAGCTCACTCACCTCCGGTCCGGCTTCGCCGACGACGCGGGCCAGTTCCGTGCTGAGCTGACCGCCGTATTCGATGGACATGTCGGCGCAGGCGCGTAGCGCCCGCAGCAGCGGAGTACGGCCCGGGCCGAGCCGCCGTGCCACAGCCCGGTTGGTCTGTACCCGGGTCAGCTCCGCCTCGTGCGCGAGCAGGTCGAGTACGGGGGCTGCCGCCGCACGCAGGTCGTGGGCGAGCTGCCCGCGGAGCTCCAGCTGGGCAGTCCCCACCGCGGCCTCGTGAATGATCACGCGGTCGTTGTAGAAGCGGCTGCGGTGCGTCGGACCACCGACGGGAAGCAGGGCCTCCACCTCGGCCTGGATGGCCAGCTTGCGCTCCGGTGGGGTCCAGGGGTAGCTGTCGAGCAGGTCGAGCACCTTGACCAACAGCGACCGGACGGCCGCTGCGCGGCTCGCGAGCTCGGGACCGGCCTCGTCGATCCGCTCGAGGGTCCAGCGCAACGGATCCACCGTCGTCGCCGGCGGGCACCAGGAGTGCGTCAGCACCCCCTTGGCCACGGCCGTGCGGAACAGACCAACCGTACTGGTCACCTCGTCGCCGCAGGCCGCGGCGAGCTCGGCGATCGTGCGGTCGCCGTCCACCGCCCGGATCAACTCGGCCGACGGGTCGTCTCTGCGCGGCGGACGCACCGTGGTCTTACGGATGGGGACCAGGTACGTCACCAACGACTCATCGTCGATGATCATTGTCTGGACGGCGTCGTTGACCCGGGCGGCACAGTGCGCCTGTCGAACCCGGATCTCCCGGTGGCCCGCCCACGACAGCGTCGTCGGAGCCTCCGAACCGGCGTCCAGCCGGCCGTAGTTGATCGGCCCGAAGAAGCTCATCGTCTCACTCTTGGCCGCGAGGCGCTGCGCGTACGCGGCGAGCTGGCGGCGGATCCTGCCCCCGGTCGCGCCCCGGACGAGATCCCGGTGGACGGCGGGGGAGGAGCAGACGATGGCGTCGTTGATCCGCGGGTCGGTCCGGATCTCGGCGAGCGCCGTATTGACCCTTGCCGCATCGGCTGCGACGGTCGGCTCGAGTTGGTCTCGGGTCCGTGTCACCTCCGAGGCGACGTCGTTCCACTCGGCGAGCCAGTCGCTGGCGAAGACGTCCGACGGGGGCAGCGGGCGGACGTTGCGGAGCTTGCTTTGCTGGCCTCGGGTAAGGCGAGCCGAGGCTCGCACCCGCGAGGCCACCTCGGCGGCCCTTCGTTCCAGAGTGGCCAACTCGCCGAGCAGCGCTGCGGTCTGTCGATAGGTCAGGGACTCGATCAGTTGCCAGGGGAAGCCGGCGCTGCGCAGTACGAGGACTGGCAGCAGCTCCCAGCTGGGATCGGTCGGGCCGGATCTGGTGGGGACGGTCACGACGAAGCCCTTCTCATAGCGATCCGGAACTCGGCGGTCACGGGTTTGTCGCCGTGGCGCAGCCACAGGGCGTCTGGCGCGGGCCGCATCTCGGCCAGCGAGACCTTCCCGTCGCCGGCCAAGATCAACGCCAGCAGCGCGTCCACGGCCAGCGGATTGTCGAGGTCAACCCCGACCGGCTTGGGTTCGTGCGCCGCCGAGGCGAAGCAGAAGCGGGGAAGTCCGTGTCGGGCCCGCAGGGACTGCACCGCGAGGAACGCGGTGGCGGCGTCCCGGACCTCGGCGACGCCCAGGTCAGCGGCGCTGAACCACCAGCGGGCCCGCTGTACGATCACCTCCCCCACGCGAACCCGGGGCGCGAAGTCACCGAATCGGATCAGGGGCAGGGCCACGCCCGGTGCGGCGAAGGCCCGGAGGTGGACGTGGTCGTCCTCGCCGGCGTAGAGGGTCAGCTCACCGTCGGGTGCTCGCAGCCGCGGCACCCCGTCGACCAGGACGGCGGTCAGGTCGGCGAGCGCCACGGTGCGCTTCCGGTCGTCGGTGGCCACGGAGGTGACCTCGACGAAGCGTCCCGGAAACCAGTCGGCGACGAGGCCCTTGTGCCGGCGTCGACGGATGACCGTGGCGAGCTGGTCGGGGCCGCCCCACGGCTCGAGCTCCGCGGCGAAGTCGGCCAGCATCCGCTCCTGATCGTCGCAGAAGAGCCCCTGCGACCCCCAGGCGAAGACGTAGGGGTGAAGCTCGCCCAGGACCAGCAGGTCGGCGCCGTCCGGCTGCCGCTCCAGCATGACATCCGGGCTGACGAACCGGTCGCGGCCCGGGCTGGGCGCCAGTGTCGCCAGGGCGGCGGGGGACAACCGGGCCTCCTGCCCACGCAGGCCGGCGCGCACCAGCTCGGTGTAGGTCTGGGTGAACTCCCGCACCGGGTCGGAGAGCGTCGTCAGCGCACCCGCCTCGATCGCTGCTGGCACCCGGCGGATCAGCTCGTCGTAGGGCAACGAGTTCGTCCCCGCCTCGCTGAGCACCGCCGCGCACAACCGCACGGCGACCTGTTGCTGGAGCTCGCCGTAGCGGGCCGCGACGTCCAGCACCGGGGTGAGCTGCTCCTCCCAACGCCGGGCGACGTCCCCGCCGACCACCACCGGAGACTGGTCGCCCTTGGCGTCCAGCGACACCACCAACCGGTCGGCGTACATCTGGCCGCCGGCCCGTCGGGCGTCGGTCGCCGTCAGCGCGGAGAAAGCCGTCTCCACCTCGGCCAGCACCGCCGCCCGGTGATGGTGCCCGGCAGCGGCTGCGTACCGGTCCGCCAGGGCGCCGAGCTCACGCAGCCGCGCCGGCCACTCGGTGCCACCGGCGTGCTGCTGCGCGAAGCCCACCAGCCAGTCCAGCGGACGGGCGGTGGTGGACGGTGGCTCGGGCCACAGCCGTACGGCGCCGACCTGCCGAATTCGATCCAGGATCGCGCGTGCCTCGGTGACCTCCGTCCCGGCGAGGTCCGCGAGGTCCCGTACCGAACGGTGGTCGTTGACGTCGCGAACGAGTCTCCAGGGGGAGCCGGAGAGCCGGATACGGCGCCCGGCGCTGGTCTGCACCGTGCCGGTTTCGGCTTCGGCGTCTGCTTGTCGGCGGCAGGCGGGCACCCAGGTCACCGGCAGCTGGTCGCGGACGGCGGGATCGGCGCCGAGGTTGCGCGCCAGCTCGCACACGGCCCAGAACGCGGTCTGCGCCTCCGTGGTGTGGACACCCGACCCGGTCTCGGGGCCCAGCCCGATCCCTTCGGCCGCGTGGTCGACCCGTCCGTGCACCAACGGACCGAAGAAACTCGTCGTCTCGTTCTTCGCGGCCAGCCGCTGGCCGTACAGGTAGGCGCGGCGGTAGAAGGCTCGGTCCTTGGCCCGGTTCCGGTTCGTGCCGTCACCCCGGGTGGCCCACCCCTGCCGCCAGCGCACAACCTCGCCGTAGAACGAGGGCGAGAGCTGAAGTAGCGCGTCACAGACTCGATCGTTGGTCAGCAGCGCGCGCACCCGGCCCGGCCGGCGTAACGCCTCCTGGGCAAGGACGCCGGTCAGTTGTCGGGCCGCCTGCTCCAGCTCGGCCTGCGCCGTGCCGTAGGCCTCCGCCACTGGAACCAGGTCGGTGCCCAGCTGCTCGGGGCTCACCGACAGGCCTCGTCCCGCCCGGCTGCGGGCCCGGGACAGGGCCCGAAGCCGCGACCGGTCCGACTGCCGATCGGTCTGGGCGACAGACCGGGCGATGGCCTCGATCAAGTGGGTGCGGCACTGTCCGAATTGCTTCGCCGCCGTGCGGTACTCCTCGGCGCCTTCTCGCGTTGGTTCATCGGCTAGGGCTGTCAGCAGCTCGATGTCGAAGCCCGCCCGACGGAGGAGAAGCCGGGGGTAGAGCCGCCAGGGTGCCGGTTGCTCAGTCATCGTCAGTCCTGAAAGTTGATCAGGTCGAAGGGGCGGTTGAGCTTCGTGCGGGGCTTCGGCAGGAACTCGGAGAGCTCAGATGAGCTGGACACCGCCTTCGCGAGGGCCGTCGCCTCGACCGGACGGGTCAGGCTCAGCGCCGCGCTCGCCACGGTTGCCTGGGTGTCCGCGCCGGCCCCACCGGTCATCACCTGTCCGGCCTGGGCGAGGGCGATCCGGTAGGGGTCGCCGAGCAGTCGAGCAGCCCGCTCGGCCAGCTCGTACTCCGCTATCGCTGCCGGACGGTCACCCGCCGTGGCGTGCAGCATGCCCAGCTCGAGGTGGACCTCGGTCTGATGGAAGATGTCGTTGAGTCCAGCAGCGTTGGTGAGGGTCGTGCCGAAGTCCGCGATGGCGGCTTCCCGGTCACCGACCAACAGCCGCAGCCCGGCACTGCGATACGAGTGGTGCTTGGCGAAGCCGGCCGTCGAGGAGCCGGTGGCCTGCCGGAACTTGTCCCAGGTCGCCAGGGCGGACGAGTGCTTACCGGCCTTCTCCTGCAACACACTGATGTTGGAGTACAGATTGATGCGCAGGTGAGCGGAGCTGGCGTCGTTGAGGCCCGCGAGGCAGGCGAGCGCCTTCTTCTCATGTTCGAACGCCGGGCCGAGGCGTCGCTCGGCGAAGAGGGTCAGCCCGCGCAGGTTGTGCAGCCAGCCCCGCTCCCGGCGGACGCTGTCGGCCTCGTTCGGACGTTTCCGGACGACATCGAACCCCTGCTCGACTTCGGCCACCGCCTCGCCCAGGCGGTGCTTGCGCTTGGAGAGGGTGAGGGCGGTGTACAGGTGTGACTGGGCGCGGATCTCCGGTGAGAGACCGTCGTCGTGCTCGCGAATGGCGCGAAACGCGGTGACAGCACCGTCCTGGTCCCCGCGGAAGCCGGCCTGGATGCCGATTACCTTGAGTAGGAAGCCGCGGATATCAGCGGTGCTACGCAGGATGGTGGTTTCGAACTCGATGGCGTGGACCAGACTGTCCTCGCGTTCTGCCTTGGCCAGTAGCTCGGGGAGAGCCGGCGTGGGGACCCCGGACAGGAGCTCGATCGCCTCGGTGGCGACGATCGCCATTCCTTCCCAGTTCGCCGAGAAGAACGCCCGCCGGCAGTAGGCGAGAGCGGCGGCGACCCGGTCGACGGCGGTGCTGTCCTTGTCGCGTGCCCGCTGGTAGAGCTTGCCCTCCTCGGAGGCGGGCGCTACCGCGGTGGCCGCACCCGACGGCAGGTCCAGCACGAAGTCGTCGACAGTGATCGGCAGATCCATACGACGGAGGCATCGCGCCCGCTCGGCGCGGTAGTCGGCGTGCGGTCCGAGCGGCGCGCGGACCGATTCTGGCCGATCCAGCAGCAGCGCCGCGCCGGGGTGAACGTGCGAGTGCTCCACGGCCCGCATCAGCCCTCGCAGTGACGACAGATCGGTGCCGCCGGCGCCGCTGACGAGCAGTGGACGGCCCAACTCCGCAGTGCCGGCGCAGAGCGCGGCGGCAGCGACCGAGAGGACTCGGTACACCTGCTCGCTTTCCCGGTGGAGTCGCCGTTCGGAGGCTGCTAGTGCGATCTCGCCGAGTGGCAGTGGGTTGTCCTGTGGCTTGTCGTCGGGGGCCAGCTCCGCCCATTCGGAGGCGTGGCGGCTGGGTAGGTCACCAAAGCTGGCACCTGCCGCGCGGAGCGCGGCAACACATTCGCGCAGCCCGACATAGGAGCTGGCGGGGCCGGTGTTGATGTCCACCCGGATGGCGGCACCGGCGGCCACGGTCACCGGCGCCACTGGATCGCCTCATTCGATGCGAGGGCGAGCGGTGCGATCTTGTTCTCCACCTCATCGAGGTCGAAGTCGACGTTGTCCAGGTCGTCGAGCCCCTCCACGTCGGGATCGGTCGGCTGGGCCCCGGCCGGCTGGCTGTCGACGGACGCGGCTGTCGAGGCGTCACTCGGCAGCGGGGGGTTGCCGGCGGTGTCGTCAGCTACTTCCGCGGGTGCTGCGGAGCGGTCGTTGTCCACCATGGTGTTCTCCACTTCGGATAGGGGTGGCAGTCAGGCTGCGGTGGATCGGGCGAGAGCGAACTCGACGATCTGCTCTCCCATCAGGGACAGCTGGGAAGAGATGTGCGAATCGGTAGTGGTGCCGTCAGCGGCGAACGTGACGTTCTCCGTGTTGACCGCGACGCCGAGCGGCGTCGGCCAGCCCCGGAGTGCGTGTACCACCGCGCGGAGGCTGGTGAGGGTGGTGGCGGCCTGGGACCCGCGAGCAGTGACCAGACAACCGACGGCTCGACCATGCAGATAGGGGCGGGGCGCGTCGCGTAGGTCCTCGATGTAGTCGAGGGCGTTCTTGACCAGGCCGGAGATACCTCCGTGGTACGCCGGCGACCCGATCACGATCCCGTCGGCGATGCGTACGGCGTTGACGAACTGCCGGGCCGCCGCCGTCCGCCGGGTTTCGCCGGGTAGATACAACGGCAGCTGTAGCGCGGTGGCACCGAGCAGGTGTGTGCGGGCCCCGGCCTGCTCGGCGGCGGACAAAACCGCCCGGACTGCCTGCTCGGTGGAGGACCCGGGGCGCATGGTGCCGCCGATGCCGACGACAAGGGGGCCGGTGCGGCTTCCGACTCTGCTCGTACCGTTGCTGGTGGTGGTTAGCTGAAGCACGGTCACACCTCTCTTCGTCGCGAACGGACTCGAAGCCGCGAGCTGCCCGGTGCGATGGGATGCACTGTCGGTTCATCCGTCGTCCGCCGTGCGGTTCCCCCATAAGAGGGGGCTCGAGGCGCGCCTGATGCATCGGTCTGTGTCGCGAACGCGACGTATCAAATCGGAGTGCGGCCGCCTGGCTGGCCACAGCACTCCACTATGGAGCGATTGGAGTGTGTGAGGGCTCAGTCTGGAACCGGAGGCCAACCAGCAGAGGGCTGGTTCAGTGGTGTCCGGGGTGGGAAAGGTGGGTCAGCCGGCGCCGAAGCAGACAAACGAGGCGGCGGTTGCGGTGCCGGCGTCCAGGCCAGTACCGAACTCCGCCTGTGCGCCGGCGAGGGCGAGCCCCGGTGTGTCGCCGGTGGCCAGCCGTCGATGCATCTCCACCATCAGCTCCTGCGCTGCGGAGTCCAGTGCCGGCAGGACACTGGCCAGCACCGTCGCCGTTCCCAGCTGAAGCAGCGCGGCCGACAGTCCCATCAACTCCTCGCCCGGATGCACCGCTGACAACCCCACGTCGCAGGCGGAGAGCACCACCGTGCCAGGCGCGCAGGCGAGTCGTTCCAGGTCGTAGACGGTCAGGGGGCCGTCGGCGAGGCGTACGTGCGAGAACATGGGATTGTCGGTGCGGAACGTGCCGTGTGCGGCGAGGTGGGCAAGGGGAGCACCATCCAGCGCCGCGAGCGCTGCCTCGGCGGTCGCGTCGGAGCCGAGGAGCACCTGGACGGGAGCGAGTGCCCCCGCCAACCGCTGCACCTCCGCTTCGGCGTAGGCGAGGCCGGGCCCGGCTACCAGCACCGGGTTCCGCTGGTGGGGCGGAGTGGTCATCGTGGGGTGGGAGGCCTGGCGGCGGGCCGATGCAGTGAGCCACTCGGAGGCCGATGGCACCACCGTGACCGGTCGCCCGGCGCAGGTCGGGAGTAGCGCCCAGGGCATGGCGTGCAGTGCGCCGACCGGTACCAGGACCAGTCCGCCAGCGCCGAGCCAGGGCTGTATCGCACCGAAGATCATGTCGTCCAGCTGGTGTACCGCGAATCGGGCCGCGGTCGCCGCCGCCGCCCGGGAGTCGTCGGTGCCGCGGCTGGTCAGGATGCGTCGTAGCGCAAAACGCAGGGCTTGGAGCTCGTCCGTGACGGCGGCGAGCGCACCGAGCGCCCGGGTGTGAAACCGGCCGCCGTGCACCACGACGGCGTGTAGCGTCCGGTCAATGTCGACCAGCTCGACCAGCGTCTGGTCAGCCAGTTCCATCGCGATCCGGTCCAGCGATATCCCGCTCGCCGAACCCGACTCGGTGCCGCTGGCCTGCCAACTACGGGTGCGGATTCGTTCCTCGATCGTCCGCTGTCGACGCAACAGGGTTAACCCCAACGCGGCACTCGCCTGGGCGGATTCGTCCACGGTGCGGCGCAACTCGGCCAGGTCGGCAGCAAGCCCGGCTTCGTCCGGCGGTCGGGCGGGGGGCAACCGCAGCGCGGCGGCCCGCCAACGCTCACTCCAGCGTAGGATCGCCCGAGCCTGACCGCCACGAACCGCGAGTCGAAGGCCGGTGCTGGCCAGGTCCAGGGCGTATGCCCCGGCCATCACCCGCAGCTCTGTGGCGCCGAGGGCTGCCTGGTAGCGGTCCAGCAGGGCCATTCCCGCATTGAGGGCCCGGCGCGCCCCGGCGATATCGCCAGTGGCGATTCGTCGGAGTGCCTCGGCATGCCAGGCGCGGGCCCGGAGCTGGGCCGGTCCGCCTCGGCTGGCGGCTCGAATGGCACTCAACTCGCCGGCGATGGCTGCGGCCTTGGCGCGTTGCCCGGTACGAAGCGCCCGGTCCAGGGCGACTCGGGCGGCGTAGAGACGCGCGTCGAGTGCGGGTATCGGCCAGCTACTCGTTGCCAGTGCACGTGCCACCGAGCGTGCCTGCCGCAGGTGCGCCGGTTCGTCCGGCGAGCTGGCCCGTAGCTTGACGTATCGGGAGAGCGCTGCCCACGCCGGTCGGTTCTGTCGACTGAACAGGCGGTACGCGGCCTGCGCCTGCTTCGAGGCGGTCGGCAGATCGACCTCGGCCAGCGCGACTTCGGCCAGCATCAGCCGGGCCTGTGCCTCGTAGAGCCCCATTCGGCTTGCCCGGGCCGCGTCCAGGGCAGCCTCGGCCGCCGCACGAGCCTCCGGCAGTAGCCGGGCGCCCAGTAGTAGCTCGCCCCGATCCATCAGGGCGATCGCCGGGCGGGTGGTCTGGGCGAAGTACTGGTCGGCCAGGTCATACCAGCGCAGTGCGCCGGGAATGTCGCCCGCGCGAGATAGTACGAAGCCAAGGTTGTGGCGGACCTGGGCGAGAGCCAGCTCCTGGCCGAGCTCCGCGTAGCCCTGCTCCGCCGCCCGCAGGTCAGCCTCGGCCTGGCGCAGGCTACCCCGGTAGGTGTGCAGGACCCCTCTGTTGGTGAGTGCGCGGGACTGCCACAGCTGGTCCCCGCTCCGTCGGAACGCGGCCAGCGCGTCGGTGTAGCCGGCCATCGCCTCGTCGGAGCGGCCGAGGCGATCGAGGATCAGCGCCCGCTGCATCTGTAGGCGCGCGGCGGGCAGCCCACGAAGTGCCGGTGACGCGGCATCGATCTCCCGCAGCGCCTGTTGCGGTTGGCCGGCCTCGGCCAGGACCAGCGCCAGGCTCATCCGGGCTTCGGCGGCGCGGGCCGGGAGCTTGGCCGCCTCGGCCACGCGGCGTGCCCGGCGCAGATGGCGTAGCCCGTGGTCTGCGTTGTGTTGCTCCCGCGCGGCGAGACCGAGCGCCCGCAGCGCCACGGTCTCCTCGTCCGGATCCGCACCGGCACGGGCAGCGGCGAGTGCGGCATCGGCCAACTCGGCGGCGCGAGCCGGGTCGTCGGTGACGAGGTGCAGCGCTCTGCCTGCTGGACTGTCGTCCATCTGGTCGGCGCTGCCCATCACCTATAGATTTTGGCACAGTGGTGAGAGGCCGCAAAGCTGTGCGGCAGGGCTTCCACTCCGTCCACTGTGGTGATCTCCTGCTTGGGCGGGCTTCAGTCAGATTCCTGACTCAAAACCGCTGCCCAGATGTGTATCAGCGGACGGTACGCCACTCTCTCCTGTGCGAACGCCCATCTGCCTGGGTCAGGCAGGTGAGTGTGATCGAATCCCTGCCGAAGGAGAGATATGCCTCCGTCCTCAGAACGCGTCAACCGATTCGCTGCCCGCCGTCGGGCGCGGCTGGAGGGCCTTCCAAAGCTCGCGCAGACCGCTGTCGGCGGTAGCGCCCGGGCGTGGTTCGTCGCTGACGAGTTACTGGTCGTCGACGACAGTCGCCGGGATGCCGAACGCTATCTTGGACGTGCTCGGGCCGCGCAGCCTGACGCCGGCGACGAGGAGTTACTGCCCGGCCTGCGTCGCTATCGGGCGCCGGGGCTGGACGTACCGGCTGCGGTTCGCGCGCTGCGCTCGGGTCGTCCGGCCGGCAACCAGGTGGTCAGCCCGAACCATGTCTTTCTGTCCAGTCCGTTCAACCACGGAGGTCCGTTCGGGCCGCCGGCGCCCGTAGCCGCATCGACGTTCAAGATGCCGGCCGAGACCGATCGGGTCGCGGTATCCATCGTTGACACCGGGTTCTGGACCGAGACCCCCCTTCCGGCCGACTACCTCGCCTCGGACGGTGTGGAGGTGGAGACGGAAACCGATGTCGATGAAGACGGGCTGCTCGACGGCGACGTGGGGCACGCCAACTTCATCGGTGGTGTCATCGCGAATCATACGGACCGGGCAATGTTACGGGTGATCCGGACATTGGATACTTTTGGTGTCTGCACGGAGGATCAGTTGATCGCCTCGCTGGGCCGGCTGCACCCGGACACCAAGGTGATCAACCTTTCCCTCGGTGGCTTCACCGCCGACGGATCCGCGCCGCTCGGCGTACGCGCGGCGTTGGGGCAGGCCCTGTCCGGGATCGACCGGGTGGTGGTCGCTGCTGCCGGCAACGACGGCAACCGCAGCGACCCGTTCTGGCCCGCAGCGTTCGCCAATGCCGGCGAGTCGTGGAGTGGGCAGGTACTGGCGGTCGCCGCGCACGACGGCAGCGACCTGTGCTCCTGGAGCAACGCTGGACCGTGGGTCAGCGTCGTCGCGCCGGGTGAGGACGTTCGAAGCACGTACATCGACCACGCTCTGTTCCCAGAGGGGTGGGCGCAATGGAGCGGAACGTCGTTCGCCGCGCCGCGAGTGGCTGCCGAACTCTCCGCGCGGATCGACTCGGAGGTCGGCGCGGTGGCCGCTGCCAACCAGCTAATGGCCGATCTGAGGGCGTCCAACCAGCGGTTTGGAGGCCACCTCGGGCTGATCTGATGGGCCCCGTCGGCGCTGTACGATGCTTGTCTATGAGCGACGACGACGCAGGTCGGCTGGTGCATGCTGCTGCCAAGGGTGATCAGGCGGCATGGGAAGCGTTGGTCGACCGGTACGCGCGGCTGGTGTACACGGTGGCGCGGGGATTCCGGCTCGACGATGCTGACGTCGCGGACGTTAGCCAGGCGACCTGGTTGCGGCTCGTGGAAAATCTGGACAAGCTACGTGATCCTGGGTCGGTGGGGGCATGGCTTGCCACCACCGCGCGTCGAGAAGCCCTTGCCCTACTACGCAACCGGTGGGAGGTGCCGCTACCGGAGCTCACGAGGTCGGAGCTGATGGACGAGTCGCAGCCGGAGCCCTGGCAGCGGCTGGTCGCTGAGGAAACTGATGCGGAGTTGTGGCATGCGTACCGTCGCTTGTCGATACGCTGTCAGGAGCTACTGCGGTTGCTGGTGTTCGAGCCAGTGGGCAGCTATGCGATCGCTGCTGCGGCGCTCTCGGTGCCCATTGGCAGTCTTGGCCCTTCTCGCGCCCGGTGCCTGGCGACGCTTCGGACTCTGTTGAATCAGCCGGCACCGCAGCGACGTATCTAGGGGAGCGCACGCATGAGTGATGACCGATTAACCACATCAGATGAGGAGTTGCTTGTCCGGCTGGGGAGCCTGCTGGCCGAGGTCGATTCGGTTCCAGAGTCGGTACGGGCCGCCGCGGTAGCCAGCTACAGTTGGCGCTCGCCCGATTCCGAGCTTGCCAAGTTGGTGGAGAGCATGTCCGCGGCGGCCGAGGTCCGCGGCGACGAGGCACGGCTGCTGACTTTCCGTGCAGATTCGATCACCATCGAGGTAGAGGTCATCCCCGTTCGTGATCGACTCCGGATCGTCGGTCAGTTGGTGCCGCCACAGCCGGCTCGGGTGCAGGTGGAGCAGCCGGGTTCCGAATCGACCGTTGGCACCGACGCGGACGGTTTGGGGCGATTCATGCTGGACGATACCTCGCCCGGGCCGGCCCGGTTGGTCTGCACCCTGGCTGACTCCGGTCCGATCTGTACCGAATGGACCACCTTGTGATCCGAGCGGTCGGGTCGTAGCGACGATCGGCACCGCCCTGCTGTGGGACAAAGGCGGTGCCGACCGTCGCCGGTGACTGCGGAAGGTGGCTCGTGGTTCAGCTACCGGTGCAGGTCACGGTCGGTGACGTGTTCGTGCCGCTGAGGCTGGCGAGGAAGCCGAACGTGGCCCTGCTTCCCGGTGCCAACGTGCCGTTGTATGACGCGTTGGTCACCGCTACCGCTGAGCCTGAGGTGGTGTGCGTGCCACTCCAGAGTTGGACTATTGACTGGCCGCTGGGCCAGGTCCAACGTGCCGTCCACCCGGCCCAGGTGGTGGCGGCGTGGTTCATGATTTCGACCTCCCCCTGGAAGCCGCCCGGCCATGCGTTGATCACCTTGTAGACCGCCATGCAGTCCCCGCTGGGCGGCGGCGTGGTCGGGCTCGGCGGCGCAGTGGTCGGGCTCGGTGGCGGGGCGGTGCCACCGGGGCCGATGCCGGTCACCTCACCATTGCCTCCGTCGAACGTGACGTCCGAGCAGCCGAAGAAGTTCTCCGGGCTGTCCGAACGGACCCAGCGCGAGTAGATGAGGTGTCGGCCGCTCTTGTCGGCCGGCAGCGTTCCGGCGAAGTAGTAGTGCCCGTCATCGGTGCCCGGACCGCCGCGCTGGGGTGGGTTGGTGACGGTCAGGAATGGTTGCTCCTCCAGGTCGCTCCAGGCCAGCGGACGGGTTGGGCTCCAACTGTCCTTGGTGACATAGAAGTAGAACGTCCCGGGGTGGTGCGCCCAGTTGCTGTAGCGGAACTCAATGTTCTGGCCAGCGGTCAGGTGCGTCAGTGGCCAGTCAATGCGGGCCAGGTCATAGCCGAGGAACCCGGGGTTTCCCCCGCTGCACAGCTGGCCGTCGGGAATGAACCCGACGGTACGACCATCCGCGTCGGAGCGCAGCACACTGAACCAGTTGTAGAGCGAGTTCGCCCCACTCTGGTCCACCGCCGCCGAGCAGGCGGGGTTGTACGGTTGGATCTCCCCGGTGGGGCTCAGCCCGTCCTGCCAGCAAAGGAAGGTACGGCTGCCGGGCACCATGGCGGCGCCGTGCGCCGCCGCCGGCTCCGACCTGACGGTGAGTACCGCGGCAGCCGCGAGGAGAGTCGTGGCCGCGGTGAGGAGCGCGGCTGTTCGGGCTCGATAGGAGGACATAAGATCTCCTGACTCGCGGGGCGCCTACCACCCCGCGCGGGTGACGGGCGCGGGGCGGCACCCGGCCGACCCGCAGCGACGAGCGGTCACGGTGGTAGGCGGCGTGCGCGGGAGTGACGGGCACGCGAGCCTGCGATCCGTCATCGGATCGATGCCCTCGCGTGGATACCCGAGCCGACGACGCGAAAGCCCTGCGTCACTCGGCGCCGCTATCGCAACACGGCGAAGTGCTCGATCGCAATAGTCGACGGCCAATGTCCCTTTCAGCTGGTGCAGCTCACGGTGGCCCGCGAGCGGCGTCAACCGGTTGGACAGCCGGCAACGGGATCGGTGCGCGACACCGACGCGGCCGCGATCAGCCGGTCAGGGGCGTTCGGGACGGGCCAGGGTGAGTGCGGCGGTGAGCGACAGTGCGGCTGAGGCTGCGAGCACCGCTGCCATCGGCACGGCGCTGCCCTCCCCGCCCAACCCGACCAGGGGCGCGGCGAGCGACCCGATCACCGACTGGAGTGCGCCCATCAGCGCTGCCGCGGTCCCGGCGTGGTGCGCGTGCCGGTCGAGAGCGAGGGCAGTGCCGTTCGGCATCACCATGCCCAGCGACCCGATGAAGGTCAGCAGTGCGCCGATGAGGAGTAGCTGGCTGGTGGCGATCGCGCCGGCCAGCACGCCAGCGGCTGCGACTGCGCTCACCCCGAGAGTGCCGACCAGCAGGGCGCGGGGCGGGAATCGGTCCAGCAGTCGGGCATTGGCCTGCCCGACCGCCACGAAGGCCAACGCGTTGAGGCCGAACAGTAGACCGAATGTGCTCGCCGAGAGGTGAAACACGTCTTGGAAGACGAACGACGAACCGGAGATGTACGCGAACAGCCCGGCGAAGGCGAGCCCCTGGGTCAGCGTGTACCCCAGGTAGACCCGGTCGGTGAGGAGCTCGCGAAGCGACCGGACGATGCCGCCGAGGCCGTCGCGGCTGCGCCGGTGCGCGGGCAGGGTCTCGGGCAGCCAGGTCGCCACCACGGCGGTGAGCAGTGCGCCGACGACAGCGAGTAGGACAAACAGGGTCCGCCACGACCCGAATCGCAGCACCAGGCTGCCGACGGTCGGCGCGGCGATCGGGGCGAGACCGAAGACCAGGGTGAGCCGAGAGAAGTACTTTGCTGCCGCGCGACCGGAGTGCAGGTCGCGAACGACGGCACGGGTCACCACGGCGGCCATGCCGCCGGCGAAGCCCTGAGCGAACCGCAAGGCGGTGAACGCCGGTGCGCTGGGCGCCGCGGCGCAGGCCAGGGCGAGCACGGTGTACGCCACGAGGCCGATCAGCACGGGGCGGCGCCGGCCCCAGCGGTCACTGAGCGGACCGGTGACGAACTGCCCGAGGGCGAGCCCAACCAGGCAGGTGGTGAGGGAGAGTTGAATCTGGGCCTGGCTCGCGTCCAGGTCTCGGGCCATGGCGGGGAGTGCCGGCAGGTACATGTCCAGGGAGAGCGGGCCGATCGCGGTGATCGCCCCGAGTAGGAGCAGCAGACCGAGCCCACCACCGGCCCCCGCCAGCTGCGGCTGGACGGCGGGGGACGTTACGCCGGGTGTCGTCGGTTGTGCGGTCTGTGTCACTGCGGGTCCCCCGGGTTCGCCTGTCAACCGGGTAACCTTAGCTCTGTATCCAGAGTCTTTCGAGGTGAGGTGGGCGACACCGTGGCGACCGAGGACGTGACGGCGCGGCCGGCGCCGTGTCTCGACCCCGCTTCGACGGCGGCGCTGGGCGCCGTCGTCGGAGAACTGCACCGTCGGCTGCGGCGCGCGACGGCCCGGCACGCCAACCGCATCCCGTTGCCGGAGGCCCAGGTCGAGCTGTTACTGCTGGTCCGGGCGCATCCGGATGTCAGCGTGAAAGACGCGGCGTGCCGTCTGCATGCGGCACCCAACACGGTGAGCACCCTCGTCCGGGACCTGGTGGCCGCCGGACTGCTGCACCGCGAGTGCGCTCCGGCCGACCGTCGCACCGCCCGGCTGCGCCTCACCGACGCCGCCCGTGCTCGGATCGCCGACCACGAACAGCACCGCGCCGCCCTGCTCGGCGCTGCGGTGTCCCGCCTGTCCCCCGAGGCGCGCGCGGCGGTCGTGGCGGCAACCCCGTACCTCACCCGCCTGGCGGACCTGCTGGATCCCTGACCCTTCTGGTTAACTGCCCGGCCCGGCCCGGTGTGCTGGCCGGCCCACGGTGCTGGCCGGCAGCGCGGCAGGCCCGGTGGATCAGAGCTCACCGTCGAGTTCGGCGTAGCCGCGGCGGGTGGCGATCAGCGCGGGACGGGCGCCGAAGGGCGCCTGGGCAGCGACCCGCTCCGCCGGTGTCCCACCGGCATGGCCAGCCCGGATCTGCCAGGCCAGGTCACTGAGCAGGCCGTGCTGGGCGTGCACGAACTCGTGGTCAACCAGGTCGCCGTGCCCCGGCACCACCACCGTGGTCGGGGTCGTCATCCGCAGCAGCTCGGCCGCCGCCTCCGGCCACCGCAACGGGTACGAATCCTCGAATGCCGGCGGACCGCTCTGCTCCACGAGATCACCGGCGACGAGCACCTCCGCATCGGGTATGTGCACCACCAGATCCGCGGCCGTGTGCGCCCGCCCCAGGTGCCGCAGGATGACCTGGCGGCCACCCACGTCGAGCACCTCCTGCCGGCTCACCAGATGGGTCGGCGCCAGGACATCGGTGTCGAGTAGCTCCTCGGCGAGGCGCGGCTGCTCGTCGCGCATCTCCTCGTACGCTTCCCGGCGCAGTCGGTCCGGGTCGCGTAGGGCGGCGGCGGCCAGCTGGTGCGCGTACACCGGGCGGGGTGGGTCACCGGCCAGTGCGGCGTTGCCGAAACAGTGGTCGAAGTGGTGGTGCGTGTTCACCAGCACCCACGGGTACCCGGTGACGGCCCGCGCCGCCCTGGCCAACTCCGCCGCCTGGCCGGCCGTGGAGAGGGTGTCCACGAGCAGAGCCGCGCCGTCGCCGACGAGCAGTGTCACGTTGACCCGGAGCAGCGGCTCGCGTAGGACGTGCACCCGATCGGCGACTTCGACGAAGCGGAGGGTCATGACGACCGCCCGGCCCGCTCGATAAAGCGCTGCCGGTCAACCAGGAGTCGCTCCACCCGCCCCTCGGCGACGGTGGACCCATCCTCGGTGACGGAGACCGCGAAGAGCAGCCGCCGACCGTCGACCTCCGCCAGCCGGGCTCGTGCCACCACGGTCCGGCCGACTGGGGTGGCAGCCTGGTGGTCCAGCTCGACTCGGACCCCGACCGTTGTGGCGCCACTGGGCAACTGGCGGGCGATCGCCGCGACCGTCGCCGCCTCGGCCAGGGCGAGGATCCGCGGCGTGCCCAATACCGGCACGTCGCCGGAGCCAATGGCCTGGGCGGTGTCGGCGACGGTGACGACCAGCTCCACCCGGGCGGTCGAGCCCGGTGAGAAGGGCTCCTGCATGGTCACCAGCCTAGGCGTCGGACAGCGGGTAGGCCACGCTTGAGCCGAACCGCCCGGAACGTCCAAGGCGGTCCTGCGTCCGCCGCTGCGCCGATCGTCGTTAACCTGGGTCGCGATGTCTGCTCCAATCGATCCCCAACAGCCTGCCCGAACCGATGCACCGGTGGTGGCCGACGGCGGGCGCCGTCGCGTGATCACGATGTCGGTGTGGGGTGTCGCCTTCGTCGTTGGCTGGCTCGCCATCGGCCTGCCCACCGATCCGGTGTACGCCTTCGTGTGGATGTGGGCGGCGACCATCGCCTGGAACTCAACCCGGCCATGGCGCAGCCACCTGCGCTTCGCTCGCGACTGGCTGCCGGTGGTGTTGCTCCTCGTGCTCTACAACCTCTCCCGTGGCTTCGCCGACAACGGGGCGGTACCGCACGCCTATGAGCTGATCGTCGCCGACCGGGTCATGTTCGGCTGGGCTACCGGCGGCCAGGTGCCCACGGTCTGGCTCCAGCAGCACCTCTACCAGCCCGACGTGCGCTGGTGGGACGCGTTGGTGAGTTGGGTCTACTTCTCCCACTTCGTGGTGGCGCTGGCCGCCGCCGCGGTGCTGTGGTTGCGGGACCGCCGGCGGTGGGCGGCGTTCATGCGGCGCTGGGGTTTCCTCTGCGCCAGTGGCCTGGTGACGTACTTCCTCTACCCTGCCGCGCCACCGTGGTGGGCGGCGCAGAACGGGTTGCTGGAGGAGGTGGCCCGGATCTCCACCCGGGGGTGGAAGGTCTTCGGGCTACACGGCGCGGGGAACCTGCTCAACGCCGGTCAGCTCGCGTCGAACCCGGTCGCCGCGATGCCCTCGCTGCACACCGCGTTCGCACTGTTCGTGGTGCTGTTCTTCATTCGTGCGACGCGGAAGCGGTGGTGGCCGTTGCTGCTCGCGTACCCGCTGGCGATGACCTTCACCCTGGTCTACTCCGGGGAGCACTACGTGATCGATGTCCTGGTCGGTTGGGTGTACGTGGGGATGGCCTTCCTGGCGGTGGGCCTGGCCGAGCGATGGTGGGCGGCCCGACGTGAACGTGCGCGGCGCGCCCCGGACCGGCCGGTTGAGGCGGCGCCGACCACGGGTTCGTCGGCCACCGCGGTGTCGGCTACCTCGGCGCCGGGCGATTCGCAGCCGGCCGATGCGGCGGTGAGCGCCGGCCGCTGATCGGCACCGTGCTTCGCCACCCTGGACGGCGGCTCGCTACTGCGGTCGGCTGGCGCGGCGCGCCTGGTGCGCACGCGCTGTCAGCTCGGCGGCCAGGGCCCACGCCTCGGCGACCGCTCGGTCGTCGGCGGCGGCCCCGGCGCCGCCGGCGGTGTCCGCGTGCACCGTCGCCAGTCCCAACCGTCGCTGCACCGGCCCCTGCACCACCCGCACGCTCTGGATCCTCGCGTACGGCACGACCACGATCTGGCGGGTGAGCAGGCCGGAGCGGACCGCGAACACTCGCTCGTGCAGCCCGGCACCGAGCACTGGCTGACTCAGGGGGTTCAGCCAGCGAGCCCGGGTCGGCGGTGCGGTAAGCGGCAGGTCGTCGAGGCGTACCCCGGGCAGCACCTCGGCGAGGATCGCCTCGGCGACCGGTTGCTGACCGACCGGGAGGAGCTGGTCTGGTCGGTTGCGCCCGTCAGCTTCCCCCGTCGAGTAGCCGGCCACCTCCAGCCGTAGCCGCAGCCAGCCCTTCGCCCGCCACAGCAGCGGCCAGGTCGCACCGACCGTCTGTACCCGGTGCAGCGGGACGGTCTGCGCCCGGGTCTCCAGCAGGCCGTTGCGGATCCGCAGGGTGTCGACATCACGAGCCAGCCGGAAGCTCCAGTTGTCCAGCACTCGGCGGATCGGCTGTAGCAGCACCCCGGCCATCGCGGTCAACGTGCTCGCCACCGCGACGAACGACCAGGAATCCCCGGAGAGGAACTGCGTCGCCACGAAGACCACCCCGAACGGGATCATGAAGGTCTGCGGGGTGAGTAGCTGGCTCAGTAACAGGTCTGTGTTCCGGACGACGTGCAGCGGTTCGCCAGGGGGAGTCGCTTCCGGCCAGACCTGCGGTGTGCCCGGTGTCAGGGCGGCGCCCTCCGGTTGCGGACCGGCCAACGCGAGCAGCCGCTGTCGCAGGGCGGCAGCGTCGGCCACGCTGAGATAGGCCAGCGGTGCCTCGGTCTTGCCGCCGCCGACCACCTCGAGGCGCAGCTCCGCCAATCCGGTGAGCTGGGCGAGTAACGGCCGAACCACCTCCACGGCCTGGAGCCGCTCCAGCGGGATCGCCCGGATGCGTCGCCAGAGCAGGCCCTCGTGTACCCGCAGCTCGCGGTCCACGACGTGATAGCCGGTGTTGTACCAGCTCACCACCGCGAGCACGGTGGCACCGATCGCCAGCACCACCGCCATCACCGCGAACCAGCCGAAGCCGACCCGGGACAACGTTGACCAGGAGAGCCCGGCGATTACCACGACCAGCGACTTGGCACCGTGCAGCGCAGGGGAGAGCGGATGGAGCCGTTGCCGGCGCTCGCCTCCGTGCGGGGGCACCGGAGGGGTGGGCGGTGGCGGGGTGGGTGGATACCAACCGGGGTACGGCTGTGGGGCGGGTGGCCGGGTCTCCTCCGGGTCTCGCGCGGCCGGCTCGCTCACAAACCCTCCGCCCGGTCGCGGCCGAGCGCGGTGAGGCGGTCGCGGAGGCGGGACGCCTCCGCCGGGCGTAACCCCGGCACTCGAGCGTCGGTGGCCGCCGCCGCCGTGTGCAGTTGGACGGTAGCCAGGCTGAAGGCCCGTTCCAGCGGGCCGGCGCTGACATCAACGAACTGCATCCGCGAGTACGGGACGATGGAGAGCCGGCGCACCAGCAGGCCGTGTCGGACCAGCAGGTCATCCTCGCGTTCGGCGTACCCCCACGCACGTACGGCCCGCGCGATGGTGACCGTCCGTAGCGCGGTCAGCAGGAGCACTCCGGTGAGGGCCACCCCGAACGCCGCCTGGCCGCTGACTGCCCACCCCACTGCCAGCCCGGCCAGCACGATGACGATCAGCACGGCCAGCCGTAGCAACTCAACCCAGATCAGGTCGGTGGAGACGGACTGCCAGCGGACGGTCTCCGGCCAGGGCTCCAGCGGACCGGGTGGTGGACCGGTCGGGGGTGGGGCAGCGGGCGGGAGCCCGGCCTGGTCGTCGCCGGTCACCGTGCGGTTCCGTTGTGCGCGTTCACGAGTCGAGAGTAGGCGATTCGGCCGTCGGAGCAACCTCGCGGAGGAAGCCCCGGGCGTTGAGGAAGTCGCCGAGCGTCACCCGGTGCTCGGGGCAGGCGAGCCAGGTCTTACGTCGGGTCGCGTCGTGTAGGCGGGGATTGTTCCACCGCAGCGCCCACTGGGCGGGAGCCGCACAGCCACGAGCTGAGCAGACCAGGGCGGGGGTTGCGGAGGTATCCATCCCGACCAGTCTAGGGTGGCTGAGGAGGAGTTTGAGCGCCGGGCGACCACGGGGGGAGCCGCCCGGCGACGGATGAATCGTACACGTCCCGTACCGATAGCTGTCTACCCGCTGACGGCGAGTCTGGTGGATCGGACCGCGGGGCGGGAATCGGGGTTCGCGCCGCCGCGTACCGCCACCGATCATGTCAGTCTTGTACCGCACTAGACCCGAGTACCGATCATGCTGTGGAGGACCGGTGGCCCAGCCGAGCACGCCCGATTCCAGGATCTCCGACGGGTCGACTCCGCCGGCCCCGCAGAGCACCCCGGCCACGGACGCCACCCTGTTGGAACGGGCGTTGTTCGAGGTCAAGAGGGTGATCGTCGGGCAGGATCGAATGGTCGAGCGGATGATCGTCGCGCTGCTCGCGCGGGGGCACTGCCTGCTGGAGGGGGTGCCGGGGGTGGCGAAGACACTCGCCGTGGACACCCTCGCCCGGGTGGTCGGCGGGTCGTTCGGCCGGGTGCAGTTCACGCCCGACCTGGTGCCGGCGGACGTCATGGGCACCCGGATCTACCGACAGTCGAGCGAGAAGTTCGATGTCGAACTGGGACCGGTGTTCGTCAACTTTCTCCTCGCCGACGAGATCAACCGGGCGCCCGCGAAGGTGCAGTCGGCGCTCCTGGAAGTGATGGGTGAGCGGCAGGTCTCGATCGGTGGCCAGACGCACCGGGTGCCGGACCCGTTCCTCGTGATGGCCACCCAGAACCCGATCGAGCAGGAGGGTGTCTACCCGTTGCCGGAGGCGCAACGCGACCGGTTCCTCATGAAGATCGTCGTCGGCTACCCGACAGCCGCCGAGGAGCGGGAGATCGTGTACCGGATGGGCGTGGCGCCGCCGGAACCCGCCCCGGTGCTCACCACCGCCGACCTGGTCGGGCTACAACACAAGGCCGATCAGGTATTCGTGCACAATGCCTTGATCGACTACGCTGTTCGGCTGGTGCTGGCCACCCGGAGCCCCGCCGAGCACGGCATGCTCGACGTCGCCCAGCACATCCAGTACGGGGCGAGCCCGCGAGCCTCGCTCGGCCTGGTCCGCGCCACCCGGGCCCTGGCGCTGCTCCGCGGCCGGGACTACGCGCTACCCCAGGACGTACAGGACATCGCACCCGACATCCTGCGCCACCGGCTGGTGCTGAGCTACGACGCGCTCGCCGACGAGGTGCCACCCGACCACGTCGTCGGCCGGGTGATGGCGACGATCCCGCTGCCCTCGGTGGCGCCGCGCCAGCAGGCCACCCCGACCCCGGAACCGGCCTCGGCCGTCGTGCCGCCGGGCGTCGGGTGGCCTGGGCAGCAGCCGTGACCCCACCCGTCCGTCGGCCAACCGACGCCACCGGCCCCGGCTCCGTCGACCCCACCGCCCGTAGGCGCACCGAGGCCACCTTGTCCCGGCTGCACCTGCTCGTTACCCGCAAGCTCGACGGCCTGCTTCAAGGCGACTACGTGGGCCTGCTGCCCGGTCCGGGTAGCGAGGCGGGGGACTCGCGCGAGTACCGTCCGGGCGACGACGTTCGGCGGATGGACTGGCCGGTCACGGCGCGTACCACGATGCCGCACGTGCGGCGTACGGTGGCCGACCGGGAGCTGGAGACGTGGCTCGCAGTGGACCTCTCGGCCAGTCTCGACTTCGGCACCGGCCGCTGGCTCAAGCGCGACGTGGTGGTGGCCGCCGCCGCGGCGCTGGCGCACCTGACCAGCCGGGGCGGCAACCGGATCGGCGCGGTGATCGGCACCGGGAGTGAGCCGGCTGCCGGCGGGCGGGGTGCGCCGGCGGCCGGGCCTGGCCGGTTCACCCGGCTGCCCGCCCGGTCGGGTCGTCGGGAGGTGCAGGCGCTGGTCCGGGCTGTCGCCGGCACCGAGATCCGGCCGGGCCGCGGCGACCTCGGTGCCCTGGTCGACCTGTTGAACCGGCCGCCGCGGCGGCGTGGCGTGGCGGTCATCGTCTCCGACTTCCTGGCGCCACCGGCCCAGTGGGCCCGGCCGCTGCGCAAGCTGCGGGTCCGCCACGACGTACTGGCCATCGAGGTACTTGATCCGCGTGAGCTGGAGCTGCCCGACGTGGGCGTACTGCCGGTGGTTGACCCGGAGACCGGCGAGCTGCATGAGGTGCGGACGGGCGACCCGCAGCTGCGCCGTCGCTACGCCGAGGCGGCTGCCACCCAGCGGGCGGAGATCGCCGCGGCGCTACGCGCCGGGGGCGCTGCCCACCTGAGACTGCGCACCGACCGAGACTGGCTGCTGGACATGGTGCGTTTCGTCGCCGCGCAGCGGCACACCCGCATCCGGGGGACGACACGATGATTCGTTTTCTGCAACCGTGGTGGCTCCTGGCGGTACTGCCGGTGTTCGCCCTCGCCGGGCTGTATGTGTGGCGGCAGCTGCACCGCCGGGCGTACGCGCTGCGGTTCACCAACGTGGAGCTGCTGCGTACGATCGCGCCCAAGGGACTCGGGTGGCGTCGGCACGTACCCGCGACCGCGTTCCTCCTCTGCCTGCTGGTGCTCGCCACCGCGCTGGCCCGGCCGTCGGTCGACACCCGGCAGCCCCTGGAACGGGCCACCGTCATGCTCGCTGTCGACGTCTCCCTGTCCATGCAGGCCGACGACGTGGCCCCGAACCGGCTGGCGGCGGCCCAGGAGGCGGCGCAGCAGTTCGTCGCCGAGCTGCCGGACAGCTACAACCTCGGGCTGGTCTCGTTCGCGAAGGCGGCCAACGTGTTGGTGCCGCCGACCAAGGACCGGCAGGCCGTGTTGGCCGCCATCAACGGCTTGGCGCTGGCCGAGTCGACGGCGACCGGGGAGGCGGTCTTCACCTGTTTGGAGGCGATCCGTTCGGTGCCGGCCGACGGCGCGGCGGGGATTCCGCCGGCCCGGATCGTGTTGCTCTCCGACGGCTATCGCACATCGGGCCGGTCGGTTGAGCAGGCCGCGGCGGCGGCGCAGGCCGCGAACGTGGCGGTCTCCACGATCGCCTTCGGGACCGACGGCGGGCAGGTCGACATTGGTGGCCAACGCCAACGGGTGCCGGTGGACCGGCTCGCCCTGGCGGATCTGGCGGAGACGACCGACGGGTACTTCTACGAGGCGGCCTCGGTGAGCGAGCTGAAGCAGGTCTACCAGGACATGGGCTCGTCGATCGGGTTCCGGACCGAGCCCCGCGAGGTCACCCAGTGGTACGCCGGGGTGGCGCTGCTGCTGGCGCTCTGCGCCGGGGCGACGAGTCTGCTGTGGTCCTCCCGGATCGTCTGACGTCGCCGACGGTAGCGGTTTAGTGGCCGCCGCCGGCGAGGACGAAGAGGACGGCCACCCAGACGGCGACCAGGGTGAAGCCCAGAGGGGCGACGTAACGGCTCATGGGAGTTGGCTCCGGTGGCGACTGGGCGCGGGCGCCGGGCCCGCGGGAGGGTGGTCAGAACGCGCACACAGAGTCGTGGCCGGCAGCCCCGATCGCCCTCCCGGTGTGCGGTCCGGCGATGGACCGGCAGCGGGTGGCGCGAGGGAGCGGGTGGCGCGGGGGAGCGGGTCTGGTCAGCCGTGCTAACGGGACTCAGCGGGGCTGACGGTCGGCCCGGCCACGACTCGGAGGATCGCTATCTCGCACAGCGATCACCTCCTGCGGTCGGCGGGGCCAAGGGATGCGAGTCGTACGGCGGGCTCGCAAAACGGCGCCAGCGTACACCCTGGTCGGTGTGGCCCTGAAGCTGGCCGGGGCAGGGGTGACGGTCGCTGGGTGGTTGAGGTGGGTTTCGCCTTGTCGGCCGTGGTCGGTGCCGTGGCGCGTTAGCGCTTACCTGCCGGTAACCCCTAGGCTCCGACGCGACGTGGAGATCTTCTGAGCTGAGGGGGAATCGTGGCCCGTACCGTGCTGGTGACCGGAGGTAACCGCGGTATCGGTCTGGCTATCGCTCAGGCCTTCGTCAAGCAGGGTGACCGGGTGGCGGTGACCTACCGGAGCGGTGCGGCACCCGGCACCGACACGCCCGACGTGGAGACTGGCGCCGGCCGCCTCTTCGGCGTCCGCTGCGACGTGACGGATTCTGATTCGGTGGACGCGGCGTTCACCGCCATCGAGGCGGAGCTCGGCCCGGTCGAGGTGCTGGTGGCCAACGCCGGCATCACCGATGACACGCTGCTGCTGCGGATGTCCGAAGAGCAGTTCACCGGGGTGCTGGACACGAACCTGACCGGTGCCTTCCGCTGCGCCAAGCGTGCCTCGACCAAGATGCTTCGGGCGCGGTGGGGTCGAATGATCTTCATTTCGTCGGTGGTCGGGCTCTATGGCAGCCCGGGGCAGGTCAACTATGCGGCCAGCAAGGCCGGCCTGGTCGGTGTCGCCCGCTCCGTCACGCGGGAGCTGGGGAGCCGCAACATCACCGCGAACGTGGTGGCACCCGGCTATGTCGAGACCGATATGACCGCCGCGCTACCCGACGACCGCAAGACCGAATACCGCAAGGCCATCCCGGCTGGCCGGTTCGCCGCCGCGGACGAGGTCGCCAGCGCCGTCACCTGGCTGGCGGGAGACTCCGCCGGCTACATCAGCGGTGCGGTCATTCCGGTCGACGGCGGCCTCGGCATGGGGCACTGAGAGGAGACATCGACATGTCAGGACTGCTCGCCGGCAAACGGCTGCTGGTCACCGGCGTCATCACCGACGCCTCAATCGCCTTCTCGGTGGCGCGGCTCGCGCAGGAGAACGGTGCTCAGGTGGTGCTCACCGGCTACGGCCGGCTCTCCCTGGTCGAGCGGATCGCCAAGCGGCTACCCGAGCCGGCACCGGTCATCGAACTGGACGTGACCAACCGCGACCACCTCGCCGGGCTCGGCGACCGGGTCCGGGAGCACGTCGACGGCCTCGACGGGATCGTCCACTCCATCGGCTTCGCCCCGCAGAGTTGCCTCGGTGGTGGCTTCCTCGACGCGCCGTGGGAGGACGTCGCGACGGCTGTGCACGTCTCGACGTACTCGTACCAGGCCCTCGCCACCGCGGCGCTGCCGCTGATGGCGCCCGGGGGATCGGTGGTCGGGCTCACCTTCGACGCCACCAAGGCGTGGCCGGTCTACGACTGGATGGGCGTGGCCAAGGCCGGCCTGGAGTCCGCCAGCCGCTACCTGGCGCTGCACCTGGGTCCGAAGGGCATCCGCAGTAACCTGGTCGCGGCCGGGCCGCTGCGGACCGTCGCCGCGAAGTCGATCCCCGGCTTCGAGCAGTTCGAGGACGCCTGGTCGGCGCGGGCGCCGCTGGGCTGGAGCCTCACCGACTCCGAGCCGGCGGCCCGAGCCTGCCTGGCGCTGCTCTCCGACTGGTTCCCGGCGACCACCGGCGAGATCGTCCACGTCGACGGCGGCTACCACGCCATCGGCGCCTGAACCAGCCGACGGCCCCGGCCGCGGTGTGCCGCGGGGGCCGTCGGCGGGGAACCGAGGTGGCCCGGGGCCGTCGTCAGGTCGCCGAGGCATCGGGGAAGAATGGGGCCATGGCGTACGACGCGATGGTGCTGGTTTCTTTCGGTGGGCCGGAGCGGCCCGAGGACGTGATGCCGTTTCTGCAGAACGTGACCCGGGGCCGGGGCGTGCCGCCGGAGCGGCTGGCCGAGGTCGCTGAGCACTACCAGCACTTCGGCGGGGTGTCGCCGATCAACCAGCAGTGTCGGGACCTGCTCGCCGCGGTTCGGGACGACTTCGCCGCCAACGGTGTTGACCTGCCGATTTACTGGGGAAACCGGAACTGGGACCCGATGCTGGCCGACACGGTGGCGCAGATGCGCGACGACGGGGTCGAGCGGGCCCTGGCCTTCGTGACCAGCGCCCTCGGCGGATACTCCTCCTGCCGCCAGTACCAGGAGGACATCGCCGCGGCCCGGGCGGCGGTCGGCCCGGACGCCCCGGTGATCGAGAAGCTGCGCCAGTTCTGGGACCACCCCGGGTTCGTCGAGCCGCACGTCGATGCGGTGCGGACGGCGTTGGCCCAGCTGGACCCGGCCCGGCGGGACAGCACCCGAATCGTCTTCACCGCTCACTCGATTCCCACCTCCGCGGCGGCCGCGGCCGGCCCACACGGCGGCCGGTACGAGGCGCAGTTGGCGGAGACCGCTCGGTTGGTACACGCCGCTGCCGCCCCCGACCTGGCCTACGACCTGGTGTGGCAGAGTCGTTCCGGGCCCCCACAGGTACCCTGGCTGGAGCCGGACGTCAACGACCACCTCGTGGAGTTGCCCGGGCAGGGGGTCACCGGGGTGGTGGTCAGCCCGATCGGGTTCGTCTCCGACCACCTGGAGGTGGTGTGGGATCTGGACACCGAAGCCCGGGAGACCGCCAAGCAGCTCGGTCTGGACTTCGCTCGCGCCGCCACGCCGGGCACCGATCCACGGTTCGTGGCGATGGTGCGCGAACTGGTCCGGGAGCGTACCGATCCGGCTGGCGCGACGCTGCGCCGGCGCCTCGGCGACCTGCCGATGTGGGACACCTGCCCGACGGACTGCTGCGTCCCGGCCCGCCGCCCCTCCTGACCGCTTCGGCGGCCCGACACCAGGGATACGAGATGAATGATCGTAAGCCTGTCCAGAGTTGGCTCACCGACATGGACGGGGTGCTGGTGCACGAGGGGCAGCCGGTGCCCGGCGCGCCGGAGTTCATCGCCCGGCTGCGCTCCTCCGGCAGGCCGTTCCTGGTGCTGACCAACAACTCCATCTACACTCCGCGCGACCTACAGGCCCGGTTGGTTCGGATGGGGCTGGACGTGCCGGAGTCCGCGATCTGGTCGTCGGCGTTGGCGACCGCCCAGTTCCTGGCCGATCAGCGGCCGGGCGGCACCGCGTACGTGATCGGGGAGGCCGGGCTGACCACGGCGCTGCACGCGGTCGGCTACGTGCTCAGCGACTTCGCGCCCGACTACGTGGTGTTGGGGGAGACCCGTACCTACAGCTTCGAGGCGATCACCAGGGCGATCCGGCTGATCAACGACGGAGCCCGCTTCATCTGCACGAACCCCGACGTGACCGGCCCGTCGATGGAGGGCGCGCTGCCCGCCGCCGGTTCGGTCGCCGCGATGGTGTCGAAGGCGACGGGCGTGGAGCCGTACTTCGTCGGGAAGCCGAACCCGATGATGATGCGGTCGGCGTTGAACACGATCGACGCGCACTCGGAGTCGACGGCGATGATCGGCGATCGGATGGATACCGACATCCTCTGCGGGCTGGAGGCGGGGTTGGAGACCATCCTGGTGCTCACCGGCATCAGCAGCCGGACGGAGGCCGAGCGCTACCCGTACCGGCCGTCACGGATCGTCGGCTCGGTGGCCGACCTGATCGACGAGATCTGAGGGCCAACCGCCGGCTGGCGGTCGCCGCCCCGCTACGGGCGTAGCGGGGCGTTGCAGGCGGCGGCCAGCGCCTGCCGACAGGCGCTGGTCAACGGGCGCAGCGCCGCGTCGCGCTGCTGGGCCTCGTAGTTGTTGACCGCGCCCCCCGGCGCGGCCTGCCCCGCCAGGGCGAGCACCCGATCCAGCACGGCGGCGCGGGCGAAAAGCCGGCGGGCGCGGGGGTCGAAGCCGGGCGGCAGGTCGGTGGTGCCGTCGGGACGGCGCAGCGCCTCCAGCGCCCCGGCCAACTCCGGCCGCCACTGGGCGACGTCGAGGCGGGTCAGCGTGGCGGTGGTCTCGGCGAGGGCGGCGGCCAGCTCCGCCTCGGCCTCCGCCGCGCCGGGGAGATGGTGCGATGCGGCCGGCGCGTCGGGCGGCAGCGGGTAGACCCGCCACAGCACGGTCTCGAAGACGTCCCCGGAGCCGGAGGTGTGCGTGCGTAGGTGCGGGACCAGGCCGAGCGCACCGGCGACCACTCCCTCGGCGGCGAGCAGAGCGGCACCGGCGAAGTCACCCGGGCCGGGCAGCCCGCGCGGGTCACCGGGCGCGGGCAGCACCAGGCGGATCACGTCGGGCGAGAGCTTGGCGAGCGTGGGCAGGGCCTCGGGCAGGGGGACATCGGTCCAGGTTCCGGGTGCGTCGGCAACCAGATGCTCCTCGTCACCGGCGATGGCGTCGGCGACTTCGTCGAACGGCACCAGCCCGGCACGCCACGCGCGCACCCAGGCAACGAACCGGCTGGACCGGCGTGGCGCGAGGGTGACCGCGCCCGCTGCGGGGGTGGACATGCCGAAAGGGTACGTCCTCCCGCCCACCCCTGTCTCGGCTGCCGCACCAGCCGGCGCAGCGGTCCTGATCGCGCGTCTCGTTCTGCCTCGACGGATGGTTCCGGCCGGCGCCGTACTGGTGGCTCTGCCCTCGAGTCAGGCAGCGCGGGCCGGCGTGCCGGGGCGCGGGGGAGCCCGGGTGCGGCTAGCTTGATCGGCATGGCGGGGCGTTACGACCATGACGTGTTGGCGGGGGACTGGCGGCGGCGCCGGGTCACCCCGGAGGTTGCCGCGGAGCTCGACCTGGTGGTCGAGGATGCCGACTCGGGGTTCTGCGGCGCAGTGGTCGGGTTCGAGGCCGGCGCGGTGGTGCTCGAGGATCGGCATCGACGGCGACGCACCTTTCCCCTGCTGCCGGCGGCGTTTCTGCTTGATGGCGAGCCGGTGACGCTGCGTCGCCCCTCCCGGCCGACGGTGCCGGCCGCTCGGCGGCGGACCGCCTCTGGCTCGATCGCCGTGGACACCGTCCGGGCCCAGGTGGCGAAGGCGAGCCGGATCTGGGTGGAGGGGGTGCACGACGCCGCGTTGGTGGAGCGGATCTGGGGCGACGACCTGCGCGTCGAGGGTGTGGTGGTGGAGCCGCTGGACGGGATCGACGATCTCGCCGTCCGGGTACGCGAGTTCGCCCCCGGCCCGGGCCGGCGGCTCGGCGTACTTGTTGATCACCTCGTCCCTGGTTCCAAGGAGAGCCGGGTGGTGGCCCGGGTGACCTCGCCGCACGTGTTGGTGACCGGGCACCCCTACGTCGACGTGTGGCAGGCGGTACGGCCGGCCGCGCTCAACATCTCGGCCTGGCCGGTGGTGCCGCCCGGACAGCCCTGGAAAGAGGGGGTCTGTGCGGCGCTCGGTGTGGCCGAGCCCGCCGAGTTGTGGCGGCGGATCCTGTCCCGGGTGAACTCCTTCGCCGATGTCGAGACGCCCTTGATCAACTCAGTGGAGCGGTTGATCGATTTCGTCACCGAACCGACGAGCTGAGCCCGACGAGCTGAGCCCGCCTGAACCGTGCCGCAGGGCTACGGCCAGACGGCGACTCGATGACACGTGCACCGGCGTGTCACGATCGTGGTGTGGACGCGGTGCTGTGGATTGTCGTTGGGGTGGTGCTCGCCGTCGCCGAGATCTTTACGACGACGTTGTTCCTGATTATGTTTGCGGTCGGGGCGTTCGCGGCTGCCGGCGCGGCCGCGCTCGGGGCGCCCGTGGAGATTCAGGCGGTCGTCTTCGCCGTGGTCTCGGCGCTGACCTTGCTGGGTGCCCGCCCGGCGTTGCGGCGTCGGACTACCCTCACCTCGACCGAGGATCGCGCATTCGGCGTCGGAGCGATCGAGGGGAACACAGCCCTCGTGCTGGAGCGGGTCGACGCCGACAACGGTCTTGTCAAGATCGACGGCGAGCTGTGGCAGGCCCGTTCCTACGACGCGACCCAAGTCTTCGCGCCGGGGGACCGGGTGCAGGTGATCCAGGTGCGCGGAGCTACCGCGCAGGTGTGGCGGGATGATGTTTCCCGGCCCGGCGAGCTACCTGAGACGAAAAGGTGAGTAGATGGACTTCCTGTTGCCGGTCCTGTTGATAGCTCTGGCGATTATTGGCGTGGTGACTCTGGCCCAGGCGGTGCGGATCGTGCCGCAGCAGCGCCAGGACGTGGTGGAGCGGCTCGGCCGATACAAGCGCACGCTCGACCCGGGGCTGAACATGCTGGTGCCCTTCATCGATGCGGTACGCACCAAGGTCGACATGCGCGAGCAGGTAGTCAGCTTCCCGCCGCAGCCGGTCATCACCTCGGACAACCTGGTCGTATCGATCGACACCGTGCTGTATTTCAAGGTGGTGGACTCCTTCCACGCCACCTACGAGATCTCGAACTTCCTGCAGGCCATCGAGCAGCTCACGGTGACCACACTGCGCAATGTCATCGGCTCTCTTGATCTGGAGCGGGCGCTGACCAGCCGGGAGGAGATCAACCGGCACCTCTCCGGCGTGCTGGACGAGACCACCGGTCGGTGGGGCATCAAGGTGACCCGGGTGGAGATCAAGGCGATCGAGCCGCCGCCGAGCATTCGGGACTCGATGGAGAAGCAGATGCGCGCCGAGCGGGACCGCCGGGCCGCGATCCTCACCGCCGAGGGGCACAAGGAGTCGCAGATCCTCACCGCAGAGGGTGAGAAGCAGGCGGCAGTGCTGCGCGCCGACGGTGACCGGCAGGCCCGAATCCTTGAGGCCGAGGGGCAGGCGAAGGCGGTCCGTACCGTCTTCGACGCGATTCACCAGGCGAACCCGAGCCAGAAGGTGCTCGCCTACCAGTACCTGCAGGCGCTGCCGCAGATCGCCAACGGCTCCGCCAACAAGGTCTGGATCGTCCCGGCCGAGCTGACCAAGGCGCTGGAGGGCATGGGGGGCGCGCTGGGAGGCCTGAGCCAGATGGCTGATGACGCCCCGTCGCCGGAGGCCGCCGACGGCGCCAGCCAGGTCGAGCGGGAGGCCGACGAGGCCGCACGGGCCGCCGCGGACGCCGCGCAGGAGATCCACAACGAGGTACGCGTCGCTGAGGCGCAGGCCGCCGGAGGCGCGGAGCCGAAGGGGCTGCCCGCACCCGAGCCGGTCTCCGGGGACAGTGTGGTGAACGACTCCACCGACCAGCGCAAGCGGGGCTGACGGCCGACGTCGGCGATAACGCGAGAACACCTCATGAGGCGCTCCGGTGCCTGCCACCATCAGTCATAGGGCGGGTGGTGACCAGGTTTCGGGGCGCCTCGGTGCGTCCCGCACCGCTCGGGCGGAGCGAGGTGACGGATGAAGAAGGCGGACAGGCAACGCCACTCCTCGGCGTCGGAAACCGGGGCGCACGACCCGATCGCACCACTGGGCACCCGCCGTGCCGGTGGCGGGTTCGGAGTGTTGCCGTTCATCGGGGACCCGCCGCCGACCCGGCCAGCCACCGACGCGACCTGGGCGTGGTCGATCCGCCGACTGGCCCGCGCGGCGGTGTGGCTGCTGCCCGCGTACGCGGTCCTCTTTGGGATCGTCTCGATGGCGAGCGACCGGGGCATCGGCAACGCGCCGTACCCGACCAGCGGCCGCCCGCTCTACCTGGTGAGTTGGCTGCTGGCGACCTGGCTGGGGCTGCTCGCGGTGCTCGCGCTGGCCGGTCTGCTGGCGGCGACCCGGAGTCGACGGGCCGCGGTGACCGGGCTCCTGTTCAGCCTCGCGGGCATGGTGTTGATGTTGCCGTTCGCGGGCTTGGCCGCGCAGACGCCGGTCTTTGGCACCACGGCCCGGGCCCTGGTTCTGGTCGGCGCTGCCTGCTACAGCCTGGGCTGGCTGGCCACCGGGTGGGCGGTCGCGCGTTCGGGCATGTTCAGCGTGGGCGACGGCGCGATGTTGATGATCGCGGCGCCGCTGCTCGGCCTGGCGGGTTCGCTGATTGGTTCGTTGCAGACCTTCGGCGCGATCTTCGCGCTGATCGCTGGCATCGGCATCGGCTACCGCTCCGGCCGTCTGCTGCCACGGGACATCGTTCGCGATGCCGCCAACGCCAGCCTCCCCACGGCCGCGCCGGCCGCCAGCGGTCCGGCCGGGACCGGCGGACCGCTGGCCGCGGGCTGACCTGTCTCGGCCGGGATCACTGAAGGGCGGGCAGGTCCATCGTCGGGCTAGTTTCAGACACGTTGGTACCCTCCCCGGCTCTGCTCCCGCATGGTTGGTGACAGTCCCCAGGGTCTGAGGGGCTCAGGTCACTGCTGAACCAGCGATGAGGGAGCACACCGATGGAAACGCGTATGCCAAGTCTGACCAGTCCCGACGTGATGACAGCGGTCCAGCATCTCGGCAAGGCGATTCATGCCGGGGGCGTCGCCCCGGGTCTGCTGTCCCTGATTCACCTGCGAATCAGCCAGATCAACGGTTGCAGCCCGTGTGTCTTCACCTCGCTTCGGTCCGCGAAGGAGGTCGGCGAGACAGAGGAGCGGTTGCACAACGTGATCGCCTGGCGTAATACGCCCTTCTACACCGAGGCGGAGCGGGCGGCCTTCGCCCTGGCGGAAGCGGCCACCCGGATCCAGGACGGTGCAGCGGGCGTGACCGACCAGATCTGGGACGCCGCCGCCGCACACTTCAGCGAGGAGCAACTGGGTGCGATAACCCTCCAGATCGCCCTGGCCAACTTCTTTAATCGTATTAACCATACAATTAGGGAACAAGCCGGTAAAACCTGGTAAATCCGGCGGTGTGCGATCTCATGCCCGTTTTATCCACCGGAGCGATGCCCCGGGCGGTTGAGCCGTGAAACTGCTGGCAGTAGCCGGTGAATTGGCTGACAGTCGTCGTTCAGGCTGGCCGGTTCGCGTATTTCCTGGCAATCCTGGACTCCATGGCCCTGCCCCGTACGCCGTTGTCTCGGCTGTTCACCGTGCTGCTCGCCGGCCTGCTTGCTGGTGTTGTCCTGGCGGTCGCCGTGCTGCCCGGCAACCTGCTGCTCGGGTTCGCGGCCCGGTCGGTGCTCGGGAGCTACTCGTCGCTGCCGGATGCGCTGCGGACCCCGGCCACACCGCAGCGCTCCTACCTGTACGCCAACGACGGCACGACGTTGATCACGAGCTTCTACGACGTCAACCGTACCGACGTGGGGCTCGACGAGATCGCACCGTCGATGCAGGCGGCGATCGTGGCGGCCGAGGATCGCCGCTTCTACGACCACGGTGGCGTGGACCTGCGGGGGATGGCCCGGGCCCTGGTCGCCAACGTGACCGGCGGCGAGACCGCGCAGGGTGGCTCGACGTTGACCATGCAGTACGTCCGCAACGTGCTCAAGACCGATCCCGGACTGACGGCCGAGGAACGCGCCGCGGCAACCGAGCAGACGGTCGAGCGCAAGCTTCAGGAGATCCGGTACGCCAACGCGCTCGAGCAGCGGCTCAGCAAGGACGAGATCCTCAACCGTTACCTGAACATCGCCTACTTCGGCTCCGGCGCGTACGGTGTCTCGGCGGCCAGCCAGCGGTACTTCGCCAAGACCCCGGCGGAGCTGACCCTCAGCGAATCGGCGCTGCTCGCCGGCCTGGTGCAGTCGCCCGAGGCGTACAACCCGATCGACGGCGACCAGGAGGCGGCGCTGGTCCGGCGGGCGTACGTGCTCGACGCGATGGTCGCCACCGGCGAGATCACCGCCGGTGAGGCCGCCACCACGAAGGTGGAGCCGCTGACGCTGCGCCCCACCGCCCAGCCCAACGGCTGCACCGCCCCGGCCAACGGCAACGACGACTGGGGCTTCTTCTGCGACTACCTACGCCAGTGGTGGCTCACCCAGCCGGCCTTCGGTGAGACCGTCGAGGAGCGGGAACAGGCACTGCGCCGGGGCGGCTACACCGTGGTCACCTCGCTGGATCCGGCGGTCCAGGCGACGGCGCAGCAGCAGGTCACCAGCGTCTACGGGTACGACAACGAGCGAGCGTTGCCGGTCGCGGCGGTGGAGCCCGGCACCGGCCGAGTGCTCGCGATGGCGGTGAACCGGCACTACAGCCTGGAGGCGAACCCGGCCGGGCAGCCGAACTACCCGAACACGGTGAACCCACTGATCTCCGGTGGCGACAGCGTCGCCGGCTACCAGGCCGGTTCGACCTTCAAGCTGTTCACCATGCTCGCCGCCCTGGAAGCGGGGATGCCCCTCTCCACCGGCTTCGACGCGCCGAGCCAGTTGCCCACCCGGTACGAGGCCGAGGGCGACGGCAGCTGCGACGGACGCTGGTGCCCGGCCAACTCCAACCCGGAGTGGATGGACGGCTATCGGATGATGTGGGACGGCTTCGGTCGTTCGGTGAACACGTACTTCGTCTGGCTCTCCGAGCAGGTCGGGCCGGAGAAGGTGGTGGAGATGGCGCAGCGTCTCGGCATCACCTTCCGGTCCGAGGCCGACGCGGCGTTCGCGGAGAACAACGCCGAGAACTGGGGTTCGTTCACCCTCGGCGTGGCCGCCGCCACCCCGCTGGACCTGGCCAACGCGTACGCCACCGTCGCGGCGGAGGGGACGTACTGCGCGCCGCTGCCGGTGGTCTCGGTGACTGCGCCGGACGGCTCGGCGGTGTCGGTCGGGCCCTCCTGCGAGCGGGTGCTCGACGCGGATGTGGCGCGGGCCGCCACCGATGCCGCCCGCTGCCCGGTCGGCCAGCGCTCCTCGGCTGACCAGTGCAACGGCGGCACCGCCACCTCGGTGAACCAGATCCTGGATGGCCGGCCGGTCGCCGGCAAGACCGGCAGCTCCGAGGGAAACGCCACGGAGACCTTCGTCGGCTTCACCCCGCAGGTCGCGGTCGCCGGCATCGCCGCGAACCCCGACGACACGACCGACCTGGTGGGCAAGGCGGTGCAGGCGCAGGTGATCGACGCGGTCGCCGAGGTGATCTCCACTGCCGTGCAGGGAGAGCCGGAGCAGGGGTTTGTCGCGCCCAGTCCGGAGCTGGTCGGTGATCCGCGTACCCCGGCCGAGGACCCTGAACAGGGTCGTGGGCCGCAACGGGAGCCCGGCGACGACCGTGGCCCGTTCGGCGAGTTGCGCCGCTGGCTCGACCGGCTGAACCGTGGCTGATCACCAACGTGGGTTGATCGGCCAGCGGTCGAGCCTTCCCGGTTGGCTGTGCTGGACCTCGGTGTCCAGGACACCCCGTACGGCACGGCCCGCCAGGCGTTCGCTGTCCGGGCGGGCCGGGTGGCCGACGACGAGTCGCTGCGGCTGGCGTGGTCACGTCGCGGAGCGCCGCAACGACTAGGCGGACGTGGATGGCGGGTGGACGCCTCGCTGTCACGGCCACGGAGTTCGAGCGGCTGCCGGCCCCCGTGACGGCCGAGGTGACGGCCGAGGCAGAGCTTCTGCGTACTGTCCGTGGTGCGGCCGACGCTGAGGTACGGGTCGAATCCTGATCCGTCGATCGCAGCCTCGGCGCGGCGATCAGATCCCTGGCCTGGCGACTCGTCGCCCGCCAGGTCGGAACGCGCCACTACCACTGCACGCGCCGTACCGGATTCGATGTCAATCAATGACCACGAACGTGGGCTCTGGGTGCAGCATCGGCCGACCGGGTAACGGATGGTCACCGGTAACCCGTCGAGGCCGGGGAAGTCTGGCGGGCCGGCGGGCTGTCCCGCTCGCCGTGCCCGGTTCGAGGGCCATGACCTGCCGCAGCGCGATGGCCGCCGCGGTGTCCCACCTCACTCCGAAGATCGGGACCGGCAGTTATGGAAACGACAACCGTTGCCGATAGGATCTGGTGCGACGTGTCGAGAAGGAGATCCTCATGGCCGTTCCCAAGCGGAAGATGTCGCGGTCGAACACCCGGCATCGGCGGGCGCAGTGGAAGGCGAGCGTGCCGCAGTTGGCCCCCTGCCCCTGTCCACGAAAGGAGATGGTGGTGCCGCACCGGGCGTGCACGCACTGCGGCCTGTACAAGGGGCGCCAGGTGGTGGATACGCCGTGAGTGACCGGCTGCCGGTGACGGTGCTGTCGGGGTTCCTCGGGGCCGGCAAGACCAGCCTGCTCAACCATGTCCTGGCTAACCGCGACGGACTGCGGGTAGCGGTGATCGTCAACGACATGAGTGAGATCAACATTGACGCCGCGTTGGTCCGCGACGGCGGCGCGTTGTCGCGTACCGAAGAGCGGCTGGTGGAGCTGACAAATGGCTGCATCTGCTGCACGCTGCGCGACGACCTGCTCGACGAGGTGGCGCGGCTGGCGCGCCTGGGCCGGTTCGACTATCTGCTGATCGAGTCCAGTGGGATCTCCGAACCGATGCCGGTGGCCGCCACGTTCGCCTTCGGCGTGGAGGCCGGACAGATCCTGGACGACCTGGCCCGGTTGGATACCACGGTCACTGTGGTCGATGCTGCTGGTCTGCTGGCTCGGATCGAGGCGGGGGAGACACTTGAGTCGCGCGGCCTGGCCGCGTACGAGGGGGACGACCGGAGTATCGCGGACCTGCTGGTTGACCAGATCGAGTTCGCCGATGTGCTGGTGGTCAACAAGACCGATCTGTTGGCCGCGGAGGACCTGACGGTGGTGGAGGCTCTGCTGACCCGGCTCAACCCGGCCGCCCGTCAAGTTCGTGCAGTGCACGGCCGGGTGGCACCAGCGATGATCCTGAACACCGGCTGGTTCGACCTGGAGCGGGCGGAGACCGCGCCCGGTTGGGTGGCTGAGCTCAACGGCGAGCACGTGCCGGAGACCGAGGAATACGGCATTTCCAGCATCGTGTTCCGCGACCACCGGCCGTTCCACCCGCAGCGCCTGTGGGAGCTGCTCGCCGACGGCCTGGATACCTTCGGAGTGGTGCGATCGAAAGGGTTCCTGTGGCTGGCCAGCCGCCCGGACGTGATGGCCCTCTGGTCACAGGCCGGTGCGTCCGGCCGGTGCGACCCGGCGGGTGTGCCGATCGCGGTGTCTGGGGAGTGGCCGGAGGACCCGGCCGAACGGGCGGACCTGGAGTCCCGCTGGCATCCGGTGTTCGGTGACCGGCAGCAGGAACTGGTCCTCATCGGCGTCAACCTGGACAGCGAAGGGCTGCGGGCTGCCCTGACCGCCTGCCTGCTCACCGATTCGGAGGTCGCCGCCGGGGAATCCTTGTGGCGTGCACTGCCCGACCCGTTTCCCGAGTGGGACTTGGGTGACCTACACGAACACGAACACGACTTCGCCGAGCCGGTCCAGACCTAGGGTCATGTCGACGATGTCAGCCCCCGCCGACATCGCCGGCCGGACCCGGACTGATCCCACTGATCGTCCCCGAGGCCAAGCGGATATTCGCCACCGCCCTCCGGCGCCGGTAAAGGGGATAGCTTCCAGGAGTCGATGAGGCGTTGGCCGCAGTGGCGATTGTCGCCCAGCGCCCCGTAGCCATACGGTCAGAGTTCCTATCCGTTACTTCATAGGGGAATCGCGTGCGTTGCAGCCACATCCTGCACCGGGTGGATGACATCCACGCCGCAGTGCGAGCGTTCCAGCAGCTCGGGTTCACGGTCGTCTATGGTCGTCGGCCCGACCGCAGTTCGAATGCGTTGATCTGGTTCGAGGAGGGTCCGTTTATTGAGCTGGTCCGGGTTCCGCGGCTGTCTCTACCGCTACGGTGGGCGGTCCAGTTGTACGGCGGCCGTGGCATGCGGCGGCGGGTGGAACGGTGGGCCGGACGGGACGGTTCGTGGATCGATGTGTCCGTCGAGACCGACGACGAGTCGATCAGCGTTGAACGGGACCGGCTCGTCGCCGCGGGCGTGCCGATGAGCCGGATTCTGAACATGCGCAGGTCGACCCCGGACGGCGTCACCCTCCGCTGGCAGCTCGCCGTGCCGCAGGACCCGAGCCTGCCGTTCGCCATGTCCGCCTACCGGCCGCAAGCCCGGCCGGAGCGGGTCGTGCATGCCAACGGCGCCACCGCGGTCGCGCGCGTCCACGTCGCGGTCCCAGCGGCCACCCGTGCGGCCTGGCAGTCACTCCTCGACGGTGAGGACCCGTGGATCCGGTTCGCGGACGGTGACGGCGACGGCGTCCAGCTGGTCGAGCTGTCGGGTCTGACCGCGCCCCTTGATCTGGAATCCATCGGTGGGCTGCCGCTACAACCGGTCGACTCGCCATGACCACGCTCGGTGGAGGCCGCTCCACGCGGTACCGGGCGCTGCAACCCGACGAGGGCGCGGATCAGTCATCGTCAATCCAGGTCAGTGGGATAGATGCTCATGCACCATCTGCCACGAGCCATCCCGACGTGTCAGTACGTTCGTCCCCCGCCCGCCGCCAGATCGTGGCTGGCCGTCCACCAGCCCGGACCAGGTGAACCGATACCAGCACACCGCCACAACGTCGTCCGTAGCGATCCAGCGGACATCGCAGTCGTGGCTGTTAATGGCCTGTTCCGTCACGCGATAGCCGGGTGTACCGCGACGGCGACTCCGTCCCACGACAACCAAACGGGTTCCGCTCCGCGCCACACGGGCACGGGGCGGAACCCATGGTGTTGTCCGGCGCGATGGCCTCAGCCCGGGCAGCCGACAACGTTCACGCAGTTGTTGGGCCGGTTCTTGATGACAGTCGTGCCAGTAGCCGTGTTCAGCTCGACCGTTGCACCCGGCTCGTTGAAGATTCCACCACCGTCGGTGACGGCGATATTCTTCTTGATCGTGCTGCTATACAGGGCGAGCGCGCCGAGTGCGTCATTATAGATGCCCGCACCACGAGCGGCACGGTTGCCACGGATCTGGGTGTCGAACAGTGACAAGTCGCCAGCGTTGAAGACGCCTCCGCCATCGGTGTTGGCGGTGTTGTTGCCCTCGATGACACTCTGCCGGACGACGGCCGAGGAGGCGCCGACAAGTAGCCCGCCGCTTCCAGCGCGGGCGGCGTTGTCAGCGATGACGACCCGGTGCAGGGTGATCTGCGAGGTAATGGACGCCACTCCGCCGCCCTCGACGTTGGAGGAGTTTCGGACTACCCGAGAGTCGGTAATTGATGCGGTTCCTCCGGTGACGAGCAGTCCACCGCCGACCACGGATGTTGCCCGATTCCCGGTGATTGCACTGTGGGCAGCAGTAACGGTGCCGGTGCTGGAGATGCCACCACCATTGGTGGCGACGTTGCCGTCCACAGCGGAGGAGTGAATCCTGAGCACGCCCGTGTTGAGGACTCCACCCCCGTTCTCGCCGGCGATGTTCCGTTCGATGCGGGAGTGTGTGACGGTGGTGGTTCCCAGGTTTCGGATGCCACCACCCCCCTGTGCGCTGATGTTGCGCATGAGCATGGTGCGATCAAGGGTGAGAGCACCACCGGTGTTGACGAAGATCGCCCCGCCGTTTTGGACGGTCTGCGCGCCGGTGATGGTCAGGTGGTTGAGGGTGAGGTCACCGCCGGTGTCGACGGTGAGGATCCGGAACTGGTCAACCGCAGCTGCCCGCTTGATAGTCGTGTGCTTACCACCATTGAGCGTGATCGGGGCGGTAATCACGGGCAGACCAGCACCCCCGAGATCAGCGGTGAGCAGGTAGGTGCAGCCCTTGGCCAGGTCGAGCACGGCACCACCACGCGCATTGCCCGCACTGATCGCGGCAATCAACGCGTCCGCATCGCACGCGACCGGCACACCCTGCCCCTTACCCCCCTTCCTCCCCTTGGCCTCACCCAAGCCCTCGACAGCACCCTTGCCGTCGTCGCGGTACCCGCCTCCGGGCCGATCCCCAGCGGACGCCCCCGGCTGCTCCTCGGCGCTGGTGAGGACACGTCCGCCCGCACCGACGGCCGGTGTCGCCACACCACCAACGACAGTTAATGCCAAGCCGGTCATACCCACCAAGCCGACGACCCACCACCGCCACCGTGGTCGTGCAGGGTCACCACCAAAGCGATCCCACTCGTGTCCGCGGTTGTGGTCCTGATGTCTCATCCGGTGTCAACGCCCCTTCCCAGCGAACGGCGAGGAACCCTGCCAGCCGCGAGGGCCGGGACGGCGCTCCTCGGCTACCGAACAGGCGGTAGCACCCAACCCCGGACGCTAAACCGACACCGCACGCAGACAAACACGAAACCGAAAAAAACGCTGAAACGGGGCAGCGCTATGTGGCGATGAAGCCGGCCAGTGCGGTCATCTGCCGGTGGCGCCCCGGTCGCCACCAAAGATGAGACAGTGTCACAATCGACGCACCCTGCACCCCAGGAAACGTGCTGGCGGCAAAGCGCGGGTGTGGTCTATTGACCTTGAATGTGTTGCCGGGGAGCTGTTGAAACGGCGCGGAATGGCTCAGTCGGCTCCGCGCGGCACTCGGCAGTAGTGGTCCGAGACGACGGTTTGTAGTGGCCCCGACCAGCGGCTTTTGATGCATCGGTCATCCTTGCTTTCGCGGCTGGTGGATTGCCCTGAACCCATTCCGGGTGCAGGCGCTCCCTCAGCTTCTCCGACGAAATTCGGGTCCTCCCCCGACGTGTGTCCATGACGGACACTCTTTCAACACGCCATGGGATGAGTACACAGCATTTGTGCACGTTGTTGGGACGTCCGAGAGCATCCCTTGAATGGAGGCAGGATGAACTATGCATTGCAGCGGCCATGGTCGAGGCGGGGGAGACCGCGGAGAGTCTGGCTGCCCAGACCGGTGTTGACCCGAAGACGGCGGCGCGTTGGACTACGCCGGGACGCGTTCCGCAGCCCCGTCGCCGGGTGCAGGTGGCCACCATCCTCGGCCGGGACGTTGAGGACCTTTGGCCGGATGTCGTCAAACGTCGCGAGCCGGAGTGGTTGCGGGAGTGGGTTGACTGGGAGCGCGAAGCGGTCGCGGTGCGCTGGTTCGAGCACACCTGGATACCCGGCCTGCTCCAGACAGAGGACTACGCCCGCGCGACCCTCGCCGGCGAGGCGCTGACCCCGGGCGAGGTCGACGAGCTCGTCGCCTCCCGGATCAGCCGACAGGCCATCCTCCGCACGGACCGCCCCCGCTGCTGACCGCCGTCATCTTCGAGGGGGTGCTCTACCAGTCGGCCCACGTCGACAGTCAGGCGCCCGCGCAGATCCTCCGCCAGCCCGCCGACGTTGCTACCCTGAGCCGAAGGTGGGAGCGTATCCGGGGCGAAGCCCTCCCCCGAGCTTTCCTCCTTGGAGCTGATCAGGGAAGCGCCGGGATCATGGACCTGACCGGTGCGCGATGGCGCAAGAGCGGCAACAACGGTGGCTCGTGCGTCGAGGTCGCCGACAATCTTCCGGGCGTCGTCGGCGTGCGGGACTCCAAGGATCCGACCGGGCCGGCGTTGGTCTTCGGCCCGGCGGCGTGGCGGGCCTTCGTCACCCAACTCACCGACGGCAGCTGACCGACGGCAGGAGAGCGCGCCCGCCCCGGCTCGGGGCGGGCGCGCTCGTGTCCCCGCGTCGCCCACGCTCCTCCCGCCCCGACTGTCGCTGCTCGTCACATGCCGGGCCGAGCAGGCACTCCGGTCGAGCAGGCACTCCGGTCGAGGAGGGCGTCCGGCCGGGTGGGCGGGGTGTCGTCAACGGCGTCCGGCAGAATCGTCCGGTGCCCGTCCACCAGATCACCGACCCCGACGACGACCGGATCGCCGACTACCGCGCGCTCACCGACGTGGAGCTGCGGACCCGCTGGGAGCCACCGCACGGCCTCTTCATCGCCGAGGGCGAACTGGTGTTGCGGCGAGCGCTGCGCGCCGGCTACCCGGCCCGGTCCTACCTGGTGGACGCCAAGCGGGTGGAGCAGATCGCCGACCTGCACACCGGCGAGGCCCCGGTCTACGCCGCCACCCCGGACGTGCTGCGCCAGATCACCGGCTTCCACGTACACCGGGGCGTTTTGGCGTCGTTTCGTCGCCAGCGGCAGCCGACGGCCGCCGAGGTGCTCGGCACCGCCCGCCGGGTGGTGATCCTCGAAGACGTGAACAACCACACCAACCTCGGCTCGATCTTCCGGGCCGTCGCCGGGCTCGGTGTGGACGCGGTGCTGCTCTCCCCGACCTGCGCCGACCCGCTCTACCGCCGTAGCGTCCGGGTCAGCATGGGGGAGGTGTTCGCCGTGCCGTACGCGACGCTCGGCCCCTGGCCCGACGCGCTCGCCGAGGTCCGCGCCGCCGGCTTCTCCGTGCTGGCCCTGACCCCCGCCCCCGACGCGGTGCCGATCCAGCGCCTTGAACCAGGCCAGCGGGCCCGGGCGGCGCTGCTGCTCGGCGCGGAGGGCTCGGGCCTGACCCGGGAGGCGATGGAGGCCAGCGACGTCCGGTTGGTCATCCCGATGCGCCGCAGCGTCGACTCGCTCAACGTCGCCGCCGCCACCGCCGTCGCCTGCTGGGAACTGGGCCGGGACGACCCGCTCTGACCACTGGTACCGGGCGCCCCGCGCCGCGCTGCGCACCGCTGTCCACCCCCGGCCGCCGCCGCGAGGCACGGGAGCCCGGTGACCAACGTCATACGAGGTAGCGTGTCGCCGTGTTCCCCACCATTCGGGAAGTGCTCGCGCTCGAACCGGTGCGCTCCGGCGCGCCCCGCGTCGTCGCCGGCGAAGCCGCGTTGGACCGACGGGTCCGCTGGGTGCACGTGGCCGAGGTGCCCGACATCGCCACCCTGCTCGGGGGCGGCGAACTGGTACTAACCACCGGGATCGGGCTGCCGGCCGACAACGCCGGGCTGCGGGCGTTCATCGCGGACCTGGCGGCTGTCGGCGTCGCCGGCCTCGTCGTCGAGCTGGGCCGCCGCTACTTCGGCGGGGTGCCCCGCGCGATGGCCGCCGCGGCCGCCCGACACGGGCTGCCCCTGGTCGAGCTGCGTCGGGCCACCCCGTTCGTACGGGTCACCGAGGCGGTGCACGCGTTGATCGTGGATGCCCAGCTCGCCGAGTTGCGCGCCACCGAGGAGATCCATCAGCGCTTCACCGAGCTCTCGATGGAGGGCGCGGGACCGGAGGAGGTGGTCCGACAGGCGGCTGAACTCTCCGGCTGCGCGGTGGTGCTGGAGAACCTGTCCCGGCAGGTGCTCGCCTACGACCCGGCGGGCGGCAGCGCCACGCTGCTGCTCGACGGCTGGGAGCAGCTGTCCCGGGGGATTCTGCCGGCGGGCCGGACCGCGTACGACGTGGACAGCGGCTGGCTGGTGACCATGGTCGGTGCCCGGGGGCAGGACTGGGGGAGGCTGCTGGTGCGCTGGCTCGGTGGCAGTGCGGCGTCCCCCGGAGATCGGCCGGACACCCCGCCCACCCGACTGACGATCCTGGTGGAACGGGCGGCGTCGAGCCTCGCGCTGGGCCGGCTGATCCGGCGGGATGCCGAGGGCCTGGAACGGCAGGTGCACCGTACCCTGCTGGCGGCCCTGCTCGATCACGCCCGGCCGGTGGACGAGGTGGCCCTGCGGGCCCGCGCCCTCGGTGTGCCGTTGGAGGGGCGGCACCTGGTGGGGGTGGTGGTCCGGTACCGGGCCGACGATCCGGATCAGGCCATGTCCGACGAGGGCGGTCACGTACCCGGGGGAGGGCCGCGGGCCGGCTCGGTCCGGCTGCGGGAACTCGCCGAGGCAGTCGGCCACGCCGTACACGAGGCGCAGCTGACCGCGTTGACCAGTGCGCTCGACGACCAGGCGGTCGGTGTGCTGCTCGCGTTGCCTGACCATTCCGGCGAAGAACGGGCTCTCACCGCCTTCGTCGCGGAGCTCCGCCGGGCCCGCCCCGAACTGTTCCCCGGGCGAGTCAACGCCCCATCAAACGGCGGGCGGAGCACGGGCCGCCCCGACCCGGCCGGCACCACCGTGATCGGTGCCGGCTCGGGCGTGGGCAGTCTGCGGGAGGCGCGCCGCTCCCTGGTCGAGGCGCGGCAGGTGGCCGAGGCGGCCCGCCGGGATCGGCGGGACCTGCCGATCTACCGGTTGCCGCACGTCGGGCTCGCCGGCCTGCTGCACCTGCTGCGAGACGAGCCGTCCCTACAGACCTTCGTCGAGCGGGAGCTGGGCGCCCTGCTGTCCTACGATGCGCAGCACCCCCGGGAACAGCTACTCGGCACGCTGCGGGCGTACCTGGAGCAGGGCCGGAACAAGTCTGCCGGCGCCGTCGCGGCGCACCTGTCCCGCCCGGCGTTCTACGAACGCCTGGCCCGGATCGGTCGAATCCTCGACGTGGACCTCGACTCGGTGGACGCCTGCCTCGGTCTGCACGTGGCCCTGCTGGCCCTGGACGCGATCCGCAGGCCCGTGGCGGCCAGCGTCACCCGGGCAGGTTCCGAGCCGGCTCGGTGAGGGAGCCGAGGGCGTCGGCGTATCGGGTGGGGGTGAAGCTGGGTCCGCCCGGTGTGAAGACGGCGGAGGTGGCCGCCGTCTTCCAGGCCGTCTCCGGGACCGCGTCGATCAGGGCGCTTACCACCGGCGCGTCGCGCCATCCCGACTGCTCCCCGAGCAGGCTGAGCGCCACCACCGACTCCTCGACCTCGCCGACACACTCGAACGGCTTGTGCCCGTCCACGCCCAGCAGCTCCCGGTAGCCGGGTAGTTGCGCCGGGTCGGCCAGCAGATCGCCGCCGAAGACACGGGTGATCCGCTCGCGCGGCATGAACGGCGCCAGGGCGAGGAAGACGAACCGGCACTTGGGGCAGTCCCGGCACCAGCGATCACTCGCGCCACGAAGCTTGAACGCGGCGTTGCAGCTGGTCACCACGTCGTCGTAGCCGCCGATTCGGGCGAAGGTCCGGGCGATGTGCAGCTCCGAGAGCTGGCGCAGCAGGGAGAAGTACGGGTCGGTGAGACCGGCGTGCTCCTCGAGCGCCCCGCGCAGCAGTCCCTCCGCCTCGACGCCCTTGGACCACTGGTGATTGATCTGGTGCCCGTCCCAGATCAGGTTCGGGTCCGACGCCGAGCGCTCGTTGGACATCACCACGGGGCCCAGCCCGTTCAGCACCGAGGTGGCCACCGCGATCAGCGAGTTGATCGCGGTCACCGGAATGTGGCCGTTCAACGCACCGGCGGCGTTCAGGTCGAACAGCACCGGGTCGATGCGCCGTCGTGCCGCCAGCGCCGGCAACCCGGAGGCGACGTTCACCGCCTCGATCACCCGGTTGGGGTTGACCGAGAACGGCAACGGGTCCAGCCCGTCCCGGCGCAGCGCCTCCAGGCTGACGATCGAGTCCTTGCCGCCCCCGACCGCCGACAGTGGTCGCCGGCCGTCGGTGTCGTACCCGACCGGTGGGGTGACCTCACCAGAGGGCACCTCGGGACGCAGCCGCAGCACGTGCGGCAGCGCGTTGCGGTACGCGTACTCCGCGAGGCCCTTGGTGTAGACGGCGGTGACCAACGCGACGGCGGACGGCCCCAGCGGAGCCGGCAGCACCAGCCGGTGCGGGGCGGCAGTCTTGTAGTAGCTGACCCCGGCGATCACGTGCAGGAGCTCCAGGACCCGCCCCAGGGTGGCTACCCGCTCATCCGAGGGGGGTGACGCGGGCAGCGGGAGGGTGATCACCTCCGTGAAACGTTGCTCGCCGTCCGGCCCGGTCAGGGCGTAGTCGAACAACGCCTCCCCGGTGGACAGGTCGAAGGAGTAGGACGGGAAGGTGAAGGCGTCCATCCGCCGCAGCTGCTCGTTGGGCACACGCCATACTAGGCCCTGGTTCGTCCGCCGTGCCCGAGTGCGCCCGGACCGCCCACCGACGTCGTCGATATTTCGAGGAGAGCCCGTGCGCCTGTCTGACCTGCGCGGACGCAAAGTCGCGGTCTGGGGGACCGGTCGGGAGGGACGAGCGGCGGTGGTCGCGATCGCCGCGCACGGCCCGGCGGACCTGGTCGCTGTCGACGACGGCGGCTCGACGGTCAGCCCGCCCTGGGACGGATTTCTCGCGACGGCGGCGCCGCTGGTCACCGGCGACGCGGGGGCGCAACGGCTGGCCGCCGCCGACGTGGTGGTCCGCTCGCCGGGTGTCCCGAACACCCACCCGTGGCTGGCCGAGCTGTGGCGACGTCAGGTGCCGGTCACCCAGGGCACGGCGCTCTGGATGGCCGACCACGCCGCCCGCACCGTCGGGGTCACCGGCAGCAAGGGCAAGAGCACCACCTCCAGCCTGATCAGCCACCTGCTCGCCGCGGTGGACCAGCCCAACGTCTTCGGTGGCAACATCGGGGTGCCGACGTTGGACCTGCCGGCGGCCGACCTCTACGTGCTGGAGCTCTCCAGCTACCAGTGCAGCGACTTGACCGACTCGCCCCGGGTGGCGGTGGTGACCGCGCTCTTCCCCGAGCACCTGGACGCCCACGGCGGCGAACGGGAGTACTACCGGGACAAGCTCAACCTGCTCGCCCACGGCCCGGAGACCGTCGTGGTCAACGGCGCCGACCCGCGGCTCGCCGCCGAGCTCGGTGACCGGCCCGTTGTGCGAGCCGGCACCCCCGACACCACCCACGTGGCGGGCGGCCCGGACGGCACGCCCTGGTTCCACCTCGGCGACCAGCCGCTCTTCCCCCGGGCGGTGCTGCCGCTGGTCGGACGGCACAACGAGGGCAACCTCTGCGTGGCGCTGGCCGTGCTCGACGTGCTCGGCGTCGACGTGCTCGCCCGCCGGGACACCCTGGCGGTGGCCGTCGCCGGGTTCCAGGGGTTGGCACACCGGCTCACCGAGATCGTTGATCCGTCCGGTCTCACCTTCGTCGACGACACCCTCGCCACCAGCCCGTACGCGGCCATGCACGCGATCGACGCGTACGACGGGCGGGCGCTTACCGTGATCGTCGGCGGTGCCGACCGGGGCCTGGACTACACGCCGCTGCGCGATCACCTCGCCGAGCGGGAGATCACCGTGATCGGCGTACCGGACAGCGGGGCGCGGATCGTCGCCGCGCTGGACGGGTTGCCGAAGGTCCGATGCGATGTCACCGGCGATCTGGTCGAGGCGGTTCGGCTGGCCCGGCGGGTCACTCCGGCCGGCGGGGTGGTGCTGCTGTCGCCAGCGGCACCGAGCTACGGGCAGTTCCGTAACTTCGAGCACCGCTCCGAGGTCTTCGCCCAGGCGGTCCGCGACACCGCCGGCTGAATCCGCGCGAACTCGACGCGACTACCGTTCTTTGTCCAGCCCGGCAGCGACGAGCGGGCCGGCGCGGGTCAGGCCGGGTCGATCAGCGCGTACGCCCGGACCGGGAAGGTTCCCATGCCCACCACGGCGAGCGGAGCGGCGGAGAAGCGGAAGCCTCCTGCCGGCAGCCCTTCCAGCCCGCGCAGGTGCTCGACGACCGGAATGCCGGCGGCCAGCAGCTCGGTGTGTGCCGGACGGCGCAGGTCGGCCACGTCGTCGATGTTGACCGAATCGATCCCGACCACCGCGGGATTCTGCGAGGCCAGCCAGGCGGCTGCCTCGGCGGTGAGAAAGGGATGACCGTCGGTGCCGTAGGTCGGAGTGCCCCAATGTCGGTCCCAGCCGGTGCGAACCAGCACCGCTCGTCCGGTCACCATGCGGCCGGCGAACGCGTCCGCGCCGATGGCCGGCGTCGGGGCGGCGTGGACGTCAACGAGTACACCCGGCACGTCCACCAGGCGTGACAGCGGCACCTCAGCGAGGTCGGCGCCGTCGGCGAAACGGTGGAAGGGGGCGTCCAGATAGGTGCCGGTGTTGGCCACCAGGGTCATCCTGCCGATCTGGAACTCGGTGTCCGGCGCGTAGTGGGTCCGGGACTCCTCGCGGGACAGGTGGTCCTCAATGTGTGGACCAGGCAGACCCGGGTAGGTCGTCATGCCGTGCCGCACCAGGTGTGACAGGTCGACGAGTTGGGTGGTGGACCTGGGTTCGGTGGGGTTGGGTTCTGCTGTCGGTCTGGTCATCGACGTGGTATCCGATCGGAGGCGGAACTGGCCCAGGGCCAGAGGGCGGGGTCTCCGGTGCCGCTGGCGGCGGTGGGTCCGGCGATGACGGTGTCGCGGTCGGCGCCGACGGCGAGCAGGGTGCCGGGTGCGTCGGGTCGGCGCTGCCTGTCGAGGTGAGGCGTGAGCGGGTGCGGGCCGGTGCCACCGGGGGCAGGGTGGCGATGATGTCGGCGAGGGAGACGCCGGCGAGACTGCGCCGCCACGCCTCGTGCGCCTCGGCCATCTTCTCGGCGAGGACGCACCGGCTCTGGCACTCGTCGGCGGGGAGTGCTCCCTGCCCTTGTTGGCGGATCTCGCGGCACGTGTATGGCGGGGAGGAGCCGTCGACCGCCTCGACGATCCGCAGCAGGGTGATCTCGGATGCCGGTTGCGCGAGTCGGAACCCACCGGTGGGACCGGTCGTCGCGACCAGAACGCCGGCCTTGACGAGTGCCTGTAGCTGCTTGGCGAGGTAGGGCGCAGGAAGGTCGTAGTACCGCGCGAGTTGTGCCGCCGACGCGGTGGAGCTCGGGTCGAGTTGCGCCAGTGTCGCGGCGCAGTGCAACAGCCATTCGGTGCTGACGGGCAACTTCACCCGCACAGCATATTGTAGATATTGTGGATCCGTATAGTCCGAGATACGGTCAGCGCGGTAGCTGATGAGAGGAGCACCGTCATGCGGATCGCCGTCGCTGGGGCCACCGGCAACATCGGCACGCTCACCGCCGCCGCCCTCGAACGGGACGGGCACGATGTCGTACGCATCAGCCGATCGCTGGGTGTGGACCTGTCCACCGGCGACGGGCTCGACCATGCCCTCGGTGGTGTGGACGCGGTCATCGACGCCACCAACGCGCCGCCGACCGGTCCCGCGGAAGCCGTGGCGTATTTCGGCGCCACCACCCGACACCTGCTCGCCGCGGGGGAGCGGGCCGGAATCCGACACCACGTTCTCCTGTCGATCGTCGGGATTGACCGCGTCGAGGGCACCGCACACTACGCGGGCAAACGCGAGCAGGAGCGCCTCGTGGCTGGTGGTCCCCTGCCGTGGACCATCGTCCCGGCCACCCAGTTTCACGACTTCGCCGCGATGGTCGCAAGCTGGACCGAGCTGGACGGTGCCGCCACCATCGCGCCCCTGCTCGTGCAGCCGATCGCGCCCCGGGACGTGGCCGAGGTCCTCGCCGAGGTCGCGGTGGGTCAGCCGCGGGGCCGCTACGCCGACGTCGCCGGCCCGGAGCCGCAGGACCTCGTCGATCTGGCGCGCCGCACCAACGAGGCCCGCGGCCACACGGTGCGGCTCGTACCGACGTGGTCGGCCATCTTCGACTCCTCAATGGCCGGCACAGTGTTGCTGCCGGGCGAAGGGGCCCGCATCATGCCGACCACCTTCGACGAGTGGCTCGAGGGTGAGCGGCCGGGGTAGATCCGCTGCCACAGCGGTCTCGGCGGGGACGTCAAACGGGGAATGGGCGCCGGTGCGGGGGAGGGCTCTGCTGTCGGTCTGGTCATCGACGTTGCGTCCGGTCCCAGGCGGCGTTGGCCCAGGGCCAGAGGGCGGGGTCTCCGGTGCCGCTGGCGGCGGTGATCCCGGCGATGACGGTGTCGCGGTCGGCGCTGACGGCGAGCAGGGTGTGCAGCAGGATACGGGCCTTGTACGGGTCGAGGAACCCGGCACCGATCAGTCCCTGCTGCCGCAGGTCGATCTCCGAGCCGGGGAAGGCGTAGGTGGCGTCCAGGGCTGGTCCGGCGCCGATGCGGGAGGTGAGTACGACCGGGATCCTCGCCGCGAGGGCGGCGAGGTGGTCAACCAGCCGTTGGGGTACGTGGCCGACGCCGAAGCCGGCCACGACGAGGCCGTCCAGGTGCTCGGCGCCGGCGAGCAAAGTGCCGTCGTCACCGACGGTCACGGTGTACAGCCCGACCCGGGGATCGCGGGTGACCATCCCCAGCGGCACGGTCAGGCGGTGGGGCGGGTGGGCGAGCAGCCGTACCGCGCCTTCGACGACGTGGCCGAGCGGGCCGGTGTTGGGCGAGCGGAAGGTGGCGCCGCTGGTGGAGTGCGTCTTGCGGACGTGCCGGGCGGCGTGGATCTCGTCGGCGAAGACCACCAGAGTGCCGAGGCCGCGGGCGGCGGTGCTGGCGGCGGTGTGGATCGCGGCGAGGACGTTGGCGGGCCCGTCGGCGCCGACCAGGGTGGGGTTGCGCATCGCCCCGGTGACCACGATCGGCGCGTCGCCAGCGTGCAGCAGGTCGAGCAGGTACGCGGTTTCCTCGATGGTGTCGGTGCCCTGGGTGACCACGACGCCGTGCACGTCCCCGGTCCCGGTGCGCTCGGCGATCAGGGTGGCCAGCGCCGTGAGGTCATCGATGCTGAGGGAGGCGCTCGGCAGTTGGCGGAAGGTCTGGACCGGTACGTCGATGCCGGTGTCGGCCCATCCGGGTACGGCGGCGATGAGATCCTCGGCGGTCAGCGTCGGCACGACGCCGTCGGTGCCGCCGGTCATGGCGATCGTGCCGCCGAGGGAGAGCATCAGCACCGATGCGCGCTGCTCTGTCACCGCACCTCCTCGTCCGGGCGTGTGCCTGTGGCAGCCTGCCACAGTTTCCAGGTGAAGCCGAGGTCGGCTCGGCCGGTCCGTTTGACCTTGACACGGTGACAAGGTCTTGACTGTGTCTGGGAGGTGGTACCCAATGAACCCGGCTCAGAACACCCCGACTCACGGTGCGGTGGCTGCCTTGCGGGCCAAGACATCGTCCACCCGGCTACAGGCGGCCATGGCGGTCGGTATGCACCCCGACCCGCGTGTTGTCACCGTGTTGGTGCAGCGGTGCGCGGTCGAGCCGGACTTCTTCGTGCGTGACATGCTCACCTGGGCGCTTACCCGCCTCCCGGAGGCGGTCACGCTGCCCCGGCTCGTCGCCGAGCTCACCTCTGAGCACGCCCAGGCTCGTAGCCAGGCCCTTCACACGCTATCCAAGATCAATAACAGGAGCGTGTACCCCTCGATCGTCGGGACGCTGCTGCGCGACCCCGACGACGAGGTCGCGCGGACCGCCTGGCGGGCCGCTGTCGTGCTCGTCCCCGACGGGCAGGAGAAGGCGTTGGCCGCGAAACTGGTCACCCAGCTTGGCCGCGGTGACCGGGACGTGTGGCTGAGCCTCAGTCGGGCGCTGGTCGGCCTCGGCGAGGCGGTCATGCCGGCCCTTGCGGCTGGTATCGCCAGCTCGGAGACGAGGACGCGGGAACACGCCCACGCCACTCTGCTGCTCCTAGAGGACCCGGATGCCGAGTACGACGCGCTCATCGAGGAGGCGGGACGGCTCGCCGCCCGCACGGCTGACCCGGTGGGTGAGGAAGAGGAACCATTATGCTGATCGGCGACGTGGCGCGCCGCTCGGGAGTGAGCACCCGCATGCTTCGGCACTACGACGCACTGGGGCTGGTCCGACCGACGGGTCGTACCTCGGGCGGCTACCGCGAATACTCGGACGAGGACGTACGGCGGCTGTTCCAGGTGGAGAGCCTGCGGTCACTGGGGCTGTCGCTGCGCCAGATCACCCGGGCGCTCCAGGATCCCACCTTCACACCGGCCGGCCTGGTCGGCGACCTCATCACCGTGACCGAAGAGCGGCTGGAGCGGGAACGGGAGCTGCTCGACCGGCTTCGTACGGTCGATGCCGCGGCGCCCTCCGGATGGTCGGGGGTCCTGCGCATCATCGAGCTCATAACCGGGCTCAACTCACCCAGTGCCGCCCTGCGTCAGCAGAGTGTTCTGGCCCCCGCCGAGGAGGCACGGGTGCCCGCCGAGTTGCTGGCCGGCGCGGTCCTCGCCGAATCCGACCCCAACGTGGCCGGCGCGCTGCGATGGGCGCTCGCTCGGGCGGGCGGTGACCCCCTGGCGAGCCTGGCCTCCGGTGTCCACTCCGAGAACGTGGACATCCGCCGCCGCGCGATCCAGGCGGTCGCCGCCCTGACCGGTGACGAGGCGACAGCAGCGCTCGTGAACGCCCTCGGCGACCCGGACCCGGCGGTCCGCCGACACGCGGCCCTGGCGCTGGGCCGGCGTGGCGAGGTGGCGGCCGTGCCCGCACTTGTCGACCTGGTGGTCGAGGGCGGGCACGACGTCCAGGCGGCCGAACTCCTGGGGGCCCTGTCGGAGGACCCGGCCCGCGCGGAACAGATCGTCAGCGCCCTCTCCGACGAGCTCGCCGCCCCTACCGCGGACTCCGCCGTCCGGAGCCGGCTCACCCAGGCCATCCTGGAGCTGCCCCGGACCGTCGCGCAGCCCGTCCTGCGACGGTTGTCCCACGACGATGACCCGGTGGTGGCACTGACCGCCGCGGCCTATCTGGAAGACGAAGACTCCACGTCTCGTTAAGGGGTGGTGCTCGGCAGCTCTTGGCCGCAACGCGACGTCGGATTGCCGCCAGACTCCTCGCTCGCGACACGTGAGCATGAGTTTCGTTGACGAAGGCGACAGGAAAGATGAGCGAACAATGACTACGGTACTTGGCGGCAAGGTGGCATTCGTGACGGGCGGCAGCCGTGGCATCGGCGAGGCTGTGGCGCTGAGGCTGGCAGCGGACGGCGCCGACGTCGCACTGACCTACCGGGACAGTGCCGAGCGCGCGGCAGACGTCGTCGACCGGATCAAGGCGCTGGGGCGCCGTGCCTGGGCGGTCCAGGCTGACAGTGCGGACCCGACGGCGATGCGTACGGCCGTAGATCGGGCCGTCGAGGAGTTCGGGCGGCTCGACATCGTGGTCAACAACGCGGGGATTGGTGTGCTCGGTCCGGTCGAAGACATGTCACTGGAGGACATCGACCGCGTGTTGAGTGTCAATGTTCGGGCGCCTTTCGTGGCTTCCCAGGCAGCGGTGCGGCACATGACCGAAGGCGGAAGAATCATCAACATCGGCAGCTGCCTGGCCGAGCGGGCCGCGCTCCCCGGCGTCGCGCTGTACTCGACGAGCAAGACCGCGTTGATCGGCCTGACCAGGTCGTTGGCCCGCGAGCTGGGTGCCAGGGGGATCACCGCCAACCTGGTCCATCCCGGGCCGACGGAGACCGACATGAACCCCGCCGACGGCGCGGGCGCCGACGTGCAGCAGAGCCTCACCGCACTTGGTCGCTTCGGCCAGCCGTCGGAGGTCGCCGCGACCGTCGCCCACCTCGCGGGTGACGGTGGTCGCTATGTCACTGGTGCCGCCATCGCTGTGGACGGCGGCTTCGCCGCTTGATCCACGCGGATCGACTCAGGTCACTGCCCTCAGCGCCGTGGTCTGAGTCGATCCGCATGGCACCGGAGGTTATGCCCTGGCCCAGACGCCGGTGGCCGCGGTGCTCGTGGCGTAGTCGGTGAAGTCGCGGGGCGGCCGGCCGAGGGCCCGCGCGACACCGTCGGCCACCTGAGCATTCCGCCCGTCCAGCAGGGTCGTGAACAGGTGTGTCAGCAACTCGATCGCCCCCGCGGGGACGCCTACGGCGGCGAGGCCGTCCGCGTACTCCTCGGGGGAAACCTGCACGAAGTTGACGGCCCGACCCGTGACTGCGGAGATCTCGGCGATCGCCTCGCCGAAGGTGAGCAACCGGGGCCCGGTCAGCTCGTAGAGCTGCCCGGCGTGCCCGTTGTTGGTCAGCGCCGCCGTGGCCACCTCGGCGATGTCGTCGGCGTCCACGAACGGCTCGGGTACGGCTCCGACCGGGAGGACGACCTCGCCACCGAGGATCGGACCAAGGAGGTAGTCCTCGCTGAAGTTCTGGTTGAACCATCCCGACCGCAGGATCGTCCACTCGACCCCGGCGGACTGAACGTGCTTCTCGGCAAGCTGGGCTCTGTCCTGCCCGCGGCCGGACAGCAACACCAGTCGGGAGACTCCGGCCGCCACCGCGAGATCAGTGAACGCGGAGACCGTCTCGAGTGCGCCTGGCTCGGCGAGGTCCGGATAGTAGGAGACGTAGACGGCGTTGATGTCCCGCAGGGCCGGTGCCCAGGTTGCCTGGTCGGTCCAGTCGAAGGGTTGCTGGGCGGAGCGGGAACCCACTCGGACCGGTACGCCCTGTCCCTGCAAGCGTGCCACGATGCGCCGGCCGGTCTTGCCGGTGCCGCCGAGGACCAGGATCTGCTGCTGCGTGTGCTGAGTCGTCATACCGACCAGTGAAGTGTAGTCGCTTGAGACGGTACATAGCTCATCCGCGCGATCTTGTGTGTAATCGCCTACGCGAACGTAGTCGTCGGTTCCCGCCTCGCGGGGTGACACCACAATCATCGCTCAGCGGAAGCAGGCGACCCCGTCTGCTTCCCACGTGGCCTCGGCTGTTCCGGGCTTACGCTCGTGTCATGGACGGTGACGGTCGTCGGATGAGGCGGCGGGGCAGCTTCGACGAGGATCCCGACATTTACCAGATGGCCCGGCCGGACTACCCGCGGAGGGTGTACGAGGTGCTCTCGGGCATGGGGTTGGGGCCCGGTGCCCGCGTGCTGGAGATCGGGCCTGGGACCGGGCAGGCGACCAGACCTCTCGTGGCCGCCGGTGCCTCGGTGCTGGCGGTGGAGCTGGGTGGCCACCTGGCGGCCCGGCTGCGCACGGACCTGGCGGGCCACGACGTGACCGTCATCGAGGGTGACTTCGTCACCGTGCCGCTGCCCGACGGTGATGTCGACCTGGCGGTCTGCGCTACCACGTTTCATTGGCTGGACCCTGACGCGGCGGTGCGGCGGCTGGCCCGCCTGGTACGGCCGGGCGGAGGGCTGGCGGTGTGGTGGACCGTGTTCGGTGACCCGGACCGTATCCCGCCCTGGCGGGCGGAAGTGGACAGGTTGTACCGACGCTGGCTACCGGGGGAGAAGGTCCGCCCGGGGGACCTACCAGCGGTGATGCGGGTTGCCGAGCGCACGGCGGAGCTGGCGGCAGGTGGCTGGTTCGGCCCCGTCCAGGTCGAGATGATTCGCTGGGAGCATCAGCTGACTCCGCGCCGTGTTCGCGGATTGTGGGCGACCTTCTCCGCCGTGCGCGAGTTGAGCGCTGACCGGCGACGGTCGCTTCTCGACGGCGTCGCTGAGGTGGTCGCCAGTCAGCCCGGCGGAGTCGCGGTCGACAACTATGTCACCGCGCTGTATACGGCACCGCGCCGGGACGATTCTGGGCCGCGCCGCGGCGCTTCAGGACCTTCAACGCGTTGACGCCGATGGCTGGGGGCCGCGTCCTGCTCGGACAGCACCGGTGGTCACGCCTTGCCCCAGGCCGGTGGCCGCGGCTGTTCGTTGTGTGCCTGCCTGCTGGCGTTCACACACGCGAGCTTTCGGCTACGCCGCTCGCTACGGACGGGCCTGCTGGTCCCAGCTCTTCGACCCCCGCCTCCGGCGTCGGCTGGAACCGGATGCGGCCCGGTGAGTTACCGAAAGGTTCTTAGGGTTCGGAAAAGTGCCTTCTTCCCTGCATAAGGGCGGTTTCCTATAGTGTTCTAGTATCTGAAAGAGAGCGAAAAGGAGGCAGCCATCATGGCCGTAACCCTGGTCAACCCGAGCGGACTTCCCGAGGTTGACGTGTACCGGCAGGTGTCGGTAGCGACCGGCTCCAAGCTGATCCATGTCGCTGGGCAGGTCGCCTGGGATGCGGACGGTAAGACGATCGGCGAAGGCGACCTGACCGCTCAGGTCGAGCAGTGCTACCTCAACGTCGGTACCGCGCTGGCTGGCGTCGGGGCGTCTTTCGCCGATGTGGTGAAGTTGACCGTGCATGTCGTTGACTGGACCCCGGACCGGATGCCGGAGCTGCTCGAGGGCATCGCGCGGGCGTCGGCCAAGCTGGGCACGACACCCATAGCTCCGGCCTCGCTGTTCGGGACCGCGGCGTTGGACGTTCCTGAACACCTGGTCGAGGTTGAGGCGACCGCCGTCCTCGATTGATCACAACTGCGAGGCGTCGAAGCGGTGCCGCGACGTCTCGATGTGGCTGAAGTAGCGCTGCGTCCACCCACACATGCCGTCGACCACGCTGCGCAGTGCCTCACCCGCCCCGGTAAGGGTGTACTCGACCCGGGGCGGGATGGTGGGATACACGGTTCGCTCGACCAGGCCGTTGCGTTCCAGCATGCGCAGGTTCTGGGTGAGCATCTTGTGGCTGATACCGCCAACCTCGTCGCGTAGTTCACCGAAACGCATGGTGCGTTGTCCGAGGAACTCGATGATCAGGAATGCCCACTTGTTGGCCACCTCGGAGAAGATCTCTCGTGCCAGCGAGTCGGCACGCGCCAGGTCGGCGTTCACCAGCAGTTCGCTTGCCCCGTGTTTGGTACCCATTCAACTACTCTCTACCAGATCCTCAGTAACTGCAAGAGAGTAAGGGAAATGGGGACGAGGGCCATCGACACAGGTGTCCCAGATACGACGGGCGGCATGTGCGGCCCAACCCGTTGACGTGGTGTCAGGTGGACGGCGCGGTGACGCTACACGGTGCCAGTTGTTCGCGATGCGCGGTGGTGAGAGCGTGCGTTCATCACCCGCTTCGTTGAGAGGTGTCACTATGACCACCGACGATCTGCTGGCCCGACACCGGGCGGTGCTCCCGTCCTGGATGCCGCTCTACTACGACGAACCGATCGAACTCGTCGCTGGCCAGGGGCGCCGGGTCACCGATGCGCAGGGCCGCACCTACCTGGACTTCTTCGGCGGCGTCCTGACCAACAGCATCGGTTACGACATCCCGGAGATCCGCGCGGCGGTGGAGCGCCAGTTGCGTACCGGGATCGTGCACACCTCGACGCTCTACCTGATCCGACAGCAGGTGGAGCTGGCCGAGAAGGTGGCCCGGCTGTCCGGAATTCCGGACGCGCGGGTCTTCTTCACCAACTCCGGCACCGAGGCCAACGAGGCAGCGTTGCTGATGGCCACCAACCATCGGCGCTCGCAGCAGATCCTCGCCGTGCGCAACAGCTACCACGGCCGGTCGTACGCGACGATCGGGGTCACCGGCAACCGTGGTTGGTCGGCGAGTCCGCTGAACCCGTTGCAGGTGGCCTGGCTGCACTCGGGGGAGCGGCTGCGGGGCCTGCTCGCCCGGCTACCCGAGGCCGATCGGATCGACGCGGCGGTGGAGGATCTGCGGGAGGTCCTGGCCACCCAGACCTCGGGTGATGTCGCCTGCCTGATCGCCGAGCCGATTCAGGGCGTCGGCGGCTTCGTCCACGGCCCGGACGGGCTGCTCGCCGGCTGGCGCAAGGTGCTTGACGAGCACGGCATCCTGCTCATCTCAGACGAGGTGCAGACCGGCTGGGGGCGTACCGGCACGCACTTTTGGGGTTACCAGGCCCACGGGGTGACCCCAGACATGATCACCTTTGCCAAGGGCATCGGCAACGGGTTCGCGCTCGCCGGCGTGGTCGGGCGGGCCGCGGTGGTGGAGTCGGTGCCGGCGATCAGCTTCTCCACCTTCGGCGGCAACCCGCTCTCCGCCGCCGCCGGCAACGCCGTGCTCGACTACCTGCTCGACAACGACCTGCAGGCCAACGCGGACCGGGTGGGCATGATTCTCCACGAGGGGCTTCGCGCCGAGGTCGGTGGGCTCCCCGGGGTCGCCGAGGTACGCGGCAAGGGACTGATGCTCGGCGTCGAGTTCGTCCACCCAGGCACCATTGATCCGGATCCGAAGCGAGCCGCCCAGGTGTTCGAGGCGTGCCGGGCCGGTGGTCTGCTCGTCGGCAAGGGCGGTCTGTACGGGAACGTGGTGCGGATGGGCCCACCGTTGACCCTGACCGAGGAGGAGGCCCGGGAGGGCCTGGCAATTCTGGTGACTGCGATCCGATCCGGCGGGACCGCGCCGACGGTGGCGGCATGAATCTCATCGGGCACTTCGTGGATGGCAAGCTGCTGTCCGGCACGGCGGCGCGGCGCGGCGATGTCTTCGATCCGGCCACCGGCGTGCCTACCGCGGAGGTCGAGTTGGCCTCCGCCGCGGAGGTGGCGGCAGCGGTCGAGGCCGCCGAGCGGGCCGCGCGGAGGTGGCGGGACGCCTCCCTGTCGCGGCGTACAGCGGTGCTCTTCGCCTTCCGGGAGTTGGTCCATGCCCGGCGTGACCGGCTCGCTGAGGTGATCACCGCGGAGCACGGCAAGGTGCTCGCCGACGCCGCCGGTGAGGTCCAGCGCGGGCTGGAGGTGATCGAGTACGCCTGCGGTATTCCCGCGGCGATGCGTGGCGGATACAGCGAGAACGTCTCGACCGAGGTGGACTCCTACAACCTTCGCCAGCCCCTCGGGGTGGTGGCGGTGATCAGCCCGTTCAACTTCCCGGTGATGGTGCCGCTGTGGTTCGTGCCGGTCGCGGTGGCGACTGGTAACGCGGTGGTGCTCAAGCCCAGCGAGAAGGATCCGAGCGCGGCGCTGCTGCTGGCGGAGTGGTTCGCCGAGGCGGGCCTGCCACCCGGGGTACTCAACGTGGTCAACGGGGACAAGGAGGCCGTGGACGCCCTGTTGGATCATCCCGCGGTGCGGGCGGTGTCGTTCGTCGGCTCCACGCCGGTTGCCCGGCATGTGCACCAGCGTGCGTCGCTGGCGGGCAAGCGGGTGCAGGCCCTCGGCGGGGCGAAGAACCACATGGTGGTGCTTCCGGACGCGGACCTGGACCTGGCCGCCGACGCCGCCGTCAACGCGGGGTTCGGGTCGGCGGGGGAGCGCTGCATGGCGATCTCCGCGTTGGTCGCGGTGGAGCCGGTCGCGGATGCGTTGGTCGAGAAGATCGCTGCGCGGATGGCGGAGCTGCGCACCGGCGACGGCCGGCGCGGCTGCGACATGGGCCCGCTGGTCACCGCCGCGCACGCCGAGCGGGTGCGCTCGTACGTCGAGGCGGGCGTGGCGGCGGGCGCGGTGCCGGTGGTGGACGGGCGGGACGTGCGTCCGGATGGTGACCCGAACGGCTACTGGTTGGGGCCGACCCTGTTCGACCGGGTCACCCCGGAGATGTCGGTCTACACCGACGAGATCTTCGGGCCGGTGCTGTCGGTGCTCCGGGTCGGTTCGTACGAGGAGGCCGTCCACCTGGTCAACGCCAACCCGTACGGAAACGGGACGGCCATCTTCACCAACGACGGGGGCGCCGCCCGGCGCTACCAGCACGAGGTGGAGGTGGGCATGGTCGGGATCAACGTCCCGATCCCGGTGCCGATGGCGTACTACTCCTTCGGTGGCTGGAAGGCGTCGCTCTTCGGCGACCTGCACGCGCACGGTGCGGACGGGGTGCGTTTCTTCACCCGGGGCAAGGTGGTCACCAGCCGCTGGTTGGATCCCCGCAACGGTGGGGTCAGCCTCGGGTTCCCCACCCCGACCTGAGGAACCGCAGGGTGCCCGCCCCGGCCAGGTAGGCCACCAGCGCCGGGACGGGCAGCCCGAGCAGCAGTGGGGCGTCGCGTGGGGCGGTCGCGTTGATGACGAGCGCGGCGACGACGGCGACGAAAGCGGCGACGGCGAGCACGCCGCGGCCGGTGACCAGCGAGCGGTGCTTCGCCCGGTCATCCGATGGTGGGGAGGGCGCTCGGGCGGCCGGGGGGCGGCTGGTGCGTGCCTCGACCGGGCCGAAGATGGCGACCAGGACGGCCAGGAACACACCGAGAATCAGCACCCAGGGGATCCGCCAGGCCAGCCAGGCGGCTGAGCCGGCGGCCGGGGTCGGCAGCAACCCCACCGCGTCCAGGGCGCCGATCGCCAGGATCGCCGCGCTCAGGTGCCACAGGAAGACCGTCAACACGACGCTGTTCACCGCGATCACCGCCATCCAGGGGCGGTCACGGCGCAGCCAACGCTGTGCCGGTCGGCGCAGCAGCAGGAGGAGCCCGAGCTGTGCGGTGCTCACCGCCAGCAGCGCGAGGCTGGGCGGGGCGGCGTTGTTCAGCCGTTCACCCGGAATGTTGATCATGCTGACCGGGTACGGGCCGGGACCGGTCAGCAGCACCGCCACCGCCAGTCCGCCGAGCAGCGCCGTCCAACCGGCCTGCCGCGACAGCGGCAGCCGTCGGGTCCGGAGCCCAGCCGACCGGCCACGTGGTGCCGTAGCGTCAGGGTCTTTCTTGTCCGCGTCGTACCAGGCGAAGCCGACCTGGTGAATGGCCAGCCAGCCGAAGAGGTAGTTCGGCAGGGCGGCGTCGTGCAGACCGATTTCGCGGGTCAGGTCACCCGCGGCGACGAGGGCGGCCAGCGCCACCGGTACGAGTAGCCCGTACCGCCGGTGCAGCGCGTACATCACCGGGGTCAGCGGCACCACGAGTAGGTACGCGGCGAGGAACCACAGCGGGATGGTGGCGAAGTAGACCACGGTCCGGACCAACGACGGGTCGGCACCGCCGAGCCGGGCGGCGAGGCCGGCGGCGGCGAGGCCGAGCACCAGCACGCTGGTGGGCCGGAGCAGCCGGGCACTGCGGCCGAGCAGCCAGCCGGTGGCGTCACCACCCCGACGGCGGTGCGAGGTCAGGGACGCGGCGTTGGCGTACCCACCGACCAGGAAGAAGATCGGCATGACCTGGACCGCCCAGGTCACCGGGTACGCCCATGGTAGGTCGGGCAGTGCGGAGCGCGCGGTGGGCTGCCCGTTGGCGTCGTGCCCGATGTCCACGACGCTCCAGTGACCGATGACGACCATAATGATCGCCAGGGCCCGAAGCATGTCGAGGTAGCGGTTCCGGCTCGCCGGTGTCGCCGCGGCGAGTCGGCGCAGGCGGCCCATGGGCGCAAGCGTAGGGGACGGTGGCGGTAGCCGTGCGGCGTTCGGGCGCAAAGCCGGTTGGTGCGGCTCCACCTTCTACCATCGCGGTTTCAGATTGTGGTTGAGCAGGAGTTTCTTCCTGTCCTCCTCGGGACACTTCGCTGTTTACGTGAAGCTGAGGACTATTCCTGAATGACCGACTTCCTGCCGGCACTTCGGCCGTGACTGGCAACTATCATGGCCACGGCCGATCACGGTTCCGGGCCGCCTACATCTATTGGGCCTGTGCCGGAGATTCCGGCTGCATGGCTTGGCCCGGGGCCCCGACGATCTGCCGGGGGATGGGCGGCAGCGGCTAAGACCGTTCGGAGCGATGCCCGGCGTAGCCCGGCCTTGGGTCCTGCCTGCTGGGGCATTCGTCCGGGCTGCTGCTGACCCGGCTCAGCAGCAGCGATCGCTCGAGCCCATCACGTAGTAGATCCAAGGTGAACTCGAACTCCACCTGGCTGTCACACCAGCCAAGGGTGGGGTCGGTGACCGAGTGCAGTTCGGTGGCCACCATTGCGGTGAGGTGGGGAAGCGCCTCGCCCATCGCGGCCAGCTGCCTCTTCACGTCGGCGTCAGCCTCCTCGCCGCCACCGGCAGGGGTAGAAAGTTCCTGGGTGAAGCCGAGCACCATACTGCCGAGTGCAGGTAGCCCGCGGTGGGCGAGTCGGTAGGAAAACCCACCCCGACCATTTGGGCTAGGACGTCCTCGAAATGGACGTACACGCTCGGGGGATGGTCGACCGCGAGCTGATGAGCGCGGGCCCCCAGGGGTGCTGGAGGATTACCCGGCGGGCGGCGAGGCAACGTGCGCGCAGCGCGGCACGCCACTCAACGCTTTCGTCAAGTCGGTCGATCTCAGCGCGAACTTCGCCGAGCAGCGCCTCAACTCCGGAAGCGTTGACCGCGCGGGGCTGTGGAGGCTTGCCGCAGTTCTGATCGGTGCAGGCGGTGCGCTGCCTCTGGGTTCAACCCAAGCCCTTCGGCTCTGGTCAGAACTTGGACCTTCGCCTTGAGGGTGGCCAGTTGGTCGGCCGGAGTGCGCGTAGTCATGGCGGGCGGGCCTGGTGTCTCGTGTGACCCACTTCAGAAACTTTCCTACCAGGAAAATTTGCCAAGTTGGAAAAACTCTGTCATGGTGTTGGTATGACCTCCGAGTTGAGCCTGCGCGAACGCAAGAAGCTGGCGACGCGCGAGGCATTGAGCCACGCCGCCTGGTCGCTGATGGTCGAGCGCGGACTCGACGCGGTGACGCCCGAGGCGATCGCCGCGGCGGCCGACGTCTCACCGCGTACGTTCCGCAACTACTTCTCCGGTCGCGAGGAGGCGATTCTCTATGGAGCGGTGCGCCGCGCGGGGCCCGAGGCGATTGCCGAGGCAATCCGGGCCAGGCCCGCGGGTGAGGCCGTCTGGGACTCTCTGGCAGAAGCGCTCTCTTCTGTTGTCACAGGCTTCCTCGACCATCGCGACCACCTGGTCGTGCTGATGAACGTGATCCGGGAGAACCCGGCGATGTTGGCCCAGCATCTCGTCATGTTCGAGCGGGCCCACCGCCTACTCATGGATGTCATCGCCGAGCGCGTCAGCGCCGAACCGGACTGTGACCTCGGCTCACGGCTACTGGCCGGAGCCGCGTGCCTCGCGCTGCAAACCTCGCTTGAGATGTGGGCGGAAGGCGCCACCGACACACTGCCTGACCTCGTTCGGCAAAGCTTCGCGCAACTGCGGGCGGGCCTTCCACTGGGTAGCCACACCAACCGCTCAACTATCGATACCTGAAAGCGGGTCGTCTGACCCGACCCGAACCGTAGCCGTCCACCTTGTACCGCGGTGGTCGGTCGAATCTCGACGTCTGTAAATGGAGGGCCTGATGGCCTCGTTTCTCTACCGGCTTGGCAAATTCGCGTTCGGTCGCCGATGGCTCGTCGTCGGGTTGTGGCTGGCCGTTCTCAGCGCCACGTTGGTCGGCGCCGCCGCCTTGTCCGGACCGACCTCCGACGCGTTCCGCATTCCCGGCACGCCATCGCAGCAGGCGATCGACCTGCTGCGGGAACGGTTCCCACAGGCCTCCGCCGACGGTGCGACGGCCCGCGTGGTGTTCGCCGCACCAGAAGGGCAGAAGCTCACCGACCCCGAGTACCGCACGGCCATCGAGCGCGCCGTCACCGAACTGGATCAGGCGCCGCAGGTCGCCTCCGTGACCGACCCATTCCAGTCGGGCGCCGTCAACGCCACCGGCACGATCGGCTTCGCGCAGGCGACCTACCAGGTGCAGGGCGCGGAACTGACTGAGCCGGCACGCGACGCGTTGACCGCCGTCGTGGAAACGGCGCGCGGCGAAGGCTTGACCGTCGAGGTCGGCGGCGACGCGCTGCTGGCCAATCCGGAACAAGGTCTGGCCGAGGTCATCGGCATCGTCGTCGCCGCCGTGGTTCTGGTGATCACGTTCGGGTCGATGGTGGCGGCGGGTCTACCGCTGCTGACCGCGATCCTCGGCATCCTGATCGGCGTCGGTGCGATCACCGCCGCGACCGGCTTCGTCGACCTGTCGTCAACCACGCCGACCCTTGCGCTGATGCTCGGTCTGGCGGTAGCCATCGACTACGCGCTGTTCATCGTTTCGCGCTACCGGCACGAACTCGCCCTCGGCCGCGAACTGAAGGAGGCCGCCGGTCGCGCGGTCGGCACCGCCGGCTCCGCGATCGTGTTCGCCGGGCTCACCGTCATCATCGCACTGGCCGCGCTGTCCGTCGTCGGCATCCCATTCCTGACCCAGATGGGGCTTGCCGCCGCCGGAACTGTGGCCGTCGCTGTCCTCATCGCGCTGACCCTGCTGCCAGCCCTGTTCGGGCTCGTTGGCCGGCGGATCGCCGGTGGACGCGTGCGCGGGTTGCCCGCCCGCGACCCAGAAGGTGACACCGCGACGCCGAGCTTCGGCATCCGATGGGCTCGCACGGTGACCCGCCGTCCCGTCGCGGCGCTGCTGATCGCCGTTGTCGCGCTGGGCGTTGTCGCCATCCCCGCCGCAGATCTGCGCCTCGGCATGCCCGACGACAGCACCGCCGCACCGGACACCACTCAGCGAAAGGCCTACGACCTGGTCGTTGCCGGGTTCGGCCCCGGCTTCAACGCTCCGCTAACCGTCGTGGTCGAGGCTGGCACCAGTCTGGCTGATGGCGTCGTCGAGCAGGTGGCGCAGTCGATTCAAGGGCTCGACGATGTGGCCACGGTTACCCCGCCCGTCATCAACCCCGCCGGTGACACCGGACTGATGACCGTCGTTCCGAACAGCGGACCCAGCGATTCCGGCACCGAGGAACTGGTCCACGCGATCCGTGACCTCGACGGCACGGTATCTGGTGCCGCCATTGGCGTCACCGGCCTGACCGCCATCAACATCGACGTCTCGACCACACTCGGCGACGCGCTGTTGCCGTACCTGGCGGTCGTAGTGGGGCTGGCGCTGGTCCTGCTCATGCTGGTGTTCCGGTCGCTGCTGGTGCCGATTAAGGCCACCGCCGGCTTCTTGCTCAGCGTCGCGGCCACATTCGGCGCGGTCGTGGCAGTGTTCCAGTGGGGTTGGGCGGCCAGCCTTTTCGGCATCGAACAGACTGGGCCCATCATCAGCTTCCTGCCGATCTTCCTGATCGGCATCGTGTTCGGCCTGGCCATGGACTACGAGGTCTTCCTGGTCACCCGCATGCGCGAGGAATATGTCCACGGTAGTGACGCGCGCGAGGCGGTGGTGAGTGGATTCGGGCACGGGGCGCGTGTTGTCACCGCCGCCGCGATCATCATGATCGGCGTCTTCACCGGCTTCATTCTGTCCCCGGAGCCGATCATTACGTCGGTCGGTTTCGCCCTCGGCGTCGCCGTGCTCTTCGACGCCCTCGTCGTACGGATGACCATCGTGCCAGCCGTCATGACGCTGCTCCGAGATGCCGCCTGGCGGCTACCACGTTGGCTCGACCGTGCGCTCCCCGACGTGGACGTAGAAGGTGAGAAGCTGCGCCACCGACTCGATATGGCTTCTACCCGCGACGAGCTATCGACCGATTCTGATCGACGCGATCACACCTCACCGCGGCCGCTCCAACCGACGGGGGCGCGCGGCAACGGTGAACACTCGGGTGACTGACCGCTGACGGCAAGCCGGCCCGGTAGGTGTGTCGTCCCCGCCCGGCATCGGAAAATACCTACGCGGTTTGTGAGGATGACGGCATGAGCGCAATACGGGCCCGCGTGCCCGGATCGAAGTCCTTGACCAACCGTGCCCTCGCCATCGCGGCTATGGCGGACGGAGTGACCGAACTCGACAATCCGCTGGTGAGCGATGGCACCACGGCGTTCGCCGACGCGCTCGTCGCCCTCGGGGCGTCGGTCGAACGGCACGCCCAGCGGTGGACGGTGACTGGCAGCGGCGCCGGGACGCGGTTGAGGTCCGGTCGAGTCTGGTGCGAGGACGCCGGTACGGCAGCCCGGTTCCTACCGCCCATGGCCGCGGCAGCCGGTGGTGTCTTCGACTTCGATGGCACGGACCAACTACGTGCCCGGCCACTTCATCCGCTGATCGACGCACTGCGTGCACTTGGCGCGACGGTCGAGCCCAGCGGTGACGGCGAGGGACTGCCGTTCCGTCTGGTATCGGATGGCCTTACCGGGGGTGAAGTCGTGCTCGCCAGCGGCACCAGCAGCCAGTACCTGAGCGGGCTACTCATGGCCGGGCCGTTGCTGTCCAACCCGCTTACGGTGGTCGCGCCGGAACTGGTCAGCCGGCCGTACGTCGATATGACGATCGCCGTGATGGCTCGCTTCGGGGCTCAGGTCGCTGAGGCCATCCCTGGCCGCTTCACCGTTCGCCCCGGTCGGTACACCCGCACCCAGTTTCTCGTCGAGCCGGACGCCTCGACCGCTTCGTATGTTCTCGCGGCCGCCGCAGTCACGGGGAAGGAGGTATCCGTAGATGGGTTGGGCAGCGCCAGCCTGCAGGGCGACCGGCGGTTCGTCGACGTGCTGTCTCAACTGGGCGCCAAGGTGACGGCGGACCGAGATCGGGTGACGGTGCGAGGGCCGCGACAGTTGCGTGGGGGATTCGCGGTCGACATGGGGCCGATCTCCGACACCTTTATGACCCTCGCCGCCATCGCGCCGCTCGCTGACGCGCCGATTCGAATCACCGGCGTGGGCCACGCCCGCCTCAAGGAGTCAGACCGGATCGACGCGATAGCACAGAACCTTGTCTCGTGTGGCGTTCCGGTGCGGACAGGAGCGGACTGGATCGAGATTTCCCCGGCGGACCCATCCGCGGCCCTGATCCGCTGTCGGCGGGACCACCGCATCGCGATGTCGTTCTCGGTGCTCGGGCTGCGGGTTCCCGGTCTGGTCCTCGATGACCCGGCATGCGTGTCGAAGACCTTTCCCGGATTCCACGACGAGTTGGCAAGACTGTTCGCCGGCGACCGCTGAGGTGGTGGCGAGAACGCACCATCTTCTGCGGCGCCTGCATGGTCGTTGGTCGTCGACCGCAGGCGGCGACCCTGACATAGTTGTCGGCCGGCACCCGTGTCGGGTGCCGGCCAACATACTGGTTCGTATCGGTTGTGGTGTGGTGGGTCAGCTGGTCCAGTGTTCGGCCACGAGGTCGGCGGCCTGGGTCTCCCACTGGGCGTAGTGGAACGGGTACGCCGACACCTGTACCGTCTGGGCGGCCTCGGTCAACGGCATCTCCTGCCAACCGTCAACCTGCTTGAGCCCGTTGAGGAAGGCGGTGGTGGAGTAGGCGGGGTCGGTGATCTGCTCGACCGTGCCCCAGCCGGAGGAGGGGCGCTGCTGGAACAGGCCCTGCGAGTCGTGGTCGTTGCGGTCACCCAGGTGACCCAGGTTCTCCAGCTTCGACTCCTGCAAACTGGTCGCGATCGCCACGACGGCGGCCCGCTCGTCCATCCCGGCGGCCTTCGTGGCCTCAATGATGGCCTTGACGTTCGACACCTGCTCGTCACCGAGAGTGATGCGTGACTGCTTGCCCTGGGTGCCGTGCGGGATCAGGGTGTCCAGGTCCGGCTTCGCGACCTGCACCGCCGCGGCCGAAGCCGAGGCCGGGGTGCTGTCGGTGTAGGTGGCCAGGGGGCCGGCGACGACACCGGTGGACAGGGCCAGACCAGCGATACCCAGGACGCTACGACGCAGAATCGTGTTCATCAGGTGTGCTCCATTCGGGGGTCGACACCCACACACATCCCGAAAAGGGGGTCGGGAGCGGGGTGCAAGCACCGTCCGGCGCTCAACAGAACAGGGAAAAGTCGGCGACCGCGGGTCTCACGGGGACGCGCACGGCGCCGGGTCCAGATGTAACGACCGGCCGGCCACCATCATTCCCGGCGGCCCGCACCCGCCGGGGCGGGGCGCTTCCTCGGTCGTACGCAGGGTGTAACGCCCCGACGCCCGCCGAGATTCCACCACCACCGTGCCCCCGACCACACCCCATCCAGGCATATACCAGACATCGTCTGTCTGAGGTCTAGAACAGGTCAGTGTCGGCGCGGGGTTGCCGACTCCCGGAAAGATGATCATGCCGGGTCGGTGCGTTCCGGAGGGCCTGTCGGCCCGGTGGGTCGAACGTGGGGTTGCCTCCGGGTGTGCTTCCGCCCTGGTCAGTGTGGGTTGACGGGCGCTTCCCGCCGCCTCGGCGGTGGTTGGTGTTCAACATAACGTTTTGAAAACTTCATCCATGGTCTTGACACGGCGGGGGGGTTAGTAAGAACTTTTACCAACAGTAAACCTTCTTTGCGGAAAGAGTCTCGATGGTTGATCACGAGGTGGACACCACCGCGGAGACCGCGGTGGCCGACGCCGACGGGTTCGACCGCGGCGTCCGCGCAGAGGCGGCCGACGGCGTCCTGGCTCGGGTCCGGGCCGGGGCGGGCGACCTGACCGGGGCCCTGCGCCGGGTCGCTGAGCACGTGCTCAGCGACCCGGAGGCCGCCACCCGCGCCACCATCGTCGAGCTGGCCGAGGGCAGTGGCACCTCCCCGGCCACCATCACCCGCTTCTGCCGGGCGATGGGCTTCGAGGGGTATGCGGACCTGCGGCTCGGCATCGCCGCCGAGAGCGGTCGGGCCCGTCTGGCCGGGTGGACCGTCGATATCGGCCGCGAGATTCAGCCCGGCGATCCGCTGCGCCGGGTGCTCGACCAGATCATCGCCGCCGACACCCGCGCAATGCACGACACCGCCGCCCTGCTCGACCTCGCCGCGGTGGAGCGAGCCGCCGCGGCGATCGCCGGCGCAGGCCGGGTGAACATCTTCGGCGTCAGCGGCAGCGCCCTGGTCGGCGAGGAGATGCAAATCATGCTCCACCGCATCGGAGTCGCCGCCTGGGCCTGGAACGACGTGCACGAAGGGCTCGCCTCGGCGGCCCTGTTGCGCAGCGGCGACGTCGCCCTCGGTGTCTCGCACAGCGGCCGGACTCGGGAGACCATCGAGATGCTGGCGGAGGCCGGTAGTCGGGGGGCGACCACCGTCGCAGTCACCGGCTTCTCCCGCTCGCCGCTCGCCGAGCTGGCGGACATCGCGCTGTTCACCGCCAGCGGGGCCACCACCTTTCGCCCGGACGCGCTGTCCGCCCGGCATCCCCAGCTGGTCGTGCTCGACCTGCTCTACATCGCCGTCGCACAGCGCATCCATGACCGGGCCCACGCAGCCCTGCGGCGTACCGCCCAGGCCGTTGAGGGGCACAAGGCGGCGAAGGAGGCCAACCCATGACCAGCGCACACGCCGAGGCGGTCCCGCTGACCACCGAGGTCGTACGACGGATTCATTAGCCCGCAGTGGTACCCCCGATCTACCGCTAAGGAGATTCGCATGTCCGCTACCCCCGATCTCAACCGCCGGAGCCTGCTGCGTCGCGCCGCCGCCGCGGGTCTGCTGACCCTCCCGGCCGCCGGCCTGCTCAGCGCCTGCGCCGGCAGCGAGCCAGCCCAGGACGACAACTCCGGTGCCGCGAAGACCAAGGACAACCCGTTCGGTGTCCAGGACGGCAGCTCCGTCAAGGTGGTCATCTTCAACGGCGGGCTGGGCGACCAGTGGGCCAAGGAGGACGAGGCCGTCTTCAAGGCCAGGCATCCGAGCGTCACGGTCAACATGTCCTCGACCCAGAAGATCAAGACCGAAGAGCAGCCGAAGATGGCGACCCAGCCCAGCGACGTCGTCATGAACTCCGGCGCCGACAGTATGGACATCAGCACCCTGGTCAACGAGGGCGCGATCGAGCCGCTGGAGGACCTGCTCGCCGCCCCGGCGTGGGACAGCGAGGGCACGGTGGCGGACACCCTGCTGCCGGGGACCGTCAACGACGGCACCTTCCAGGGCAAGTTCTACGTGGTGAACATCGCGTACACGGTCTGGGGTAACTGGTACAACGCCGCCCTCTTCGACAAGGAGGGCTGGCAGCCGCCGAAGACCTTCGACGAGTTCTTCGCCCTCGCGCCGAAGATCAAGGCGAAGGGCATGGCCCCGTACGTCTACGACGCGGTGCACGGCTACTACCCGCGGTGGGCGCTGATGGCGACGATCTGGAAGTCCGCCGGCAAGCAGGCCGTGATCGACATCGACAACCTCAAGGAGAACGCCTGGAAGGCTGACGGGGTGCTACCGGCCCTCGAGGCGTGGGAGAAGCTGGTCAAGGACAAGCTGCTGCTCCCCGGCCAGCTGGACCACACCCAGTCGCAGCAGGCGTGGCTCGACGGCAAGGCCGCTTTCATCCAGGTCGGCACCTGGCTCAAGAACGAGATGGCGGAGACCATCCCCCCGGGCTTCGAGATGACGCTGTCGGACTACTGGAGCCTGGGGGCGGGCGACAAGGCACCGAACGACGTCTACGCCGGTGCGGGCGAGAACATCGTCGTGCCCTCGAAGGCGCCGAACAAGGCCGCTGCCAAGGAGTTCCTGCGGGCGGTGCTCTCCAAGGAGGGCTCGGCGAAGTTCGCTGAGCTGACCAAATCCCTCGCCTCCACCAAGGGCTCCGGGGACAACGTCGAGGACTCGGCGCTGGCCAGCGCGAACGAGCTGATGCGCAACGCACCACAGGATCTCGTCTCGTTCAAGTTCTGGAACTTCTACGCCGACCTGGACAAGGAGAGCCAGAACCTCTCCGCCGAGCTGATGGCCGGCCGGATGACCGCCCAGCAGTTCGTCGACGGTATGCAGGGCGCCGCTGACAAGGTCGCCAAGGACTCGTCGATCAAGAAGCAGACCCGCTCCGCCTGAGCCGAACGGAGGCAGTGAGTCCCATGCGGCATGGCGTCGCGCGTTTTGTCACCGGCTTTCTGGCCCTGCCGGTCGCGCTCTACCTCTTCTACGTGGTCTGGCCCTTCGTCCAGGCCGCTGGTTACTCGTTGACCGACTGGGGCGGCTACTCCGACCGGCAGCAGTTCGTCGGGCTGGACAACTACGTCCGGCTGTTCTCCGACGAGCTGATCAGGAAGGCTTTCTGGCACAACGTCTTCTTCCTGGTCACCCTGCCGCTGTTCACGATCGCGCTGGCCCTGTTCCTCGCGTTCCTGCTCAACGTGGGCGGTCGCGAGGACAGGGCCGGCATCCGGGGTGTCCTCGGCTCCGGTCTTTACAAGATTATTTTCTTTTTCCCGCAGGTGCTCTCCCTGGTCGTCGTCGCCGTCATGTGGCAGCAGATCTACCGGGCCGACGGGCAGGGCCTGATCAACGGTGTGTTGATGAAGGTCGGGCTGGTTGACCCGGACAACCCGATCGCGTTCACCAACGACCCGGAGCCCTTTCTCGGTGTCCCCGCGGTGCTCTGGTGGCTGCTGTTGATCGCGGTCTGGAGCGGCGCCGGGTTCTACATGGTGCTCTTCTCGGCGGCGATGCAGTCGATTCCGAAGGACGTCTTCGAGGCGGCCATCCTCGACGGTGCCGGTCGGTTCCACACGTTCTTCCGGATCACGCTACCGCTGCTGCGGGACACCGTCTCGGTCGCCTGGATCTATCTGGGCTTCATCGCTCTGGACATGTACGCCCTGGTCTTCGTGATGACACCCAGCCAGGGTGGCCCGAACCACGCCAGCGAGATCTTCGCGTCGGTGCTCAACTTCACCGCCTTCCAGAAGGGCCAGTTCGGCTACGCCTGCGCGATGGGTGTGGCATTGGCGATCTTCGCGCTTCTCCTGGCCGCGGCGCAGCTGAAAATCACCCGCCGCGAGCGGATTGAGTACTGAGGAGAGTCGACGATGAGTACGGTGACCCACGACCCCGGTCCCGTCGGGCCGGATCTCGTTCCGCCGGCCCGCACCACGTCGGCCCGCCGCAACGGAGCCGGCGGCCGGCGGCCCGGCGCGAAGGTCTTCAACGGCTTCTCCCACCTGTTCCTGCTGGTCTGGGCGATCATGGTCGTCTACCCGCTGATCTGGGTGGTCATGTCGGCGTTGAAGAGCGACGCGGAGGTTATTCGGCAGCCGTTGTCGCTGGTCCCGGAGACTCTGCGCTGGGAAAACTTCGGCCGGGCCTGGACCGAGGGGCAACTCGGCGACTTCTTCCTCAACACCGTGCTGGTGCTGGCGGGTAGCGTCACGCTGACCATGCTGTTCGGCTCGATGGCCGCGTACGTGTTGGCGCGTTACGAGTTTCCCGGCAACCGACTGATCTACTACATGTTCCTGTCCGGCCTCACGCTGCCGATCTACCTCGCCGCCGTCCCGCTGTTCAAGGGCGTCTACAACACCGGGGTGTTCTTTCCGCCACTCGGGCCGAACAAGCACCTGATGCTGATCCTGGTGTACGCGGCGTGGTCGCTGGCGTTCACGGTCTTCTTCATGCACTCCTTCTTCCGGACCCTGCCGAACGCGATCGCCGAGGCGGGCCTGGTCGACGGGGCCTCACACACCCGGCTGTTCTTCAGCGTGATGCTGCCGATGGCGAAGCCCGGCCTGATCAGCATTGGTATCTTCAACGTGCTCGGTCAGTGGAACCAGTGGTATCTGCCGACGCTGCTGATGCAGTCCGTGGCTGGCGAGCCGAAGAATCAGGTCATCGCCCAGGGTCTGATCGATCTGTCGGTCAATCAGGGGTACAAGTCCGACTGGTCCGGCCTCTTCGCCGGGGTCACCATGGCGATGTTGCCGGTGTTGATCGTGTACATCGTCTTCCAGCGCCAGGTGCAGTCGGGTCTGACCGCTGGCGTCGGCAAGTAGCCCGTCGACAGCCGGGCGCTCCGGCGATGTCGTACCGGGAGGGCAGGATCGCCATCATGGCGGCGGTGATGGCGGTGGTGGCGGGTGGGGACCATCGACTCGCCGCTGCTCCGGTGGCGGGCACCGGCGTCGGCGGGGGCGTTCTGCAACCGCTCGACGCTGCCGGCGCGCCGATCGGGCCGCCAGAACAGGTCACCGACCTGGCTGTCGCGGTGGCCGATCGCGAGCGAAGGGAGCGCCCCCGCTGGGTCTGGGCGTCCGGCGCGGCGCTCTACCCCGTGTTGCTGCGGGCCGGGGTCCGGGTTGCCCGTTGTCACGACATCGAGCTGACCGAGGCGTTGCTGCTCGGTCACGCGGGCCGCGGGGGCGAGCCGCGCTCCTTCGCCGCCGCCTGGGCGCGGCTCACCGGCGCGCCGGTGCCGACCGATCCACCGCCGCGGTTGGCCGAGCCCCCGGGCCACGGCCAGGGCGCGCTCTTCGAGTCGCCCCCGGCGTCATTGGGTCCCGGCATCACCGCCCTGACCCGGGTCTACGCTGACCAGCTCGCTCGGATCGCCGCCACCGAGCATCCGGGCCGATTCCGCCTGTTGGTCGCGGCCGAGTCAGCGGGGGCGCTGATCGCCGTCGAGCTGGGGTCGGCGGGGCTGCCGTGGCGGGTGGACGTGCACGACGCCCTCCTCGGTGAGCTGCTCGGTGGCCCCTCACCGGTGGGCGGCCCGCCGCATCGGCTGGCGGAGCTGGCCGCCCGGATCGCTGCCGCCTTCGACGTTCCGCAGCTGCACGTCGATTCGCCGCTGGAGCTGGTGCGGGCGTTCGCCCGGGCGGGGGTGGAGGTGCCGAACACCCGGTCCTGGGTGCTGCGCGGCGTTGACCACCCCGCGGCGCCGCTGGTTCTGGAGTACAAGGAGCTCTACCGGATCTGGACGGCGCACGGCTGGGCCTGGCAGGAAGCCTGGGTGCGGGATGGTCGGTTCCGCCCGGAGTACGTACCCGCCGGCGTGGTCTCCGGCCGGTGGGCGACCCGAGGTGGTGGGGCGCTACAGATCCCGAAGGTGATCCGACGGGCGGTGGTGGCGGACCCGGGTTGGACGTTTGTGGTCGCCGACGCGGGGCAGCTCGAACCGCGGATCCTGGCGGCGGTCTCCGGCGACACTCGCCTCGCCGCCGCGGCCCGGGCGGGCGACCTGTACGCCGCTCTGGCCGACGACGCGTTCGGCGGGGACCGGGCGCGGGCCAAGGTGGCGCTACTCGGCGCCATGTACGGGCAGACCGGCGGTTCGGCGGCACCGGCGCTGGAGGTGCTGCGGCGGAACTATCCGGCGGCCTTCGGCTACGTGGAGACGGCCGCGCGCAGCGGGGAGGCCGGAGAGCTCGTTCGCTCCTGGCTCGGCCGCACCTGCCCACCCGGCTCGGTCGACCGTGTCGGGGAGGACACGGTTCCGGCGGGGGGCGAGGAGGGTCCGTCGGCGCGGGCTCGAGCGCGCGGCCGGTTCACCCGTAACTTCGTCATCCAGGCCACCGCCGCCGAGTGGGCCGCGACGCTGCTGGCCACGCTCCGGGGGGAGTTGGCCGGTAGCGACGCCGAGCTGGTCGGTAGCGACGTGGGGCTGGCCGGTAGCGACGCCGAGCTGGTCTTCTTTCAGCACGACGAGGTGATTGTGCACTGTCGCACCGAGCGGGCCGCGGCGGTGGCCGCGGCGGTGACCCGGTGTGGGGAGCGGGCGAGCGCGCTGCTTTTCGGTCGGACGTCGGTGCGTTTCCCGCTCGATCTCTCCACCGTTGAGTGCTACGCCGACGCGTTCTGAGCTGCTGCATGCCCCGCGCACGGTGGGACGACGGAGCTTTGGGTGATGCGCTTTATCCAACCTTTGTCCCGGATGGTCGTAATATCCGATTCATGCCCGGAACCTGAACGCCGACTGCTCGTTGGGTCCGTTGTGCGTCCCGGACCGGGCAGGTGTCCTGCCCGGTCCGTTACCTAGACGGAGGTGGCACCGCTGAACCGGACCGCAGGAATGATCATCGCCGCGGGTGGTGGGCGCCGGATCGGTGGCCCCGAGGCGCTGCTGTGCCAGGGCGAGAGACCACTCGTCTGTACGATGATCGACACGATGGCGGCGGCGGGCTGCGAGCAGATCGTAGTCGTCCTCGGAGCCGCCGCCGACCAGGTACAGGAAACCGCTGACCTCACCCGGGCCACCGTCGTGGTGAACCGAGCCTGGGGAACCGGGGTGGGTTCCTCCATCAAGGCCGGCCTTGCGGCCATCGACGACGACGCCGTCGAGGCGGTGGTTGTCGTTCCGGTGGACATGCCGGGCCTGACCGCCGGGGCGGTCCAGCGGGTCGCCGCGCTGCCGTACCCGGACGTGCTGGTCTGCGCCACCTACGGCGGACTGCGCGGCTACCCGATGCTCTTCGGCCGCCGGCACTGGTCCGGCATCGCCACGCTGGCCAGCGCGGATGTCGGTGCCCGTCCGTACCTGCTGGCGCACAAGGATCAGATCGTCGACATCTCCTGTGACACCGTCGCCGACGGCAGTCGGGTCGACAGCCCGGAGTTGATGGCCCTGTACGGGTTAACCGTCCCACCGCAGCGGGTCGGCGCGTAGTCAACCCGGCAGATCAAACAGCTCGGCGGCGTTGGTCCAGCACACCGCCCGCAACCAGGCGTCGCCCAGGTCGAGTCGGGCCAACGCGGTGAGCTGCTCGGCGTACGCGTAGGGCAGGTTGGGGAAGTCGCTGCCGTGCAGCACCTTGCCGGCCAGGCCCAGCTCGCGTAGCCGGGGCAGCTCCGCGGTGGGGAAGGGCACGGCCTGGTCGAAGAACGGGGTGAAGGCCATGGTGGTGTCCAGCCGCACGTTCTCGTACCGGTCGGCGAGGTCGAGGAAGGCCGTGTAGTCCGGTGCGCCGAGGTGCGCCACCACCGCGGCGAGCCGCGGGTGCTGGGCGAGCAGGGCGGCGAAGGGGCCGGGGCCGGTGTGGGCGGTGCCGGCCGGCGCGTGTCCGGCGTGCACCACCACCGGCACCCCCGCGTCGGCGAGCAGTCCCCACACCGGGTCGAGCAGCGAGTCGGTCGGTGCGAACCCGCCGACCTGCACGTGCACCTTGAACACTCGGGCTCCGGCGGTGAGCGCCTCGGTGACGTACTGGGGTGCCGCCGGCTCGGGGAAGAACGTGGCCGAGGGGAGGCAGTCCGGGTTCGCGCGGGCGAAGTCGAGGGTCCAGGAGTTCAGGTCGGCGGCCATCGCGGGGCGGTGCGCGTACGCCAGCGCACTGAACGCCCGTACGCCCATCCGGCGCAGGTGCGCCAGCCGCTCCGCGTCACTCCACCGGTAGCGGATGGGCCAGGTGGTGCCGAGGAGCGGACCGGCCGCGTCGAAGTACGCCCACACCCGACGCAGCAGCCGGGGCGGGAGGAAGTGCACGTGCACGTCGGCGAGGCCGGGCAGACCGAGCCCCTGCCAGAACGCCGGGACGTCGGCGTCGTCGGCGGCGACCGGCACGGCCCTCAGCCCTCGACGTTGAAGCGGCTGAGAAGGTGCGGGGCGACCAGCCCGACGGCGGAGAGCACCGCGACGACGGTGAGCGCGGTCCGGACGAAGACCACCTCGGTCCTGCCACCCGCGCGGAGCGCGATCGAATCCGGCAGGCTGATCATCCGCCACATCCGACGCTTGATCGGGATCGGCCAGAGGATTGGTACCCCGGCCCGAGTGATCATGTCACCGAGGATGTGGACGAAGCAGCCGACGCCGACAGCCAGCCCGATCATCGGATAGCCACGGTCCCCCGGCAGGGTGGCGAAGGTGAACCACGCCGCGGCGAGCGAGGCGAGGGTCACCACGAGCCAGCCGGCGCGCTCGGCCCACTCGTCGAAGAGGCCGCGCAGCGCGAGACCGAACATGAAGAAGAGGATGCCGATCACCGCCCACTTGCCGTACGCGGCGCAGAGCGCGGTGGTACCCCAGCCGATTAGCACGGTGAAAGGAATGGTGTGGGTCAGGGTGCGGTGCCCGTTGGTGCGACGCGGGTCGCGACTCAACTTCGTCGCGTAGTAGACGCCGAGCGACACCTTTTCCGTCACCTCGGCGACGAAGAGGGAGAAGACACCGAAGGTGCGGGCGACCGTGGCGCCACCCTGGTTGCGGGTGACCTTGCCGGAGAGGTCGAGGTCGGGAAGGAGCGCACCCCCCGCGCAGACCGCGGTGCCGACGGCGAGTGCGAGCGGCGACTGCTCGTAGCCGGCGAAGTGGTCCAGCGCCCAGGAGCCGGCCAGCCACACCGCCGCGCCGGACAGCGCGTGCGACGGTCCCATCATGCCCGCTCACCCTCCCCGGATCGTGGACGCCCAGAAGCTACGTCACTGTAGTCCAGTGGGGTTACCGCACAGGAACGTACCCGATCTCCGAAAGGGACGGTAGGACCCGGCGGAGCTCGGGTCCTACCGCTGCCTTCCTCGGCGGGGTGGTGAGAAATCAGGTGACCGGGTCGGTGGTGGCCGCTACGGTGGCGCCGACTGTTGACGGGAGGGCGACATGGCAGGTGTACGTCGACGCGGCCAGGTGCTGATCTTCGATGCCGACGACACGCTCTGGGAGAACAACATTGTGTTCGAGCGGGTCATTGAGGACTTTCTGACCTGGGTGGCGCACCCAACCCTGGAGCGCACCGAGATCCGTACGATCCTCGACGACATCGAGCGGGCCAACGCAGTCGTGCACGGCTACGGCAGCAAGGTCTTTCTGCACAGTCTCGGGGAGTGCTTCGAGCGGTTGTGGGAGCGGCCGGCCACGGACGCCGAGCGGCGGGGAATCGAAGAACTGGCCGTCGCCCTGGTCGAGCACCGGGTGGAGCTGATGCCGGGGGTCGCTGAGGCGTTGGACGAGTTGGCCGGCCGGCACGAGCTGTTCCTGCTCACCAAGGGCGACCGGGAGGAGCAGCAGCGAAAGCTGGACGCCTCGGACCTGCTGCACCACTTCCGGGCCGCGCACATCGTGCCGGAGAAGGACGTGACCACCTACCGGTGGTTGGCCAACGAGCACGACTTCGCACCGTCGCGTGCGTGGATGATCGGGAACTCGCCGAAGTCAGACATTCTGCCTGCCCGTGCGGCGGGGATGAACGCCGTCTACGTCCCGAACGAGAACACCTGGGTTCTGGAGCACGACGCGCTGGACCACGACGACGCGGCGGTGCTGCGTCTCGCCGCCTTCCCCGACCTGCTACGTCACTTCTGATATGAGTGCGCTCACACATCTGTGCCGCGGACGATAGCCACCGCCACCCGACAGAACTCGTCCATGTCGGGCTGGAATCCGGCCGCGATGTCCGGGTGTAGACCGGCGCGGGTCTCGTCCAGCAGCTGCTGGCAGACCTGCTCGACCGGCTCGCCGGCGTAGCTCTCCCGGACCCGGTCGGTGGCGGCCTGAAGCGCCGATGTCAGCTGCTCCTCCAGCGGGCCGCGCAGCTTCTCCTGCACAGCGTCGTGAGGCTCCAGCGTGACGTGTGGCTCAGACATCGGCGCTCCCTTCCTCGGCGACCGGGTACCCCGCCATCGGCGTCGGTCAAACTGCGGCCGGCATGGCGGCGACCCGCACCTCGTACGAGTAGTCCTCCGCCGGCTCCTCCCGGTACGTCATCGTTCTAATCTGCCGGTCATCGTCGTAGAGTGCGACGTCCACCAGGACGCCGAGGTGGGCCAGACCGATGCTGGCCACCCGCTTCTTGTCCTGGAGCACGGCACACACCCCGCCGAGTAGCGTGCTGGCGTCGGAGGTTCGGTGTCCCGGTGGGCAGCGCAGCACGAGGTCCACTTCGATCGGCCCGGACAGCGGGGTCCATCCGGTGCGCTGAGCCGCCTCACAGGCTGCCTGAAGTAGGGCGCGGACCCTCGTCGCCTGCCGGTGTCCGGCAGCGAAGATGGACAGCGCCTCGGTCTTGACCGGTGGCAGGCCGCTCACCTTGACGGTCAGGGCGACAGTGCGGGTGTCCTGCACAACGGCACCTCCTTGTTGCGGACGATCCTGCCCAATCAGCGACGTAGCGGTGAGGGTTCACCGGGAAACCGACCGATCGGGCGGGCAGGGTTGGCCGAGGCGTGTCGACATCGCTGGCGAACGCGCAGGTAAGGCTAGCCCACTTGGTGCGCTCTGGGTAACTGTTCGCTCACTCGCTGGGATGTTATCCGGCTACGGCATGGTCGCGGCGGTAGACCGGACGAACTCCGCGATCACCTTGCCGAGCTGCTCTCCCGCGTCCTCCTGGAGAAAGTGCCCGGCTCCCTCGATCACCGGATGGTCGAATCCGGCAGCACCCGGCACGGTACGGCGCAGTACCGGTGCCATCGCCCCGGTGATCGGATCCTGGTCGCTGAACGCCACCAGGAACGGACGCTCCCAACGGGAGAGTTCGGCCCAGGCGGCGCGGTTGGCGGTGCTGGCTGGATCGTCCGGTGCAGTCGGTACCAGGGTGGGCATTGCACGGACGCCGGCGAGATAGGACTGGTCCGGGAACGGCGCATCGTAGGCCGCCAGCACCGCCTCGGTCAGCTCGTTCTGGCAGCCCGACTGCACCAGGCGGGACACCGTCAGCTCGGGCGCTGCCTCGACCATCCGACGGAACTGCCACCAGAGCTCTGGCATCGCCTGGTCGCCGGTGGGCAGCCCGGTGTTGGCGGCCACCACCCGGGCGAAGCGGTCCGGGTGCTCGGCGACCAGGCGGAGTCCGATCAGGCCGCCCCAGTCCTGCCCGACCAGCGTCACTCCGGTCAGGCCCAGCTTGTCGAAGGCGAAGCTGCGGATCCACTCGACGTGTCGGGCGTAGCTGTGCGCGCTGCGCTCGGCCGGCTTGTCGGAACGGCCGAAGCCGATAAGATCCGGTGCGATGGCCCGCAGCCCGGCGTCGGCGAGGACCGGGATGACCTTCCGATACAGGAATGACCAGCTGGGCTCGCCGTGTAACAGCAGTACCGGTTCCCCATCGGCGGGGCCGGCCGTGACGTAGGCCATTCGTAGGCCGTCCAGGTCGACATAGTGGGGCTCGTAGGGAAAGTCAGGCAGGTTGGTGAACCGGCCGTCCGGAGTACGCAGTGCAGACATGGCAGTCAATATCGCACAGCACGCGCCGGTGCGCGGTGCCGCTACCTGGCCGCGCTCAGCAAACCCGGGCCGACTGGGGGACGGCGTTTGGCCCCTCCCGCTCGATGGTGGTCAGGCTGTCGATCGTGGTGGCGGCGATGTTGCGCATCGCTTCTTCGGTAAAGAATGCCTGGTGACCGGTGATCAGCACATTGGGGAACGTGTTGAGCCGGGAGAAGTCGTCGTCATCGAGGACTCGGTCGGAGAGGTCCTCGAAGAACAGGTCGGTCTCCTCCTCGTACACGTCCAGACCGAGATAGCCGATCTGGCCGTTCTTGAGCCCGTCGATCACCGCTCGCGTGTCCACCAGCGCCCCGCGGCTGGTATTGATCAGCATGACGCCCCTGCGCATCTGGGCGATCCGGTCGGGGTTGATCAGGTGCTCGGTGTCCGGGGTCAGCGGGCAGTGCAGGGTGATCACGTCCGACTCGCTCAGTAGGCGCTGCAGCGGCACGTACTCAATCCCGGCCGCGGTCACCGCGTCGTCCGGGTAGGGGTCACTGGCGATGACCCGGCAGCCGAACCCAGACAGGATGCGGGCCACACAGAACCCGATCTTCCCGGTGCCGACGACGCCGACGGTCCGGCCGTGCAGGTCGAAGCCGAGCAGCCCGGTGAGCGCGAAGTTGTGCTCCCGAACCCGGTTGTAGGCCCGGTAGACCTTGCGGTTGAGGGCGAGCATCAGGGCGACCGTGTGCTCGGCCACGGCGTACGGTGAGTACTCCGGCACCCGGACGACGGTGAGGCCGAGCCGGCGGGCGGTGGCCAGGTCGACGTGGTTGAAACCGGCGGAGCGAAGTGCGATCAAGCGGACGCCATCCGCGGCCAGTCGCTCCAGTACCTCGGTCCCGAGGTCGTCGTTGACGAACGCGCAGACCGCCGCCGCGCCGCTGGCGAGCTTGGCGGTCTGCGGGGTCAGCCGGGGCTCGAGGAATTCCAGTTCGTGACCGTCCATGGAGTTGGCCGCCGACAAGAACTCCCGGTCGTATGGCTTTGTGCTAAACACCGATACGCGCATGTGGAACCTCCGGTGACCACCGTACGACTTGCCTGGTTGGCCGTGTACGGCGGGTTGTCGACTGGGATTTACCGAGTCGGACGGAATAGATAAGACATTACCGTATTAATGGTACGGTTTTGGTGTGTCGTTCCGCCCGCGCCTTCCTCGGCTGCCGGGCCGTGGTGTCGGGTCGGTGGGGGGCGGCGGGCGACCGCGGCGCAGGCTGACGTTGGTCGCGGCCGCCGCGGGTATCTTCCTGGTGCAGTTGGATTTCTATGCGTTGAATCTGGCGTTGCCGTCGATGGCGGCGGAGTTCGGTTCCTCCACCACGGATTTGCAGTGGGTGATCAGCGGCTACATCCTGGCCCAGGCGGCGTTTCTCATCCCGGGTGGCAAGCTCGGTGACATCCTTGGTCGTCGGCGCATGCTTGTCGTGGGTTTGGTGATTTTCGGGGTGGGGTCGCTTGGTGCGGGTCTGGGCCCTGATCCGCCGATCGTGATTGCCTTTCGGGTTGTGCAGGGAACGGGAGCCGGGATCGTGTTCCCGCTTGCCTTGGCGGTGATTACCGAGGCGTTCCCGGGGCGGCGGGCGAAGCGGGCGATCGGTAGCGCGTACGGCATCGGGGCGGTGGCGCTGGCGATGGGGCCGTTGCTCGGTGGCGGGGTAACGGAGTTGATCAGCTGGCGAAGCGTGTTCCTGGTGAACGTGCCGTTCTGCCTTGTGGCGATCGTGGCCGCCCTCGCCTGGGTTCCGGAGTCGCGTGACCCCACGGTGTCGCGTCGGATCGACCTGGCGGGTCTGGTCGTGGTGGTGCTGGGGATTGTGGCGATCACCGTGGCGGCGGACCGGATGAGTGCCTGGCGACCGGTGGTGGCCGCTGGCCTCGCTGTCGGTGGGCTGGTGCTGCTGGCCGCGTTCGTGCTTCGGGAGCGGGTGGCCGAGAGTCCACTGGTCCGGCTGGATCTATTCAGAAACGCCAAGTTCGTGGTGGTGACTCTGATGGGGATGGTCGCCAACGTCTCCTTCGTGGTCACGATCTTCGCCACGACCATCTACCTGCAGCAGGTTCGGGGCTACTCGCCGTTCGTCGCGGGCCTGGCGGTCCTCACCGCCTCGATTGGCGGCGGCGTGGCCGGTCCGTTCGCGGGTTGGCTCAGCCAACGGGTCGCGGTGCGTCGGTTGATCGCCGCCGCCATCCTGGTCGGCGCGGTCGGTCTGGTCGTGGTGGCCTTGGGTGGGCAGATCGGGCTGTATCTGCTCGGTCTGGCGGTCGCCGGGTTCGGCTACCGGATCGGGTTCACCCTGACCAACCTGGGCACGCAGGCCATAGTCCCGGCCGAGCGGGCCGGCGAGGCATCCGGGGTGACGCTCTCGATCCTCCGTGCCGGTTCGGGTATCGCGGTCGCGGCGGCCGGCACGCTGATCGAGCAGGGCGACCTCGCCACCGGCATCACGCGGGTTCTCCTGGGGATCGCAGTCGGGAGTGCCGTGGCCGCTCTTGTCCTGTCCAGGATGTTCCGGGCTGGCTGACCTGCCCCACGGCGTGGCGGCGGGAGCGCCTCCACCGGGGGCGGCGTCACGGTGTCAACCGACCTCTGTTCGGACGACGGGTGGGGTGCGTCCGGCATCGTGTCTTCCCGGCCGCCTCGGCGTGCTCACACCGTGAGCGCGACACCCGTCTCCCGTTCAGAGACCTGCCACAGCGTGTGGATCGCGGCGTCGGCCCCCGGACGCAGGATCGGTAGCCGGACGGCGTGGCCGCGGTTGCCGAACCGCGGGCCATAGAACTGGCCACCACGGGCGTGCGGGTCGGTGGCAGCGCGGATCTGGGGCATTGCGCCGTTCGCGACACCCATGCCGGTGTGCCGGGTGATCCAGGCGAAGAAAGAGCCCATCCAGCCGCCGCCACCCTGCTCAACGGTGTGGAGCTGTAGGTCGCTGCGGGTCAGGCCCGGGTGCGCGACGAGGCTCTGAGCGTTCACCCCGGCCCGGTCGAACTCCTGCTGCAAACCGAGAGCGAAGTGGTAGTTGGCGAGTTTGGACTGGCCGTAGGCGCGCCACGGTCCGTAGGTGCCGTTCAGGTGCGGATTGTTCGGGTCCACCGGGCGCCCGAAATGGTGGGCTGTCGACGTCACGGTCACCACCCGAGCGGCGGGAGCGGCCAGGATCGCCGGCATCAGCAACGCCGTCAACGTCCAGTGTCCGAGGTGGTTGACTCCGAACTGCATCTCATACCCGTCGGTGGTCCGGCGCTCCGGCATTGCCATCAGCCCGGCGTTGTTGACCAGGATGTCGACCTGGTCGTGCCGGGCCAGGATCTTCTCGGCGGCCTTCCGCACCGACGCCTGTGAGCCGAGATCGAGCTCGACCAGTTCCAGGGACGCGGTCGGGGTCTCCTCCCGGATCTCCTTAACCGCCTTTGTTGCCTTTTCCTGATTACGGACCGCCATCACCACGTGCGCGCCCCGGCTGACGAACACTTTCGTGGTCTCCAGCCCCAGACCGCCGTTCGCGCCGGTGACCACCGCCGTTCTGCCGGTCAGGTCTGGCACCAGGTCGCGGGTGTATGTCATGGCCCCTCCCCTTCTGTTTGCCGTCCCCGTCCCGCGACCTTCGGTTCACACGTCAGTATTGCGTACAACCGTCGACCCACCACGGCGAAACCGGTCAGAGAGCCGGTGGTGGCGACGATACGGCCACTTCCTTCGGTCACGGTCCGGGTGGATGCCACCAGCATGGTCGAGCTGCGGCGTGCTGGCCACACCGAACATCTGGCGGCAGAAACCGGCTTGCCAGGTAGCGCGCCGCCCCTACTGCGCGGGCGTTGACGTGGATTCGACCCGGCCGATCGGACTGGGCCTGCTGGTCAGTTCGTCCTGCGCCTCCTGCCAGGCGGACTCCCCAGGGTAGAGGGTGGAGCGGAGGTAGGCGCAGGTGAGCCGCTGGACGACGGCGACCCGCTCGGGGCTTTCGTCCGTGGTCTCGGCCACGTCGTAGCCGGAGACCCCACCAAGTCCATGCCCCGCACCGAACAGCGTGACCAGGGACTTGGGGCCGGGGGAGAGGAGGTAGGGATCGGTGTGCCATTGCGGGCCTCGCACCGTCAGGTGGGTAGAGGCATCCTGGTCGCCGGCGACCACGAGTGCGGGCGTCGTCATCGTGGAAAAGTCGGTGGTGGAGAAGAAGGGATAGTTCTCGACCACGAAGTCGGTGAGGGCGTCACCGCCTCTGCCCGGCGCGGCGAGCAGCACACCCGCCGTGATCCGGGGTTCGGAGAGGTCTACCTCCGTCCCGTCGTGCGGGTCGGTCAGCCGGGCGCCCAGCAGCAGGCTCGCGGTGTGTCCACCCATCGAGTGCCCGGCCACGGCGACCCGGTCTCGGTCCAGGCGCCCGCGCAACTGCCCGACGGCGGCCTCGATCTGGTCGAGCTGGTCGAGGATGCGCTTCATGTCCTCGCCCCGCGACCGCCAGTACAGGGGGGCCTCGGGACTGTCCGGATCCAGGTTCAGTGTCCTCGAGTTCAGGTGGGTGGGCTGAATGACGACGAAACCGTGCGCCGCCCAGTAGTTCGCGAGCGGGGCGTAGCCGTTCAGCGAGGACAGGTGGTTTGAGGGGCCGTGTCCGTGCGAGAGGAGAATGATCGGTAGCTCGTCTCCGGCCACGGGCGCGGAGACCCGCAGATGCAGGTCCACGGCGCGGCCGGGAGCTGGCAGCACCACCGGACTGACGGACAGGACAGGTGCAGGGGCGTCGAACGTGTCGTTCGACTGGGTCGGCTTATTCATGTCGTCTGGTCCCTTCGGTCGATCACTGCTCCGGTTCGTGTGAGCCGGGGTGGGCAGCGCTCCGTCGACATAAGCGGAACGCTGTTCCGAATCAACTATACGGAACAGAGTTCCGCTTCGTCAAGTGTCGGCGACTCCCGTCACGGGGTGGGGTGGCGGGCGAAGCTCCGGCCGGCGGGGTGTCGCCGGCGGCCGAAGGCGGTGTGGCCTCCTCGAGCGGCCTCGGCGGCGATGGTTACGATAATGCAATTACGTTGGATTCCTCGTTGCATCAACCTGGCAATAGCAGCATTGTCGCATTCAGTATCCTTCGGTAGCCTTCCGGGAGGGGATTTTCCAGAAGGGTTGTCGATGTTTCGTGCGTAAACTGCTGAGCAATGGCACCTATCGTTGGCTTTTCGTTGCCCAGGTAATTGCCCTCATCGGCAGTGGTCTGGCGACCGTGGCGCTCGGACTGCTCGCCTATGATCTCGGGGGCGCGCGGGCCGGAGCGGTCCTCGGGACCGCGCTGACGATCAAGATGGTCGCGTACGTGTGCGTGTCGCCACTGGTAGGAGCGGTGTTGGACCGGGTGCCGCGGGGCGTGGTGATGGTGGGCGCAGACCTGGTCCGATGTGGAGTCGTCCTGCTGCTGCCGTGGGTGGATGCGATCTGGCAGGTCTACCTGCTCATCGCGGTGCTGCAGGCCGCCTCGGCCACCTTCACGCCCACGTTCCAGTCGGTGCTTCCGGATGTCGTTCCGGATGAGGGTGACTACACGAAGGCGCTCGCCGCGTCACAGTTTGCGGTCTCCCTGGAGAATATCGCCAGCCCGGTCATCGCCGCCGCGTTGTTGCTCGTTCTGACGTTCACGGATCTGTTTGTGGGGACGGCGGTGGGGTTTTTCGTCTCCGCGTTGTTTGTCACCGCGGCAACGGTTCCCAGAGCGCGCCGTAGCAGCCGCATCCGGTTCTCCGAGCGCTTTTTCGCCGGGCTGCGTGTATTCGCGGCCACGCCACGGCTACGGGCGGTCCTGGCCCTGAACGTGGTGGTCGCCGGCTCCGGCGCCATCACCCTGGTCAGCACCGTCAACGTGGTACGCGACCTGCTGGACGCCACCGAAGCGCAGGTTCCACTCCTGCTCGCCGTCTCCGGCCTCGGCAGCATCGCGGCGGCGATCGGCGCACCGCTGCTGCTGCGTCGGCGACAGGATCGAGGGACGCTGTTCACCGGCACTGTCACCGCTTGGCTGGCCCTGGCCGGAGCGCTGCTCCTGCCGACGGCACCGTCCTGGCCGTTGGCGATCGGTGTGTGGCTGCTCATCGGCTTCGCCGGCGGCCTGATTGTCGTCACGGTCAACCGGGTGCTGCGCGCCTCGTCGGCGGTCGCCGACCGGCCAGCGTTGTTCGCCGCCCAGTTCTCTCTGTCGCACCTCTGCTGGCTGGTCACCTACCCCCTCGCCGGCTGGGTTGGCGCGTGGGCTGGCTTGACCACGGCGTGGGCGCTTTTGGCGAGCCTGGTGCTCGTGGCGGGACTCTCCGCCCTCCGGCTCTGGCCCGCCGGCCTCCCCGAAGTCTTCCGGCACCGGCATGACGGTGCCGCTGACCGCGCGCACCTGGCTGATGCCGAGTGGGATGGAGCGGCGTGGGTGCACACCCACCGAGTGACGATCGACGTCAATCACGCTCGGTGGCCCCAGCCGGCGTGAGTAGCGGCTGAGACTATAGTGATCATTGTTATGGCTGGACATTAATCAAACGTTCGTTTAGCGTGTCGAGTGTGTCCGATGAACCGCGGCCGAGAGGCGACAAGGCCTCCACAAAGAGTCGCATCCGTGATGCCGCTATCACTCTCTTCGCTGATCAGGGCGTGGCGGCCACGGGGGTCCGTGCCATAGCGGCGGCAGCCGGCGTCCACCCATCCCTGATCATTCACTACTTCGGCACGAAGGACGGGCTACGGGTGGCCTGCGACAAGCATGTTGCGGCCTTCGTGCGTGAGCACAAGCAGAACGTGATGAGATCGGCCGGAAGGTTCGACGTGGCGGAGCTGCGCGACCTGGGCGAGGGGCCGCCGCTGATGCGATACCTGGCCCGGACCTTGGTTGACGGCTCCCCACACACGGCTGCCCTGGTAGACGAGATGGTCAATGACGCGGTCGACTACCTCTCTGAAGGAGTCGCGTCGGGCCTGGTCCGACCGACCGAGCACCCCTACGAACGGGCGGCGCTCCTCGCGATCTGGTCCCTGGGCGCACTCGCGCTCCACGAACATGTGCAGCGGCTGTTCGGCATCGACCTGACCAACCTCGATGGTGCGGCGGCGGTGGAGTCAGCCTACGGGCGCGTCGCGTCGGAGCTCCTCGGTACCGGGATTTTTCGCACCTGATCAGTTGCTACTCACACCCCTGAGGCGGCGGACATGGACCTGACCCAGACGCTCGGAAGAATCCTCTCGCTGTATCTGTTGACCTCCGGAGTCGCATTTATCGTGGCTACCCAGTTCTACCTGCGACTCACCCAGCGGGCCGACCGGTCAGATCTGATGGCGGTGAATATCTCCGGCATGGTGCATCTCCTCGTCGGCTTCGGCGTACTGGTCACCCACTTCGAGTGGGGTGGCGTGGCTGAGGTACTGGTGACCCTGCTGGGAGTCTTCTTCACCCTTCGCGGCATCAGCTACTACTGGATTCCCCAGTTGGTCCTTCGGCCGGCGGAACAGGGGCGTGGGTCAGCGCAGGGGCTTCGGGTGTTGGGGGCTGCCTTCATCGGCTACGGCGCTGTCCTGGGCTACTCCAGCTTCTTCGGCTGAGCCGGTACGGGAACGCGTGACCGGTCGGCGCCGCCATATTCGGCGGCGCCGACCGGGTATCGGTCAGGGCAGGGTGTCCAGGTGGGGGCCGACGGTCTGGGCGAAGTTGTCGCCGTTGGTCACGTCCCAGTTCACCGACCAGGTCATCGCGCCCCGTAGCCCCGAGTAGGTGCGGGGTGGCTGGAAGCTGCCGCAGCTCGTCCCCCTGGTCAGGCAGTCCAACGCGGCGTTGACCACGCTGGGTGCGACGATTCCCCCACCGGCCGCCCCCGGGCCGGCGGGCAGGCCGAGCCCGACCTGGTCTGGCCGCAGCCCCGCCTCCAGCTGGATGCAGGCCAGCGCGACGATGAAGTTCACTGTTCCCTGGCTGTAGGCGAACTGCTGGTCGCAGCCGAGCATCGCACCGGAGTTGTAGAACTGGGTGTTCACCACCGTCAGGATGTCCTGGATGTCGAGTGCCAGCTTGAAGTAGCTGGTGGTCGGGTTCTGCATGTCGATGGTTTGCGGTGCCATCGCGATGATCAGCTCAGCACCAACCTGGGCCCGCAGGGACCGTAGGGCCTGCGCCATGTAGGTCGGATTGAGGCCGTTCTCCAGGTCAATGTCCACTCCGTCGAAGCCGTACTGCTGGATCAACGCGTACACCGAGTCGGCGAAGGCGACTGCGGAGGCCGCGTCGTTGACGGTGACCCGTCCGGTCTCGCCGCCGACCGAGATGATGACCTTTCTGCCCTGGCCCTTGAGTGTCCGTACGTCGGCGGCGAAGTCCGCGTCGGTGTAGCCGCCCAGTGAGGCGGACAGGCCCGGGTCGACGGCGAAGGTCACCTCGCCGGGGGTGGTGGTCGCCTCGGCGAATGCGACGGCGACCACGTCGTACTCGGCGGGGACGTCCCGCAGGCGCAGCTCGACCGCAGGGTTGTCGAAGTTGTGCCAGTAGCCGGTGAGGATGTGCGCGGGCAGGTCGTCATTCGGGGGAGTGGTGGTGGTGGGGGGTGGGGTGGTCGGTGGCGTGGTCGTGGGCGGTGGGGTGGTCGGTGGGGTAGTGGTGGGAGGCGGTGTGGTGGGAGGCGGTGAGTCGCCGCACGCCGCGCCGTTGAGCTGGCAGTTGGTCGGTGATCCGGGCCCGCTGCCGATGAACCCGAAGGAGACCGAGGCACCGGGTGCGATGGTGCCGTTCCAGGACTGGTTACTGAAGGTGAACCGCTGGCCGGCGGAGTGCAGCAGTGCCTCCCAGTAGGTGCCGACCGTCGTGCCGATCGGCAGGTCGAACGCGACGCTCCAGCCGGTCACGGCGCTGCTGCCCCCGTTGGTGATCGTGTACTTACCCTCCCACCCGGTGCTCCAGTCGGAGACCTTGGCGAAGGTCGCGGTCGGACCGGCGGCATACGCCGGCCTGGCCACCCAGGCCGCGCCGAGCGCGACGGTCAGCATGGTGACCAGGGGCAGGATCAGGGACTTGGAACGCTTCATGGGACCCTCCACGCCCAGACAGGCATCTGTCGATAGCTACGTCATCACACCCATCTATTATTAAGATTATTAACTATTTGTGTCCAGAGCGTTTGTGTCGCAGTGGTTGCACGCGACGTACAGGTCCCGGAACAAAGAAGACATTTTCGTATTAATGGTATGGTTCGGTGTGTCGTTCCGTCCGCGTCTGCCCCGGCCCCACGGCCAAGGTGGGGCATCGGCGGGGGATGCGGGCCGACCGCGGCGCGGGCTGACCCTGCTCGCGGCCGCTGCATGTATCTTCCTCGTGCAGCTTGACTTCTATGCGTTGAACCTCGCGTTGCCGTCGATGGCGGCGGAGCTGGGGACGACCACCACCGATCTGCACTGGGTGGTCAGTGGCTACATCCTGGCCCAGGCGGCGTTCCTCATCCCCGGTGGCAAGCTCGGCGACATCCTCGGTCGTCGGCGCATGCTGGTTGTCGGCTTGCTTATCTTCGGAACGGCGTCGCTCGGTGCCGGTCTGGGCTCCGATCCGCCGACCGTGATTGCCTTTCGCGCCATACAGGGGATGGGTTCGGGCATCGTGTATCCCCTCGCCTTCGCGGTGATCACCGAGGCGTTCCCGGGGAAGCGGACGAAGCGGGCGATCGGCAACGCCTACGGCATCGGGGCGGTGGCGCTGGCGTTGGGGCCACTGCTCGGCGGCGGAGTCACCGAGTGGCTCAGCTGGCGAAGCGTGCTCCTGGTGAACGTGCCGCTCTGCGTGGTCGCCATCGTTGCCAGCGTCGCCTGGCTACCCGAGTCGCGTGACCCCACGGTGTCGCGGGCGATTGACCTGGCTGGTCTGGTCGTGGTGGTGCTGGGGGTCCTCGCGATCACCGTGGCCGCCGACCGGATGAATGCCTGGCGACCGGTGGTGGCCGCTGCCCTCGCTGTCGGTGGGCTGGTGCTGCTGGCCGCGTTCGTGCTTCGGGAGCGGGTGGCCGAGAGTCCACTGGTCCGGCTGGATCTATTCAGAAACGCCAAGTTCGTGGCGGTGACTCTGATGGGACTGGTGGCCAACATCGCCTTCGTGGTCACGATCTTCGCCACGACAATCCATCTACAACAGGTCCGGGGCTACTCGCCGTTCGTCGCGGGCCTGGCGGTCCTCGCCGCCTCGATCAGCGGTGGAATCGCCGGTCCGTTCGCGGGTCGGCTCAGCCAACGGGTCGCGGTGCGTCGGTTGATCGCCGCGGCCACCCTGGTCGGCGCGGTCGGCCTGGTCGTGGTGGCCTTTGGCGGGCAGATCGGGCCGTATCTGCTCGGTCTGGCGGTCGCCGGGTTCGGCTACCGGACCGGGCTCACCCTGACCAACCTGGGCACGCAGGCCATGGTCCCGGCCGAGCGGGCCGGCGAGGCATCCGGGACCACGCTCTCGATCCTCTCCGCCGGCTCGGGTGTCGCGATCGCGGCGGCCGGCACGCTGATCGAGCAGGGCGACCTCGCCACCGGCATCATGCGGGTTCTCCTGGGAGTAGCGGTCGGTAGCGTTGTGGCCGCGATGCTGCTGGTCCGGATCCCCTGACCCGCCTGACCATGCTGCACAGGTTAGGGAACAAGCTAGAGCTTGTCTGCGAAAAACTGGGCCAGTTTCGAGGCGGCATCGTTGACGTAGGGCTGGCGGTCGTAGAGGGTCATGTGGTTGGCGCCGTCCATGAGATACAGCGACTTGTCGGTGCTCGCCGCCCGGGCGTGGGCGTCCTCGGTCATCCACTTCGAACCGTCCTCGCTGCCGGCGATGAGCAGCAGCGGCTGAGTCAAGTACACCTCGGCCTTGTGGAAAGCGTCGTAGGTGATGATCTGATTCAAACTACGGGTTGTCATGAAGCCCGGGGCATTCGGATGCGCACCACGCGGCGTGTGGTAATACTCCCAGATCTCCTCCTCCTCCGGGTTCTGGGCATCCTGCTTGCGCATCGGCGCGAGAGGGTATCGTTCTCTTTCCGCACTACTCGCGTCATGGATGCGTGCTCCGGCCCCCTGCGCGAGCGCGGACCCCGCATCAGCGTCGGCGCCGGACCCGTCCCAACCGTTGCGGAACATCTGGCCGATATTGACCATGCTTACCGTGCCAACCGCCTTGATGCGTGGATCGTTGATCGCGGCGTTGATGCTGTACCCGCCGCCGACGCAGATGCCCATCGCGCCGATCTGGTTGTTGTCAAGGTAGGGCAGCGTGGTGAGGAAGTCGATGACGGCGCTGATGTCCTCGGTACGGATGTGCGGGTTTTCCAGCTGCCGCGGGGTGCCGGTGCTCTCGCCCTGAAACGAGGCGTCGTACGCGACCGCGACCAGCCCACTCGCCGCGAGCTTGCTCGCGTACAGACCGGCGGTCTGTTCCTTGACACCACCGCCGGTATGGGAAACAACGACCGCGGAGTGGGTCGTACCTGTGTCAAACTCCGAGGGCAGGTGGACGATGGCGGCGAGAGTGGTTCCGTACCCGTTGCGGGTCTCGATCGACACCGCCTCGGTCGTGGGGGACTGGGTCCGAGGCATGAGACGTATCCTTCCGAAGTGGAGATGGTGGGACGGACCGGGAGCGCCGTGGGGGCGCGACGACCACGGCAGCTATCTGCTTTCAATCAATGATCCCGGAACAGATCGGGCTTCGTGTTTCTATCAGAACCTATCTATTGCTGAATTCGTCAACGGCGTTGACCTGGTGTTGTAGATCGCGTCAGGCCGTCCTTCGGTACTCGTTGATCACGCTTGTCGTGCATCGCCCGGTCGTCGGTGGTGTTGTAGTTGCCAGTGTTCGTCGGCATCTATGTCATGACGCTTTTTGTTAAATACTATTAACTATTTGTGTTCAGGGCGTCCGAGCCGCGTCGGCCGGGAGCCGCGACGCAATCCCTCCGCCCTCGGCATGGTGGCGGTGCCGCAGGGTGTCCTCTTGCCGGAGCCGGACGGAACAAGGGAGGTTGTTTTCGGGCAAATGCTAGGTTCTTGGGTGTGTCGTTCCGCCCGCGCCTTCCTCGGCTGCCGGGCCGCGGCGTCGGGTCGGTGGGGGGTGGCGGGCGGCCGCGGCGCAGGCTGACGTTGGTCGCGGCCGCCGCGTGTATCTTCCTGATGCAGTTGGATTTCTATGCGTTGAATCTGGCGTTGCCGTCGATGGCGGCGGAGTTCGGTTCCTCCACCACGGATCTACAGTGGGTGATCAGCGGCTACATCCTGGCCCAGGCGGCGTTTCTCATCCCGGGTGGCAAACTCGGTGACATCCTTGGTCGTCGGCGCATGCTTGTCGTGGGTTTGGTGATTTTCGGGGTGGGGTCGCTTGGTGCGGGTCTGGGCTCCGATCCGCCGATCGTGATTGCCTTTCGGGTTGTGCAGGGAATGGGATCCGGGATCGTGTATCCGCTTGCCTTCGCGGTGATTACCGAGGCGTTCCCGGGGCGGCAGGCGAAGCGGGCGATCGGTAACGCGTACGGCATCGGGGCGGTGGCGCTGGCGATGGGGCCGTTGCTCGGTGGCGGGGTAACGGAGCTGATCAGCTGGCGAAGCGTGCTCCTGGTGAACGTGCCGTTCTGCCTTGTGGCGATCGTGGCCGCCCTCGCCTGGCTTCCGGAGTCGCGTGACCCCACGGTGTCGCGCCGGATCGACCTGGCGGGTCTGGTCGTGGTGGTGCTGGGGATTGTGGCGATCACCGTGGCGGCGGACCGGATGAATGCCTGGCGACCGGTGGTGGCCGCTGCCCTCGCTGTCGGTGGGCTGGTGCTGCTGGCCGCGTTCGTGCTTCGGGAGCGGGTGGCCGAGAGTCCACTGGTCCGGCTGGATCTATTCAGAAACGCCAAGTTCGTGGTGGTGACTCTGATGGGGATGGTCGCCTACGTCGCCTTCGTGGTCACGATCTTCGCCACGACAATCCATCTACAACAGGTTCGGGGCTACTCGCCCTTCGTCGCGGGCCTGGCGGTCCTCGCCGCCTCGGTCGGCGGCGGCGTGGCCGATCCGTTCGCGGGTCGGCTCAGCCAACGGGTCGCGGTGCGTCGGTTGATCGCCGCCGCCATCCTGATCGGCGCGGTCGGATTGGTCGTGGTGGCCTTTGGCGGGCAGATCGGGCCGTATCTGCTCGGTCTGGCGGTCGCCGGGTTTGGCTACCAGATTGGGTCCACCCTGACCAACCTGGGCACGCAGGCCATGGTCCCGGCCGAGCGGGCCGGCGAGGCATCCGGAGTGACGTTCACGATCCTCTCCGCCGGCTCGGGTGTCGCGGTCGCGGCGGCCGGCACGCTGATCGAGCAGGGCGACCTCGCCGCGGGCATCATGCGGGTTCTCCTGGGAGTAGCGGCCAGCAGTGCGGTGGCCACGATGTTGCTGGCCCGGGTGCCCCGATTCACCTGACCGCGCTCTGCCTTTGCCAGAATGGGCCACCCCGACTCGCACGACAATCGGGATGTGTCATCAGCCGTACTACCGGCGCGGCACCAGGTGCCGCAACTCCCGCAGGGGTGCACGTTCCTGTACCGAGACGTCGTTGACGACGATCTCCCGGTCGAGGTTGGGCAGGTCCTCCGAGTCGCCCCGGCGGAACTGGGCCAGCAGGGTCGCTGGGCTGGTTCCCGGTACGGCCCAGCCCTGCTGCTGCAACCGTGCCCAGACGGTGAGCATGATCTGTGCGGACATCCGGCCCAACGCCTCGGTGTCCTGGTGGCGGTGCTTCCGGATGCCGAGGTCAACCTGGGACAGCGCGTCCAGGCCGACCAGCTCCAGCAGGTCAACCAGCATGGCCGTCTCCACCCCGTAGCCGGTGACGAACGGCAGCTGTTCCAACACATGACGTCGACCGGCGTATTCGCCAGCCAGGGGCTGCACGAAGCCGGCCAGCTCCGGCCAGAAGAGGTTCAGCAGCGGCCGGACCATCAGCTCTGTCACCCGCCCGCCCTCATTGTCCTCCTCGGGGCCGGACTGGTCTTCCAGCGGTCGGTGGTAGAAGCCCTTGACGAAGTCGACCGACCGGTCGGTAAGTAACGGGCCGAGCAGGCCCCGCACGAAGTGTGGCCGGAATTCGCGCAGGTCAGCGTCGACGAAGGCGACCAGGTCACCGTCGGTGGCGGCCAGGCCGGCCCAGAGCGCGTCGCCCTTACCCGCGAGCCGAGGCAGACCCTCGGTCATCTCGTCCTGGCTGATCACCTCCGCGCCGGCGGCCCGGGCCACCTCCGCAGTGCGGTCGGTGGACCGGGAGTCGACCACGACCAGTTCGTCAACGAGGCGAACCTGCTCCATCAGGTGTTCGCGGATCGTCGAGACGATCGCCCCGGTGGTCGCCTCCTCGTTGTAGGCGGGTAGCACCACGCTGACCCTGTTCTCCCCCTTCGCCTCCATCAGCCGCTCGGTGTGCCAATCCTGCGCCGATGACGTCCGACATTTGGTCCAGGTGTCCACGACCGGTGAGACGGCCGCCTTCGTATCCCGCACTGGCCCCCCAATCCTGGTGGAACGCGCCGGTGGACTTCCCCTTGTACGTGGGGTTAACCCGGGCGAGGTTCCGGGGCGGATCAGGCGGGGGAGCGTCGTCGTGACTCGGTGTCACCACGACCATCGCGGCTAGTGCGCACTGGCGGTACTCGGCGCGGGCAGCAGGTCGCCCAAGAGGTCGGCGAGGACATCCACGCCGTCCGGGCTGAGTACCGATTCGGGGTGGAACTGAACCCCGGCCACGGCGGCGCCGCGCAGTGCGTGTACCGCGCCGTTCGCGTCGTCCCGGGCCACCTCCATCGCACCGTACGGGGTGTGCAGGCGGTCCGTGTCCGCTCGTGCGGTGAACGTCGAGTAGAAGCCAACTCGCCGCTGGACGCCGAAAACTCGTACCTCCCGCTGCAGCCCCTGGTACGGGGCGTCCCGCCGGTGCAGGGGCAGCCCGAGCAGACCGCAGAGCAGCTGGTGGCCGAGGCAGACCGCGAGGGTTGGCTGGCCGGTGGCGAGGAGCTCGGTGAGCAGCCCGCGCAGCGCCACCATCTTCGGCTGGGTCAGCTCCGACGGGTCGCCGGGCCCTGGGCCGACCACCACCAGGTCGTATCCGTCGTGTGGGCCGGGCGAGTCCCACGGCCGCACGTCCACGGTGAGACCGAGCGCCCGTAGCTGGTGGGCGAGCATGCCGGTGAAGGTGTCCTCCCCGTCCACGACCAAGGCCCGGCGGCCGGTGAGCCCGGGACAGCCGGGGGAGTCCTGCGACCGTTGGTCCAGCCAGAACCGGGCCAGCGGCGCGTTGCGGGCGGCCAACGCCGCGCGTACCGCTGGGTCGTCGGCGAACGGGGGCACCGTCCCCGCGGCTGCTTCTGGCGCCTGTGGGCCGAGGCCCAGCGCGGCGAGCACCGCGGCGGCCTTGGCGTGTGTCTCCGCGACCTCCCCGGCGGCGACCGAGTGTCGGACCAGGGTTGCCCCGACCGGTACCCGCAGCTCGCCGGCGGGGGAGAGCTCGGCGGTACGGATCAGGATCGGGGCGTCGAGGGTTTGCCCGCCGGTCGCGTCCCGACCGAGCAGCGCCAGCACCCCCGCGTAGTAGCCGCGCCCGGTGCGTTCGTGCCGCGCAATGACCCGGCACGCGTTCTCCATCGGGCTGCCGGTCACCGTGGGGGCGAACATGGTTTCCCGCAGCACGTCGCGGACATCCTTCGAGCCCCGACCCGCCAGCAGGTACTCGGTGTGGGCGAGGTGGGACATCTCCTTCAGGTACGGGCCGACCACCTGGCCCCCACCCTCGGCCACGGAGGCCATCATCTTCAGCTCCTCGTCGAGGACCATGTACAACTCCTCGACCTCCTTCGGGTCGGCGAGGAAGCGCAGCAGGTCGGCCCGGTCAGCGGTCGCACCGGTGTGGCGGAAGGTGCCGCTGATCGGGTTCATCAGGACCAACCCGTCGTCCACGCTGACGTGTCGTTCCGGGCTCGCCCCCACGAGTGTCCGGGTGCCGGTGTGTACGACGAATGTCCAGTAGGCGCCGCGTTCGCGCAGCAACAGCGAGCGCAGCGCCGTCAGCGCCGCCCGCAGTGGCGCACCCTGCACGGTGGCGTGCAGGGTGCGGCGGATGACGAAGTTGGCGCCCGCTCCGTGGCCGATCTCGTCGGTGAGGACCCGGTCGACGGTCGCCGCGTACTCCTCGTCGGAGCTGTCGAAGCCCGTATTCTGGGTGACCACCGCGGCATCCGGCAGCATCTCCAACGCCGCCGGGAGGTCGATCTGTTCGTGCTGGTCGATGACCAGGCACTCCAGGGGGGCGCCGTCGTCGACGCAGGCGAAGCCCCGCTCGACCACCTGCCGGTAGGGCACCAACGCGAGGGTGGCCGGTCCCGGTGTCCCGGTGGGCAGTGGGATGTCGGCGAGCCGTTCCACCACCCGCACCGACCCGGTGTAGAGGTCGAGGTGGTCGGCGCCCTCGCGACGGACGAGCGCGAACGGGCCGGGGTCGGTGCTGGCCGCGACGGCGGCGAGTAGCGGGGGAAGGTGGGTCATCGGGTCTCCTCGGTTCCGGTGCCACCCGACGGGGCGCCCGGTGCCGGTCCGAGACCGATGGCCGCCTCGATGGGCGGCCGCGTGAAGCTACGCGCGTAGTGTGGCCGCCGGGTCGGCGGGCCACCAGCGGTGCAGGTGCGCGAGCATGGGCACACCCTACGCGGTCGTCGCGGAGGGCGGAAGCGTGTGCTTCAACCTGCCAGGCCGACGACCGGGCGGATAACGTGTCCGACGATGACGATTCTCGCGCTGGACCTGGGTACCTCCTCGGTACGTGGCCTGGTGCTCGACGAGGCAGCCCGGCTGCTGCCCGGTGCGTTGGCTCGGCGGCGGGTGAACCTCGCTGTCGGCGAGGACGGCGCCGGCACGCTGGATGCGCAGGGCTACCTCGCCTGCCTGGGGCAGTGCCTGGACGAGTTGGCCGCTGACGGGCATTTGGACGGCGTCGAACTGGTGGCGGCCTGCGCGCAGTGGCACTCGGTGGTCGCGCTCGACGCCGACGGCACCCCGGTCGGCCCGGTGCTCACCTGGCTGGACACCCGACCGACGCCGGTGTCCGGGCATCCCGGACCGGCCGACCCGGAGGAGTTTCACCAGCGCACCGGCACCTGGTGGCATCGCTGCTACTGGTCGGTTCGGTTGCCCTGGCTGCGGGCGCGAGTCGGTGACCACGCCATCCGCTTCGCCGGGCTGGCCGAGTACGCCCTCAGCGTGCTGCTGGACCCGGTCCCCATGTCGGTGTCGCAGGCCTCCGGCACCGGCCTGCTCGACCTCGGCACGATGGAATGGGACCCGGAGGCGTGTGCGCTGGCCGAGACCGGCCCGGGGGAGTTGCCGGAGTTGGCGCCGGTGGGCTGGCATGGTCGGCTGCGCGCGGAGTACGCGCGCCGCTGGCCTCCGCTGGCCGGGGCGCGGTGGACGGCCCCGATAGGCGACGGCGCCGCGTCAAACGTTGGTTCGGGCTGTGTTGATCCGGGACGGGCGGCGATTACGGTGGGCACCTCGGCGGCGGTCCGGGTGGTGCGGGCCGTCGTGCCGGGGGAGCCGTTGCCCCGGCTGGCACCGAGCCTCTGGCGGTACCGGGTTGACCAGCGGCACATCGTCACCGGTACCGCATACTCCGCCGGTGGCAATCTCTTCGCCTGGGCCAACCGGGAGTTGCGGCTCCCCGACCGGGCCGAGCTGAACGCGGCCCTGGCCCGGGTGCCCGTCGTCGGTGGCGGGCCGGCGGCGAACGTCTGTTTCGGGGGCGACCGGCCGCCCGGACTGGCTCTGGCGGGTTCCGGAGCGGTGAATGGCCTCGGCTTCGGCACCACCGCCGTGGAGATTCTGGCCGGCCTGATGCGGGGGCTGAGTGAACTGGTCGCGGTGGACCTGGCCGTTCTGGAGTCCGAGCTGGACTCGCGACCGGTCGAGGTGGTCCTGGGTGGCGGGGCGATGGTGGCCTCCGAGTGGTGGCGCCGGGCCTTCGCCGTGGCCCTAGCTCCCCGGCCGGTCTGGCATCAGCGGAACCCGGAGATCGGCGCGATCGGCGCGGCGCTGGTGGCACTCGGTCGGATCGGTGACGCGGCCGGGGTCGCCGATCTAGACCGGACCGGCGAGCTGACCGCTCCTTCCTGACTTCCGCGCCACCGGCTCCGTTGAACTGCCCTCGACGTGGGGCGTGCGCCGTGCCCCGCGGTCAGAACCCGCCGGCCGCGATCACCTCGCGGTACCAGTGTGCGCTGCGCTTGGGCACGCGGCGTTGGGTCGGGTAGTCCACGTACACCAGCCCCCAGCGCTGGTCGTAGCCTTCGGCCCACTCGAAGTTGTCCAGCAGCGACCAGACGTGGAAGCTCTCCAGCGGTACCCCATCGGCGATGGCGCGGTGCGCGGCGGCCAGATGGTCCCGGAGGAACTGGATCCGCTCGCCGTCGTCGACCGTCCCGTCGGCGGCGAGGGTGTCGGGGGTGGGCAGGCCGTTCTCGGTGACGGTCAGCGGGATCGGGCCGTAGTCCCGGGTGACCCGGGTGAGGATGTCGTACATGCCCTCGGGGTAGATCTGCTGCCAGGAGGCCTCGGAGGTGGGCCAGCGCCGTACGGTGGTGCCCGCGGCGGTGACGTAGTACGGGGTGTAGTACTGCACCGCCAGTAGGTCAACGGGGGCGGAGATGATGTCGAGGTCGCCGTCGTGGATGCCGCGGACCATGCGGTGGTCTGGGCCGAGGTCGTCGAGAACGTCCTGGGGGTAGCGACCGGTGAGCGTCGAGTCGAGGTAGAGCCGGTTCTCGTAGCCGTCGTAGCGCCAGGTGGCCTCGGTCGTGCCGGGGGAGGAGTCGGCCGGGTAGCACGGGTGCAGGTTGAACGCCGGACCGATGCGACCGGTCCCACCGAGGGCCCGGTACGCCCGGACGGCCAATCCGTGCGCGAGTTGCAGGTGGTGCGCGACCAGATACGCGGCCTGCGGGTCCTGGTGACCGGGGGCGTGGTGGCCGGAGAGGTAGCCGTTCTGCACGACGGTCTTCGGTTCGTTGATGGTGAGCCAGGTCGGCACCCGGTCCCCGAGAGCCCGGAAGACGTGGTCGGCGTAGTCGGCGAAGCGGTGGGTGACCTCCCGGGACTCCCAGCCGCCCCGGTCCTGGAGTGCCTGGGGAAGGTCCCAGTGGAACAACGTCGCCACCGGCTGAATGCCGCGGTCGTGTAGCCCGTCGAGAAGACGGCGGTAGAAGTCCAGCCCGCGCTGGTTGGGCGCACCGGTGCCGTCGGGCTGGATGCGAGGCCAGGCAATGGAGAACCGGTAGCTGCGCAGGCCCAACTCGGCCATGAGGTCGAGGTCCGCATCGTAGCGGTGGTAGTGGTCCGCGGCGATGTCACCGGTGTCGCCGTTGTGGACCCGCCCGGGGGTGTGGCTGAAGGTGTCCCAGATTGACTCGCCCCGGCCGTCCTCCTTGGCCGCGCCCTCGATCTGGTAGGCGGAGGTGGCGGCTCCCCAGCCGAAGCCGGGCGGGAAGCGCAGGGTGCCCGCCGGCTTACGCTCCAGGCTGTCGGGGGAAGCGGCGTGGGGGAGCGGCTGCTGTCGGGGGTGTGTCGACATCGGGGGAGTCTCCTCTGTTAGTTCTGAAGCGGCCCGGGAGCGCTCCCAATGCTGACAGAATACCCCTCTGGCCCTCCCGGCGGGAGTCCGGGAGCGAGGGGATTCCAGGCAGTGCGTGGAGTCAGGTGCACGCTTCGTGCCCGTCTCGGCGGCCGAGATGGGGGCGGGGGAGGGCAGCCCCCGCCCCCATCGGTGCTGGACACGTTGGGTCGGACGATGGCGTCCGCTTGCGCGTGTCTGGGGGAGCCGGGTCACGCGAGTGGCTTGTGGACTCACCTCCTTCCACTGTGCGGAGGGGTGGCGGCGGCATCCAGGTTGGCCCGCTGCCAGCCCTCGGCTCCCCGGCCCCGATTCGGGGTCGGGGCCGGGTGGTCCTCGTGGGAGTCGCGTGGAAGCGCTCCCAGCGATTGGTGTGACTGTAACGGCTCGTAATGTCTTCGTGAAAGCGCCTTAACAAAATTGAAACATCCGACTCTATTGATCGGTTGAGGCTTGTGGGAGCGTTTCCAGGCATGGCAAGCTGATGGTTGAGCCGCCGTCGCGGGAGCGCGGGGCCGAGGGCAGCCGGAAGTCCGGTGCGGCACCCCGACGTGGATGGGCACCCGTCCACGCCACGTCACCGGCCCCGGCCTTGGCCGGGGGTCCTTAACCCGGGTGCCTCGTCCAGCGCAGGAAGAACGGCCAGGCACCCCGCCGGAGTCTCGGCTCCGGCCTGGTCCGAGGAGACACCGCGCATGAGACCCATGAACCGACGCCGCCGCTGGGCGACAGTCACCGCGGCGGTGCTGGCGGTAGCCGGCGGGGCGACCTTACCCGCGCAGGCCGCGTCGGCCGCGCCGGCCTGCGACGTGGTCTACACGACCAACGACTGGGGCAACGGCTTCACTGCGAACATCACCCTCACCAATCTCGGTGACCCGATCACGGGCTGGACCCTGCGGTTTGCCTTCGCCGGCAACCAGACCATCACCCACGGCTGGTCGGCGAGCTGGAGCCAGAGCGGCAACGACGTCACCGCCACCAACGAGTCGTGGAACGGCAACCTCGGCACCGGCGGCACCGCGCAGATCGGCTTCAACGCCGCGTACAGCGGTACCAACGCCGACCCGACCTCCTTCTCCGTCAACGGCGTCCCCTGCGGTGGTGTCCAGCAGCCGCCGACGGTCTCGCTGAACGTGCCGGCCGGGCCCTTCGAGGCGCCGGCCGACGTGCCGCTGACGGCCACCGCCAGCGACCCGGACGGGAGTATCAGCAGGGTCGACTTCTATCGCAACGGCCTGCTGGTCAACACCGACACCACCGCTCCGTACGCGTACACTCTGCCGGGCCTACCGGCCGGCTCCTACATCGTGCAGGCCAAGGCGTACGACGACACCGGGCTCAGCGCCATCGCGGAGCAGTTCTTCACCGTCGCGCCCGCCTCCGGCCCGCAGCTGGTCGCCACCCCCGCCACGGTGGGCGTACCGGAGGGTGGCAGCGCCACCGTGACGCTGACGTTGAGTGCCGCACCGGCTGCGGACGTCCTGGTGAGCCTCGGCCGGACCGGTGACCCCGACCTCACCGTCGCCCCCACCTCGCTGACGCTGACCACCGGGAACTGGAACACCGGTGTCGACGTGACCGTGTCGGCGGCCGAGGATGCCGACACCGCCGGGGGCAGCGCGACGATCACCGCCTCCGCCGCCGGTCTCGCCGCCTTGACGATCACCGCGACGGAGATTGACAACGACACTCCCGGTGGCGACAACGAGTACGTCGCGCGGTTCCTCACCCAGTACGGAAAGATCAAGAATTCCGGGTACTTCAGCTCCGAGGGGGTGCCGTACCACTCCATCGAGACCCTGATCGTCGAGGCGCCGGACCACGGCCACGAGACCACGAGTGAGGCGTTCAGCTTCTGGCTCTGGCTGGAGGCGCAGTACGGCCGGGTGACCGAGGACTGGGCACCGTTCACCAACGCCTGGACGGTGCTGGAGAACTACATCATCCCCTCCTCCGCCGACCAACCCACCGCGGGTGCTTCCGGCACCGCGCAGTACGCCGCCGAGTACGACCTGCCCAGCCAGTACCCGGCGCAACTGCAACCGAGCGTCCCGGTCGGCCAGGACCCGTTGCGGGGTGAACTCCAGTCCACCTACGGCACCGGTGACATCTACGGCATGCACTGGCTGCTCGACGTGGACAACACCTACGGCTTCGGTCGGTGCGGCGACGGCACCACCCGGCCGGCGTACATCAACACCTTCCAGCGCGGGCAGCAGGAGTCGGTCTGGGAGACCGTCCCGCAGCCGTCCTGCGAGACCTTCACCCACGGCGGGCAGTACGGCTTCCTGGACATCTCCGTCCAGGAGCAGAACGCGCCGGCTCAGCAGTGGAAGTACACCAACGCGCCGGACGCCGACGCCCGGGCGGTGCAGGCCGCGTACTGGGCGCTGACCTGGGCCAAACAGCAGGGAAGGGCCGCGGAGGTGGCGGCCACCGTGGCCAAGGCCGCCAAGTTGGGCGACTACCTGCGGTACGCGATGTTCGACAAGTACTTCAAGCAGATCGGCAACTGTGTCGGGGCGTCCACCTGCCCTGCCGGCAGTGGCCGGGAGTCCGCGCACTACCTGCTGTCCTGGTACTACGCCTGGGGCGGCGCGTACGAGTCGGGTCAGAACTGGTCGTGGCGGATCGGCTCCAGCCACAACCACTTCGGCTACCAGAACCCCTTCGCGGCCTGGGCGTTGACCACCGTGCCGGAACTCGAGCCGCGGTCGCCGAGCGCGACCACCGACTGGGCCCGGAGTCTGGAACGGCAGCTGGAGTTGTATACCTGGCTTCAGTCCGCCGAGGGCGCGATCGCCGGTGGCGCGACCAACAGCTGGGGCGGCCGGTACGCGCAACCGCCCGCGGGCACGCCGACCTTCTACGGCATGTTCTACGACGAGAAGCCCGTCTACCACGACCCGCCGTCGAACCAGTGGTTCGGCATGCAGGTCTGGTCGATGCACCGGATCGCCGAGTTGTACCTCGAGACCGGTGACGCCCGGGCCGAGGCGCTGCTGGACAGGTGGGTGCCGTGGGCGATCGCCAACACCAGGCTGGGCGCCGACTGGTCGATACCGGCCGAACTCACCTGGACGGGCCAGCCGAACACGTGGAACCCGACCAACCCGGAGCCGAACACCGACCTGCACGTCGAGGTGACCGAGACCGGCCAGGACGTCGGCGCCGCCGCGGCCTATGCCCGGACCTTGATCGCATACGCGGCGAGGTCGGGGAACGTGACCGCGAAGACCACCGCCAAGGGGCTGTTGGACGCGTTGCACGCCGCCAGCGATGCCCTGGGTGTGTCGACGGTGGAGAAGCGGGGCGACTACGAGCGCTTCGACGATGTCTACGACGCCAGCACCGGGCAGGGCCTCTACCTGCCGCCGGGCTGGACGGGCACGATGCCCAACGGCGACGTGATCGAGGCGGGCCGGAGCTTCGTCGAGATCCGGTCGTTCTACCTCAACGATCCGGACTGGCCGAAGGTCCAGGCGTATCTGGATGGCGGCGCCGAGCCGACGTTCCGCTACCACCGGTTCTGGGCTCAGGCTGATGTCGCGATGGCGTACGCGGACTTCGGACGGCTCTTCCCGAACGATTGAGCATAGATTGGGGATAGAACCGGACATTGTGCCCCGGGGTCGCTGGGCGGACGCGAGAGGAGGCGTGACGATCCGAGAGTCGCCCGATTGGCCGGAGTTTGCCCAATCTGCAAAATGGCCAAAATAAGTGGCCCCCCGGGAACGCGGAGCTGAACCCGACGGGGTAATGTACGTCACCGGAGAGGCCGCTCCCCCCGTGGCGGCCTCTCCCTTATTGCCCTTAACCTGGGCTGCCCGCCGAATCGCGCTGTGGCACCTGCACGGCCTGCGCCGATGTCTCACCCGGCAGCACCGGATGCCGTAGCCCCGGATGGTCGGCCGGCAGTGAACGGCGCACCACCACCCAGCTCACGCCGAGGACGGCGGCTACCAACGGCCAGCTCAGCGCTACCCGGGCCACGCTCAACGCGACCACCTGGCCGCCGAGCCACAACGGCAGGAAGACCGCTACCCGGAGCAGGAAGCTGGCGGTCCAGACCCAACTGCCGAGCCTGTACGCCCGCAGTAGCGCCGGGTCCCGGCGCCACCGGGTCCGCTGTCGCAACACGGCGCCGACGACCACTCCCAGCAATGGCCAGCGGATCACGATGCTGACCATCCAGGCGAGCGCGCTCGCGGCGTTCGCGACGAGTTGCACCAGGAAGAAGTCCTCGGCTCGTCCGGTCCGAAGCGCGATCAGCGCGCCGACGCAGACGGCGAGCAGGCCCACCAGCACCGACCGTGGGCGATGCCCACGACGCCATCGCCATCCCGCCACCGCCGCGCCGGTCACCAGCGCCGCGCCGACCCCGATCGGTAGCGACTCGCCGCCGAGGAGCCAGCCGGCCGCGAACGCCACCGGCGGCACGGTGGCGTCGATCGCGCCACGTCGCCCGCCGAGTAGGTCGGTGAGGGACTCCGGCTCCGGTGTCGGCGTCTGGTGCTCCGAAGTGCTGCCCACTTGCTTCCCTCCCGTCGCGGGACCAGCCCGGTCGACCAAGCTTCGGTCGCGAATCGGTAGACCGACCTCCAAGCTAGTACGGCTGCGGCATTGGGCGATCAGGTGGTGACTTCCCTCCTATCGCCTATTGCCCGAAATGCGGCGGAGTTTCTCTTTCAGGCCGCAAACGAGTGCCGGTGCAACGGTGCGCCTATCGTGGTGATTTTGGCCACACATTTGGTAGGAATTGGACAAAAAGGGTGCTTTGGGTTGGGCAAGTCAACGCCATGTGCGCCTTGCGAAATAATCGAAACATGTGAATACTTCGTTGCACCCTGGGCCGCTTCCCCTCGGTCGGCCCGGGTTGTTCCACCGGCCCCGCCGCCATCGGCGTGGGCCCTTACTCCCAACCCCCAACGGAGATGTCACATGCGAACCACGAAATTTAGCCTACGTCGTGCCGCGGCGGTGGCCGCGGCCGGGACCCTGGTCGTCGGAGTGCTGGTCGGCAGCCCGGCGCAGGCGGCAGCCCCCGACGCGTCGCCGGAAACCGCCGCTAACCTGGCGGAGCAGCTGGGCGACCGGGCCGCCGGCGTCTACGCCGAGGCCGACGGCACCGTCGTCGTCACGGTGACCGACGCTGCCGCCGCCCGGCAGGTCAGCACCGCTGGAGCCACCCCGAAGATCGTCGAGCGTGGTGCCGCCGAGTTGCAACGCGCCACCGCAGAGCTGGAACGCTCAGTAGACATCCCCGGCACCGCCTGGTGGACGGACCCCGAGACCAACCAGGTCGTCGTCTCCGTCGACAGCACGGTGACCGGCGCCAAGCTGGCGCGGGTCGAGGCTGCGGTGGCCCGCAGCGGCGGCGCGATGCGCATCGAGCAGGAGACGGGTGTGTACAGCACCCAGATCGCCGGAGGCGAGGCGATCTGGGGCGGCGGCGGTGTGTGCTCGCTCGGCTTCAACGTCCGCAGCGGCAGCAACTACTACTTCCTCACCGCCGGGCACTGCACCGACGTCATCTCGAACTGGTACTCCAACAGCTCGCAGACCAACTACCTCGGCTCCACCGCCGGGTCCAGCTTCCCCGGCAACGACTACGGCATCGTGAGCCTCAGCGGCTACGAGCCGGGCTACGTCTACCTCTACAACGGCAACTACCAGGACATCACCACCGCCGGTAACGCCTTCGTCGGCCAGTCCGTGCAGCGTTCTGGCCGGACCACCGGTCTGCACAGCGGCTCGGTCACCGGCCTCAACGCCACCGTCAACTACGCCGAGGGCACGGTTCGTGGCCTGATCCGCACCAACGTCTGCGCGGAGCGGGGCGACAGCGGCGGCTCGTTGTTCAGCGGCTCCACCGCGCTCGGCCTCACCTCCGGCGGCAGCGGCAACTGCACCTGGGGTGGCACGACCTTCTTCCAGCCGGTCGTTGAAGCCCTGAACGTCTACGGCGTCAACGTCTACTGATCCCACCGGCCTGTGAGGTCGTCGGACGCCATCCGACGCGCCTTCACAGCCGACGAGGAGCAGGTCAGAACGGGTAGTGCTGGAGAAGGCCCGGCTCCCAACGGGAGGGCCGGGCCTTCTCTGTGCTGCTGGTCAGGGCTGTTTGGTAAAGGTGGAAGATTGTTGGCAACCGCACCGACACCATCGCCTACCGCGCCAGCGGCATCGACCAGAAGCTGACCGGACGGCCCGTTGTCTACCTGATCGCCCAGCACGGGGCGATCTCCGGGGTGTCGCGCGGCTCGATCACGTGACGGCGAGAGGCGATGTTCGCGCCGAGGCCAGCACGGGTTGGCGTGCAGTTCCGGTCCGGTTCCTAACGTCCGGAGCATGATTCATCCTGCTGACCCGATCCTGACCCACGTCAGGGGCCGGACCCGCGGCGTAGCCGCCCTCGTTGCTCTGGCCCTGTCGGCCGGTGTGCTCGTCGCGCTGGCCCCCGCCCCGCCGGCCGTCGCCGGACCCGGCACGGTCACCGTCTCCGAGGACTTCTCCTCCGGAACGCTTCCCGCCGGGTGGCGGGCCGTCGACGGCACCTGGAAGGTGGAGAACGGCCGCCTGTACGGCACCTCCACCAGCGCGGCGCAGAACAACAAGATCACCTTCGGGCGGCACCTGAACGACTTCCGAATGGAGGCGACGGTCCGCTTCGAGTCCGTCGCCTCGGCCAGCCGCTGGACGGCGCTCGGCCTCGACGTACCCGCCGACGGCACCCCGCCCTGGTGGATCGCGACCATGCGCAGCGGCAGCACGGCGTCCAACGGCCTGGAGTTCGCCCAGCGCACCGCCGCCGACACCTGGAACGTCACGAACACCGGCTCCGCACCGTACGCGGCCGGCACAGGCCGGGACGTCCGCGTCGCCGTCGAGGTGCACGGCTCTCAGGCCCGCTGGTTCGTCGATGGGCGGGAGGCGCTGCGGACCACCAGCCTCCAACGCTCCGCGAACGGTGGGCAGGCGCTCTTCGTCAACGGTGCCACGGTCTCCTACGACGACGTCAGCGTCACCGAACTGGCACCCAATGGGTACCTGCGCCCCGAGGGCAGCCCGCCGGCCGTGATCGCCCACCGTGGCGCCTCGGCCGCCGCACCGGAGAACACGCTGGTGGCGCAGGAGGTGGCCCGCCGGGCGAACGCCGACTGGATCGAGATCGACGTGCGGCCATCCCGCGACGGGGTGCCGTTCGTGCTGCACGACGCCACCGTGGACCGCACCACCGACGGCACCGGCCCGATTCGGAACCTCACCGCCGTTCAGCTCAAGGCGCTCGACGCCGGCTCGTGGTTCGCCCCGCAGTATGCCGGCACGACGCTACCTACCCTCGTCGAGCAACTCGCCGACCTGCGTACCCGCGGGGGCAATCTGTTGCTGGAGATCAAGGGAGCACACACCCGCGAGGAGGTCGCGACGATTGTCAGAGTGATCCGCGAGCAGCGGATGAGCCAGCGGGTCTTCGTTCAGAGCTTCGACGTGGCGGCGCTCCGGTACACCAGGGAACTCGCCCCGGAGCTGCCGATCGGGCTGCTGCGGGGCAGCCTGGACGCGGACCCGGTCGCGGTCGCCGAGGACCTCGGTCTCACCGCCTACAACCCGAGCGGCAAGGCGCTGCTCACCCGACCGGAGGTGGTGGCCGACCTGCACGAGGCGGGAGTGGCCGTCATGGTGTGGACGATCGACTCGGCGAACCAGTGGCGGTCGCTGGAGCAGGCCGGCGTGGACGGGATCATCACCAACCGGCCGGCGGAGCTCGCCGGCTGGAACGCCGCGTACCTGCAGCGGCCGGCCGCCACCCCGACCGTCGCGATCGTCTCGCCCGTCGACGGCGCCGTCCTGGATCGCGCCCAGGCTCCGGCCGTCTCGGTGATCGCGACCAACGCCGAGACCGTCACGCTGACCCTCGACGGGAAGCGGATCGAGAACGGCGGGAAGCTGGACCTCACCGGACTGGCCGCGGGCCGGCACACGCTGCACGCCGAGGCCGTGGGGTCGGCCGGTCGCGCGTCGGCGACCAGCACCTTCACCGTCGAGGTGACCCGAGCCGGTCTTGCGTACGTGATCCTGAGCTCGGGTGCTAACCGTGCGGCTCTGAACGCGCTCAACAGCCTGCTCCTCAACGAACGGTACGAGGCGTTGGCGGCCTTCGCCACATGGCAGGCCGGTAAGGGTGTACCCGCCGAGGTGGCATCGGTCGTCGCCGCCGACGCCCGCGTCCTCGGCGAGGACTGACCCCCGAACGGGTGCCGGCGGGCGGGCCGCACGAGCCCGCCCGCCGGTGCCACTCCGTCATCGCCGGAGTCCCGGGCCAGCACCAGCAGGTCGTACGCGTCATACGGTGTACGGACGGCACGCGTCGTCCGTCGGGACGGGATGCCTTGCGGCGCTGACGACAGAGGCCGACGTACAACTGTCGCGGGTCCACAGAAAACGCTGATCTGTGTCGCCGGCTCCTGGCATGGGGGTAGCCGTGCGGAGGTCAGGTCAAGCCCGACGAGCTCGACGGCGAGCTCGGAAGAACGTGCTGGTGGAATTCTTGTCCTCCCACCAGGCCCATGGAACGGGGGTCATGTACCGACCGATCGAGGCGAAGACCGGTGCGGCGTCGCCGTCGCGCCCGGTACGGGCCAGCCCGTAGGCCAGGAAGTTCACGTCCGCGAGCCATTCGGCGTGGCGGCTGGCCGGCTGGTGGAACCAGCGGTGCAGCGCGCTATCCAGATCAGACTGCATGGTCGGGTCCTGTCGCCACCGCTGGCCGACCCCTTCGGAGGTGCCACCGGACTCACGGTTTTGTTCCCAGAGTGCCCACTCACAGGCGGCCCGCACCGGCAGCAGGTGGAGCGGCGAGCCTGGTGGGGCTGTGGCGGCGACCGACCGCGCGAAGTCGAACATCGCCTCGTGTGAGCCACCCCACTTTCGACAGTGGGAGGTTAGTTGGTACACATGACCATCTCGATTGTGGGGGTCCCGGCGGACTAGCTCAGCCCACACCTCATCGAGGTCTTCTCGGGGCGCGCTTTGGTCGATCATGATTCGTAGCCGGTGCGCCCACGGGGTGGGGTCCTCGGGTGCGAGGTGCGTGGCCAGGTCGATGTTCTGTTCGGCCAGGCGTAGGAGGCGGCCGAACTCGGCCCACTGCTCTCGGCGGACGGTGGAGGCCCAATCCCCACCGCGTACCTCCCAGGCTCGTTCCCGCAACGACCCCGCACGTACGAGCTGAGCATCTGGATCGTTGGGGCAGCGTGCCGCCCATTGATCCGTCCATGCTTTCGTGGTGTCGATCCGGCCGGTCTTGGGATCGGGCTTTGAGCCCATCCCGCGGGTAGTGGACTCCGCCATCACCCGGACGTACCGCGCCCGTCGGTCGTAGTCGTCCGACGTGGCCTTCAGTGCCTTCCGGGCCGGCTCGATGTTGGCGTCATATTGTGCCTGCTTACATATCTCGCGCAGCGCGGTGTCGTCCTGCGCCAGGCGGTAGTCGATCTGGAGGGTCAGTAGTCGCCACAGAGTCAAGATCACGGCGACCTATGTTACGGCCGCAGGGACTCTTCCGTCGGTCTGCCTGGGTTGACCGCCGTCGCTGAACCGGCTGCCGATGGTCCACCGACGTCCGATCCTCCTCAACGTCCGTGGTGCCACCAGTCACCGCCCGACGAACTCACGAGCGCACCCCACTGTCGGTCTCACGTTCCTTCATCTCATCGCGGCAGATCGCCGGGCAGCCAATGGACTGGGCGAGAGTGTGGGCGAGGGTGCTCTTCCCGGCACCGGGAGGTCCGCTCACCACGACCAGAGTGGGACGAGCAGTCACCGCATCGTAATAGCCGGTCTCGGATGAGGTGGTCCGGAGCGGTCGGGCCGGCTCCGTCGGCGGCAGGGCCCGCCCGCCTCGTGGGGCTCCCTCCGGCCTGGTCACCAGGCCGGAGGGAGCCCCACGATCACCTAACGCAGCCGACCGCGGGCGTCGCCGTTGTCCTGGTCGGCGACGAAAGCGGCGAGCCAGGCCAGCGGTGCGTTCCAGTTGATGGTCAACTCGTTGGTCGACCAGGATTCGATGTCGTCGAGGTAGCAGAACTGCGGCGCGCAACCCTGGAGTTTCTGCTGGGCGACCGGGTCCTGGATGCTCGAGTTGGGACCGCCGGACAGGGTGCCGCGCGGCGGGTTGGGCAGATCGGTGTTGAGTTGGTGGGCGTACCAGCGGCTGTGCTGGTTCTCCGACGCCACCTCGCCGTACCCGGTCACGTAGGACTGGTTGAGAGCGTTGCGCCCGAAGATGTAGTCCATGGTCTCCAGGACACCGTCGCGGTAGCGGTCGGTGCCGGTGATGTCGAACGCCACGGCCATCACGATGGCGTTGTTCAGGATCAGGTTGTTGGATCCCCAGTCGTAGGTGTTGTCCGTGGGTGCGTACGGGATGCCGTACGGGTGTGCCTCCATCGTGGCGAGATACGTGTCGGCGCCGGTGACGACCGACTGCCGGATTCGTTCCCGGTCAGGTAGGCGGTTGGGCAGGGTCGCCAGCTGGAGTCGGCCGAGCTGAGCCGTGTTGCCCCAGTCGAAGCCCCGATCCCGCCAGACGTCCGTGGTGTGCAGCGGGGAGGCGAGCAGGAAGTCCCGGTATTCGCCGGCGCCGGTGGTGATGAACAGTTCGGCGGCGGCCCAGTAGAACTCATCGGTGACGTTGTCGTCAGCGTACGCGCCACCGCCGTTGCCGTCGTTCGGGTCGGCGTACATCGCGGGGTTGGATGTCGCCGCCGCCCACGCCGTCTTCGCGGCTCTGAGGTTCTCCAGGGCGAACCGCCAGTCGTAGGGCAGGTAGACCCGTGCGGCCTGGGCGGCGGTGGCGGCCAGGTTGAGCGTCGCCGCGGTGGAGACCGGGTGCAGCTCGCGGCGCTTCGGGTCGAGGTGGGGTAGGAGCGGCAGCCCTGTCCAGGAGTCGTCGTGGATCTTGTGGTGGACCATGCCGGCGTAGGGCTGCCCCGCCGGTACCTGCATCTTGAGCAGGAACTCCTGTTCCCAGCGGGCCTCGTCGAGAATGTCCGGCACCCAGTTACCGCTCTCCGGCAGGTCGAGGGTGCCGTCGCGCAGCTTCCACAGCTCACCGGTTCGGGCCAGGAGGGAGCGCTCGTACTCGCTCATCAGCTGATGTACGGAGATACCGCCATTGACGACGTACTTGCCGTGGTCACCCGCGTCGTACCAGCCGCCGGAGACGTCCAGTGAGTACTCGCAGACCCCGGGCTGGCAGGGAACCGACACGTCTCCCTGGTTGGGGGCGACACCGATGTGCCCGGCCGGTCGGCCGTAGCCGGGGCGCAGGTCCTCGCGGATCTCCACGCCGCTGCGCTGGGTGTAGTAGAACCTGAGCGCGTCGAGCCGGAGCTGCTCGTAGAAGCCGGTGCCGATGTCGAAGGGCCGGCTGGTGTCTCCGTCAGTGGTGAGGGTGTAGCCGGTGCCCCTCTTCTGGTGGTCGCCGAAGTCAATGCTGTGTACCCGTTGCCCGGACGACTCATCCAGCCCACGAGGTTGGGTGGTGCCGCTGGCCACGACGGTCCCGGCGTCGTTCCTGAGTTGCCAGGGCAGCGCTTCGGCTACTTCCGTGACGACCGTGGCGTTTTTCGGCCCCCTGGGCAGGTAGCCGACCTGGTTCACGCGTACCCGTGGGCCGGTGTCCGGCTCGTACACGTCCGGCTCGGCGTCCCCGGTCAGGCTGATGTCGTCCAGGCAGATCCGCCATGGCTGGGTACTGCCGCCGATCTGGAACGCGACCTGGGCGTTCGGCAGGTCGACCGGGGAGGTGAAGGTGTAGCGGTAGCTGTCGCCGGAGACGTTCAGCGCCGGGTTGGCGGCGAGGTACTGGGTGTACGGGGCGACCGGGAGTTGGATCAGCGCCTTGCCGACCTTGCCCGGGGTGGCGCTACCGAAGAACCGGAACTCGTAGGTAGCGCCGGCTTGGAGGGCGATGTCGTCCTGGCCGATGATGGCGTCCCACGGGTTGATCGTGCCGCCGGGCACGTCGGCGCAGAGCCTGCCGTCGCTGGAGTCGAGGGTGAGGTTGGCGGTGGACCACCAGGGCACGTGGCCGTCGTCGAAGGTGCCGTTGACGATTTGCTCCACGGCGTCGGCCTGCGCGTTGCCGCCGGTGAGCCCGCTGACGGCGAGCGCGACGACGATGCCGGCGGCGAGCGGCGCGGCGCGTCGCCTCCGGCCGGCCGGTGGATTGGGGGACATGAGGCTCCTCTCGATCCTGGTGATGGTGGCGGGGGTGTCGGCGGCGTGGGAGCGCTCCATCAACTCAGGTGTGCCGATGAAACCACGCCGGGGCGGCGCTGAGAAGGGATGGCAAGGAAACTTCTTCTGCCGCCTTGATCTACCACCCGGCGGCCGCGTGGCTACGCATGGTAACCCCAGCCACTACTGCGGTTAGTTGAAGGTCTGCCTGGCTTTGACATAGGGATCAACGGATACGATCATCGATCCCCGGAATGGCTCGTCGATGCCCTCGACCACGAACAGCAGGAGACTGATCATGGTGGCGACGGCACACACGAGGAACATGAGGGCGCGTCGGGTCCGGGTCGGGATCAGGCAGGACAGAAGAATGACGACCATTGCGCCGAACAGGAGTGCGAACCACAGCGTTGTCGGCAGTGCGGTGGTGGTGTAGGTGTAGCGGAGCTGACGCGCCTCGCTCCACTTTTCGAGCTCGGACATGGCGAGACTGTGGATCTGCCCATCCTTGTCTGACTCTGGATTGAATTTCAGCAACACGTGGTGAACGTTGTTCTCTGCGTCAAGTTCCCCATCCGCACTGATTCCTTGCTGGTAGGCGGGCCAGGCTTCGTCAATCATGAAGTCGGCATGTTGGCGCAACAGATCCTGAAGCTGACTCCGGACGGGCTCGGGCTGTTCGGACACCGTGCGATAGAGCGCACTCAGATCCGCTGCCTCGGTGGCGACCGACCGACTCGCCTGGGTGTAGGTCCCGTACGCGGAGAAGGCGGTCAGGGCGAGCAGGAGTGCGTAGAAGGTGCCGGAGATCATAATGGTGTGAGTGATGAGGTTCAGCCACTTCGGCTCGGCGCCGAACGTCCGCCTGGCTCGCCCATGCAGCAAGAGCACGCCCAACGCAGCTATTCCGACGAAGAACGTCAGGAAGACGAGGAACAGCGCCCAGCCGGGTACCAGGTGGCTCCAGTCGCGCACGATGACCTGCCCCTCGTCCGGAAGGTATTTCATGCCCAGATGAGAGGAGTATGGCAAGTTCGCCGGCCCGGACAGCGGGGGTTTCGCGACCGGGTGACGGCGGTGTTGGTGACCCGGGGGGTAGCGCCGGGTGGCGTGAAGGGGTGCTTCGACCTACGGGGCTGTTGTCTCGGCCCCGTAGGCGAGTAGCGCCGCCAGCTGGTTGAGTACGGCCTTCCGGGCGCGGTAGTACACCCAGGTGCCCCGACGCTCGGCGTCCACGAGCCCCGCTTCGCGGAGTGTCCGGAGGTGGTGCGAGATCGTCGGCCCGCTCAGGTCGAAGGCGGGGGTCAGGTCGCACACACACGCCTCGCCGTTCTCGGCGGAGGCGATCATGGACATCAGCTGGAGCCTTACCGGATCGCCGAGTGCCTTGAACGCCGGAGCGAGTGCGGTGGCGACTTCCGCGGGAACGCGCTGCTGCGCCAGGGGCGGGCAGCAGGGGGTGTCGTCGCCCAGAACGGTATGGGGGAGCGGTGTCGCTTGCTTCGGCATTCGTCTAGGTTGACATTTCTCGAATCAGCCTGCAAGCGTTGACCACGGACCCGCCACCGGCGCCGGCTGCGATGGCTCGATCCTGCCCGGCCTGTTCCCTCCGCAGCGTCAGCCAGCAGTCGGCCCGGTCGACGTCGCTTCCGATCCCGGTCGGCCGAGCTGCGCGACGGTGTCCAAGACCAGGTCGGCTCTGCCGTCCAGCGGGCCGCTGAGCTCCAGCACCGGCGTGTCCGGCCAGGCGTCCAGCGGATCGTCGTAGACGAGTTCCAGCAGTGCGTCATTCGTTCGTGCCCGGAGGCCGGGCCACTCCGTGGCGGGGAGCAGTCGCTCCGTCTCGGGTGTGATCACCGTGATGACCAGCAGGTCGAGATGGGTGAAGGCGACCCGGAGGGGCGTGTGATCGGCCTCTTCCGACGGGTCCGCACCGGCCGCCACCAGGTACGCCAGGTAGTCCAACGGGGTGCGGTCGAAGATCGTGGCGGACGGCGACGGTGGCGAGCAGAGACTTCGCGCCGCGCGTGCCATCAGCGAACGGTAGTCCTCCGATGATGGTGGGTACTGGAACTCGTGCCCCTCCTCTTCGAGTAGGTGGTACGGCTCGTCCACCGCCACGTGGCCGGGTAGCCGGGCGCACAGCGCCTCGACCAGTGTCGTCTTTCCGGTCCCGTGCGTCCCGGAGACCCCGATCCTCATTCGTACGTGCTCCTTGGGTGCTGGCCGGGCTGTGGCGAGGGGTGGAACATGGCGGGGCGCTCTGGGGAGCGCGGGTCAGGGGTTCGGTGTGCCGGCGAACAGGTCGATCAGTTCGCCGATGCGGTGGTCGGCTTCGGCCGGGTGCCGGAATCGGCCGGACGGGTTGACGGTGTACGCGTTGCGCCGGCCAACCCGCTCTCGTTGCAGGTAGCCGGCGGCTTCCAGGTCGGCGACGATGGCCTGCGCGGCGCGTTCGGTGATGCCGACAGCGGTGGCGACATCGCGCAGTCGCGTTGTCGGTTCTCGGGCGATGGCCAGGAGCACGTGAGCGTGGTTGGTCAGGAAGGTCCACCCCCTCGCCCCGTCCGCCGTCCTGGGTTGGGCCGTTGGAGTCATGATCACCATCCTGCCGTTGTCCGGTGTGTTGCCCGCCAATATAGGCACACCAAGACACGAATGCAGCATCGTGACCACACGCTCTGCGGAGTTGACAGGCGAACTTTGCTTCGTGAATACTGGAGCGTAGTTCGAGGGGGAGTACCCGACGCACGACGCGCCGTCGTCAGTACGGATCCGGCCTATCCGGGTCTCGGCGGCGCGGTCGCCGGTAGCCGGTGGCCCGGGAAGACCTTCGACCGGACAGCGCCGGCCCGCTGCGGTGGGCTCGGCTGGTCGAAAGGGTCACTCCGTCCATGTCTGTGTCCTGGTGGGTCTGGGCCATCCTCATTGTGGCCGTCGCCGTGATGCTGTCGATTGATCTGTTCTTCCATCGCGACAACCATGTCATCGGGTTTCGGGAAGCCGCGGTCTGGTCCAGCATCTGGATCGCTGCCGGCGTGGCGTTCGGCGGCATCCTCTGGGTGTGGCAGGGCGGCGAGGTGGCCGGTACCTACTTCGCCGGCTATCTGATCGAGAAGGCACTGTCGATCGACAACGTGTTCATCTTTGCGCTGATTTTCGGCTACTTCGCCGTCCCGGCCGCGTTTCAGCACAAGGTGCTGTTCTGGGGCGTGATCGGTGCCCTGGTGTTTCGGATGGTGTTCATCATCGTCGGTGCCGAACTGCTGGAAAGCTTCTTCTGGACCGCGTACCTGTTCGGTGCGTTTTTGATCTTCACCGGCTACAAGATGGCCTTCCGCCGCGGGGGAGAGACGCCGCCGGACCGCAACCTTGTCGTCCGGATCGTCCGCCGGATCATTCCCACCGACTCGGCCTATCACGGCGACCGGTTCTTTACCCGGATCAACGGCACGCGGGTGGCCACCCTGCTGTTCGTGGTGTTGATCGCGGTCGAGGCAACCGACCTGATCTTCGCACTCGACTCGGTCGCGACGATTCTAGCCATCACCACCAGCACATTCATCGTCTGGACGGCGAACGCGTTCGCTCTCCTCGGCCTGCGTAGTCTGTACTTCTGCCTCGCCGGGTTGCTGCGCCGGTTTGTGCACCTGCACTACGGCCTGGCCGTGCTGCTCGCCTTCGCCGGCGTCAAGCTCATCCTCTCCGAGACCCCCGTCGGCAAGCTGCCCATCCCCGCAACCCTCGGAGTGATCGTGGCGACCATCACGGTCTCCATCGGGTGGAGCCTGCACAGCACTCGCGGGAACACCAGCGCTGCCGCCGAGAACCGGCCCGAGGTCGGTGCGTCGGCAGACGCCTGAGCCGGATCGGCCTCCGTTCTCGACCACCGGTTGGGCACACTCGGCGGCGGCCAGATCGTCGCCCTCGGGTTGGCCGCCCAACTACTGCATCGTCCCGACGTACTGCTGCTCGACGAGGCCACCAACATCCTCGATCTGGTCGGCGTTCAGCAGTTGGAGACCGCGCTACAGGCGTACCGGGGGGCGTTCGTCGTGGTCAGCCATGACGAACGCCGCCTCACCGAGCTCGGGTCCGGCGGTGGTTGCGGATCGACGACGGGCGGCTACGGGAGTTCGCCGCCCCTGACGGCGACTGATCCCGTTCGTGGTGGGAGTGACGTGGGTGGGAGTGATCAGGTCAGGGGTTCGGGCGTAGCCCGGCGATGAGGAGCTCGACCAGGCGGCGTGCCTCGTAGCGGGGGTCGCGGCCCGCGCCGATGCAGAGGTTGCCCACACCGCGCATGAGTTCGTAGGCCGCCACGTCGGGGCGTACCTCACCCGCGGTGGCCGCGGCGTCGAGCAGCCGAGCGCACACCGGGACGAGGCGGTCGAGGAAGTAGGCGTGCAACGCCTCGAAGGCGGTGTCGTCGGACTGGAGCGCTTCGGCGAGGCCGTGCTTGGTGACCAGGAAGTCGACGAAGAGGTCGATCCATTGAGCCAGGGCGGCGTACGGGGTGTCGCTCGCCTCCAGCAGGGTCGGACCAGCCTCGGCACAGGCTTCGACCTGGTGTCGGTAGACGGCGACGACGAGGTCGGCGCGCGTCGGGAAATGACGGTAGATCGTGCCGACACCCACCCCGGCCCGGGTGGCGATGTCGCGTACCGGCACGTCCACGCCGGCGTCGAGAAAGGCGGCGGCGGCCGCGTCGAGCAGGCTCTGCTCGTTGCGTCGGGCATCGGCCCGCTTTCGCGCGGACGTCTGTGGCCCGCCGTCGGGTGCGCCCACGGTGTGTTACCTCCATCACAGGTAGTGGTATACGGAACCATGTTCCGTATTGTAGGGAGCAAGCGGAGCGTTGTTCCGTTTGCTTTGAGCGTCAGACCGGCCGGCTCATGTCCACGTTTACGCATCACCCAGCACAGTCAAGGAGCTTCATCCATGTTCAACGGCGACGTAGCGGCAGGAACACCCTCCCCGATCGTCTCGGTCAGTCCGGTGACCCTGCCGGCCGCGGACCGTGGCGAGGACCTGAGGATGCGGGTCTCGGCCCCCGTGACTGGACGCGAACTACCAATCCTCATCTTCTCGCACGGCTTCGGCAAGTCGATGCAGGCATACGCCCCGCTGGTCGACTACTGGGCAGCCCACGGCTTCGTGGTGGCCCAGCCCACCCACCTCGACTCCCGCACACTGAACATCACGCCCGATGATCCCCGGCACCCGGAGATTTGGCGCTTCCGTGTCGCCGACCTGAAACGCACTCTCGACCACCTCGACGTCATCGAGGCCGCCGTTCCCGGTCTCGAAGGACGACTTGACCGTGGCCGGGTCGCCGCGGTCGGACACTCCTGGGGCGGGCAGACGGTGAGCATGCTGCTGGGCGCACGGGTCCTCGGAGCTGATGGTGTCCCCGGCGAGGACCTGGCGGACTCCCGGATCACCGCCGGCGTGCTGCTCTCCACCACCGGCACCGGCGGGGCCGACCTGAGTCCTTTCGCGGCCGAACACTTTCCCTTCATGAGCCCGAGCTTCACGGAGATGACAACGCCGGCTCTCGTGGTCGCGGGCGACAAGGACCAGTCGCCGCTCTCCGTGCGCGGACCGGACTGGTTCACCGATCCGTACCACCTGAGCCCTGGCCCCAAGAGCCTGCTCACCCTGTACGGGGCGGAGCACTCCCTGGGTGGAGTCGCCGGCTACACCGTCACGGAAACGACCGACGAGAGTCCCGAACGAGTCGCCCTCATCCAGCGAATCACCGTGGCCTACCTGCGAAGCGCGCTCTATCCCGGTGACGACACGTGGGCGACGGTGCGTGCCGCGCTGAGGGATGACATCGATCGTCTGGGGCGGATCTCGGTCAGGTGACGGGGTCGTCGCGTCGGTAGATTCCGTACGCGAGACTGCGGTGGACGCCTACACGTTCACCGCAGTCTCGCGCTCCTACCACTCAACCGCCGCAACGGCAGCGAGGTGGAGTGCGGATTTCCTCACCCAAGACGCCACTTCTGATTGGCGCCACCATGGCACTGGTAGGTTTGCAGTCGAGCGCCGTCGGCGCTGTTCCCATCCTGGACATCAAGGCACTTGTTCGCCTGTGGGTTGACGAGTTCGTCCGCGCTGGTGAGCACCCACTGCTGGGCGGGGTTGCCGCTACAGTGCGCGAGTTGCACCACTGCGCCGTTGTCAACGGACCCCCAGGCCACGTCCATGCAGAGACCGAATGCCCGGATCGTTCCGTCGCCCGGGAATGTCCAGTCCTGGGCGTTGGTACCGTTGCAGTGCCACAGGTGCAGGTACTGGCCGTCGACCCCGTTGGCGCCCGGCACATCGACGCACTTGCTGGCGTACCCGATGATTCTGCTGGTTGATCCGCCGCCAGATGTGGTCAACGACAGCCCGTAGCGAGACAGGATCTCGTTGACCGGTTGGTAGACGGTGCTGCCACCGGTGGAGCAGTTGCCCGAGCCACCCGAGGTGACGCCCTGTGCCTGGGAGCCGGCGACAAAGGACCCGCCGGAGTCGCCGGGTTGGGCGCAGGCGGTGCTGCGGACCATCCCGTAGACGGGGCCGGCAGAGTAGTTGACGGTCACGTTCTTGGCGGTGATGGTGCCGCACTTCCAGCCGGTGGTTCGGCCGGACCGGCAAACCGCGGCACCGACCGCCGCTTCCTGCGAGCCCGTCACCGTGACCACATTGCCGTCGTAGGTGGACACCCACGGCCGGGGGATCCAGCTGGCGTTGGTCTCCACCCAGGCGAGGTCGTCGTCGGGGAACGAGGAACCCCGGATGACCCCCTGCGCGGCACCGGAGCCGGTGGTGGGCTCGCCGACGTTGCCGCAGTGTCCGGCGGTGACGAACCCGCCAGCGACCGCGAAGCCAACTGAGCAGATGAGGCGGCTGTTGATGACAAACTGGTCGCCGCCGCGGATGTCGTAGACCGGGCGGTAGGCGTCAGCGCCGACCACCACCGACACCGCGTCGTCGGGCAGCCCTGCCGCGCGGGCGAAGGTGGTGGCCGCCGCGGCGTTGCTGGCCTGGATCGACACCGTGTTGCTGGGCAGAGCGATATGCCAGGCATGCACCGCAGTGCCGGCAACCGTCGCCCGCCGGTCAAGCTTGGTGGTGAGCTGTCGCAGCTCGGCGAGGCTGCGGGCAACGATTCGGGGCTCCACCCCGGCAGCGCGAACCTGGTCGGCGCGCGCGGGGTCGGTCAGCCCGACCACCGTGGTGCGCCCGTCGGCGGTGACCCAGGTTCCGGCGTACGCCTCGGCCAGCGCGGCCCGCATCCGCGGCTCGATCGAAGACGCGGTGGCCTCAACCGCGAGTCGCGTGGCCAACTCCTCGGCGGAAAGGCCGAGGTCCCGGCGCAGTGCGTCGAGTTGGTCGGCCGGGACCACCGCCGGTTCAGCGGCGGCCGGCGTGGCGGGTGTCTCCGAGGCGGCGGACGCGCCCACGGGTGGGACGACGGTCGGGTTGGCGGTGGCGGGGGTGGCTGTGACAACGAGACAGGTGCTGACTGGACGTTTGCTTCATCTTCGGGCCGGTAATGGCCGATTCGCGCCTCGACCTCGGTAGCGCGAAATGCCCGACCCGACCTAGAAAGAAAACATATCGGTGGACATAGGCCTACCCGGTTTCAACGCATATCGCCCCGGGATCGTGTCTGGTTCACTTTCATCCCGCACTGACGGACATGACGTCCGCCAGGTCGAGGCCCCGACACCGTACGCCTGCTTCATGACCGAACGGCGCCCCTACCCGTCCGACCTGTCCGACGCCCGCTGGGCCCTGATCGCACCCCGCCTAACCGCCTGGCGGCAAGCCCGCACCGACGCCGGCGTCAGCGGACGTACCCCCACCCACGACCTGCGCGACATCTTCAACGCCATCCTCTACATCAACCGCACCGGCATCGCCTGGCGCTACCTACCCCACGACTTCCCGCCCTACCGCACCGTCTACGGCTACTTCGCCGCCTGGAGCAAAGAAGGCATCTTCACCGAACTCAACTACCAGCTCACCGGCCTCGTCCGCGACCACCACGGCCGCACCACCGAACCCACCGCATCCATCATGGACAGCCAGAGCGTGAAGACCTCCACCAACGTCCCACTATCCACACAGGGCACCGACGCCGGAAAGAAAGTCGTCGGCCGCAAACGCGGCATCCTCACCGACACCCTCGGCCTCCTCCTCGCCGTCACCGTCACCGCCGCAAGCGCCAGCGACAACACCATCGGCATCAACCTGCTCAACCAGGCCACCACCACCCACCCCACCCTCACCAAAACCTGGGTCGACGCCGGCTTCAAAAACCGCGTCGTCGAACACGGCGCCGCACTCGGCGTCGACGTCGAGACCGTCACCAAAGACCCCCAGGCCAAAGGCTTCAGCGTGGTCAAACGGCGATGGGTCGTCGAACGCACCATCGGCTGGCTCATGCACCACCGCCGACTCGTCCGCGACTACGAAGCACGACCCGACAACTCCGCCAGCATGATCACCATCGCCATGATCGACAACCTCGCCAAACGCCTCACCACCGAAACCACCCCAACCTGGCGAGAACCCCTACAACCCCAACACACACAAAATACGTGAATCAGACGTCCTCTGAGGGCGAAGCCCATCAGCGCGCTCAGCTTGCGGCTCATTCGCGTGACCTCCAGGGGTGGCGGTGGGATCACGAGAGCGCTCTCACAGTTAAGTTAACTTACTGTTGACATGTATGTCAATTTTATTACCTTGTTTAAATTAAAGATCGTCATTGTGTGTCCGGATCTGAGCGGTGTCGGAGGCGGTTTCCACACCCCAGCCAGATCGAATTCCGGTGCCCGGCCGGTGCCAGGTCACTCCGTCGTCAGCTGAGACTTCTGCACTTTGCCCAGGGCGTTGCGGGGTAGGGCATCGACCCGCCGTACCTGCCGCGGGCGCTTGTGCGCCGACAACTGCCGCGCCACGAAGTCGATCAACTCCGACTCCGCCACATCATCGCTCACCACGTACGCCGTCACCTGCTGGCCGAGATCGGAGTCGGGGATGCCGACCACAGCGGCCTCCCGGACCCCGGGGTGGGCCAACAGCGCATCCTCCACCTCGCCGGCGCCGATCCGATATCCGCCGCTCTTGATCAGGTCGGTGGCGGCCCGGCCGACGATCCGGTGCCAGCCGTCCGGGCCGATTGTGGCGACGTCGCCGGTGCGGAACCACCCGTCGGAGGTGCGACTGGCCGCATCGGCCTCCGGGCGGTGCAGGTACCCGTCGAAGAGGGTGGGGCCGCACACCTGCAACTCACCCATCGTCTCCCCGTCGGCGGGAAGCGGAACGTCGCCGTCGTCGACCAGGCGGGTCCGGACCCCGGGCAGCGGTAGCCCGACCGTGTCCGGCCGGTGCGGGCCGTCGGCATGGGCGCTGACCGTGATCAGCGTCTCGGTCATGCCGTACCGTTGCACGACTCGGCGGCCGGTCAGCGCGGCGAGATCGGTGCCGACGGCCGCGGGTAGGGCGGCGCTGCCCGAAACCAGCAGCCGGGCCGAGCGCAGTGCCCGGGCGGCCTCCGGCACGGCGGTGATCCGGGACCAGATGGTCGGCACCCCGAAGTACAGCGAGCCGGCCGCGCCCGCGTACCGCTCCGGGGTGGGCCGGCCCACGTGGTGCAGTCGGCTGCCCAGCCGCAGTGGGCCGAGCACGCCGAGGACCAGGCCGTGCACGTGAAACAGGGGAAGCCCGTGCACCAGAAGGTCGTCCGGAGTCCAGCCCCAGGCGTCGGCAAGCCCGTCCAGGCAGGCGGCGACAGCCCGGCGGGAAAGCACCGCCCCCTTCGGGGCTCCCGTGGTGCCGCTGGTGTAGAGGATCAGCGCGGTGCCGGCGGGATCGGGCTCCGGGCGGGTGCTGTCCGACCGGTGGGTGAGGTCGACCGGGATGCGGGGTCGGCCGGCGTAGTCGCCCCGACATTTTCCGTGCGCCGGCACGAGTACCGCCTCGGCGGCCGAGTCGCGCAGGAGGTGGTCCCGTTCCCTCGGCCCGGCATCCGGCGGCACTGGCACGACCGCCGTACCCGCCAGCAGTGCCCCGGCGACACCGACCACCGTCGCCAGATCCGTGCCGGCCTCGACGGCCACCCGGTCCAGGCCGTGTAGGTCGTCGGCGACGGCCGCGGCGAGCCGCCGCAGCTCCACCCAGGGCACGCCCCGGCCGTTGATCTGGACCGCGTCCGGCCGCTCGTCGGCGGACTCGGACAACCAGTTGAGCAGCCGCACCGGCCCACCTCTCCGCGCGTCGGATCTCCTGACCGTAGCCGCGGCCCTCCGCCCCGGCCACCCCGCCCCGGCGGCAGCTGGCCATGGTGCGGCTGCGGGCGGTCGAGCAGCGACGGTGCGCGGACACCCGAGGCAGGTTCGCCTCCCGGTTTTGAGGACGTTTGACGTTGTAACATTGCTTAACGTGACAACCGCGAACACCGGGCCGACCGGGCAAGTCATCGACACCACTCGGCATCGGGCGCTCGGCACCGTCAGCCGGGCGTCAATTCTGGAACTCACCCGCGCTGCTGACGGTGGCCTCACCATCGCCGAGATCAGTGCGCGGACCGGCCTGCACCCCTCCACCGCCCGCAGCCACCTCGACCGGCTCGTCAACGCCGGCCTGCTGGTCAAGGCCCGCTCCAGCGGGGGCCAGCCGGGACGGCCGGCCTGGCGCTACCGGACGGTGCCCGAGGAGGCCCCCGCACCCGCGCCGTACCGCGCCCTCACCGCGGCTCTGCTCGATCATCTGGCCCGGCAGAGCCGGGGCGACGCCCGGGCCGAGGCCGTCCGTGCCGGCCACAACTGGGGGCGGCATCTCGCGGCAGCGACACCCCGGGGGAAGAAGCCGGTCGACACCGCGATGGCGGTCCTACGCGGGCTGGGCTTCGACCCCGACCTGAAACAGACGGCGGACGGGCACACCGAGATCCACCTGTACACCTGCCCCTTCCTCGAACTGGTGAGCCAGAACCCGGATGCCATCTGCGGGCTGCACGTCGGCGTCGTCCGCGGCGCGCTGGAGCAGGCGGGTGCCCCAGCGAGCGACGCCGTGCTGGAGCCGTTCGGCGCGCCAACCGCATGTGTGGTGCGGCTGTCTCTCCCGTCCGGCGCCACCCGGCCGGTATGAGCACCCGGTCGCCGGCGGCACCCGAGACCGCCGGTCCCGCCACCGCCCGCCGGCCAGTCAACCGCCAGCGCGTGCTCCGCCGCTATCTGCCGCCGCAGCACGGGGCCTGGGCGATGCTCCTCCTGCCGTACCTGGTCGGGGTCGCCCTGGTCGGAGCAGGGTGGCCGCAGCTGCCGCTGCTCGGCGCATGGTTGGCCGGCTACCTGCTGTCCTACTACGTCTTCCAGGCCGTGAAGAGTCGTCGACCGCGCCGCTTCCTTGCACAGATCCGGCTCTACGCCCTGATCGCGGCGCCGTTGGCGCTGGCGGTGGTGGTCGTTCGGCCGGCTGTGCTCTGGTACGCCCCGGCCTATGCGGTGCTGCTGGCGGTCAACGCCGGGTACGCCTGGCGCCGGCGCGAGCGGGCTCTGCTCAACGACCTCGCCTCGGTGGTGCAGAGCTGCCTGCTGATCTTTGTTGTGGCCACGGTCTCGGGTGTGTCGCCGGGGCAGGTTGTTCCTGCCTTCGTGGCGCTGCTGCTCTACCTGACCGGCACCGTCTGCTACGTCAAGACCATGATCCGGGAGCGCGGCAGCGCTGCCTACCGGCGTCTGTCCATCGGCTTCCACCTGGCGGCGCTGGCCGTGGCGACCCTGCTCGACGTGGGACTCGCCCCGATCTTCCTGGTGTTGCTGATCCGTGCGTGGCTTCTGCCCGGCCGGGCGCTGCGCCCCGCCCTGGTCGGCGTGATCGAGATCGTCTGCTCGGTCCTGGTACTCGGCACGCTGGTACTGGTCTCCTGACGGGCTGACCCCACGGCACCGCAGCCGTGGGGTCAGCCCGAAGGATTCAGTCGTGCAGCATCCCCGGGCCGAACACGTCGTAGCCGATCCGGTCCTTTGACACGCCTCGGCGGAGAAGCTCGGCGCGGACCTGGTACATGAACGGCACCGGCCCGCAGAGGTGGATGTGCGCTCCGGCCGGTAGTGGGATCCGGCTCGGATCCACGCGGCCGGCGGTGACCTCAGCCTTCAGCCCGTCCACCGCCTCACCGGCGGCCTCCTCGTACCACAGCAGCACCGACAGGTTCGGCAACTGCTCCGCCAGATCCGGCAGCTCGTGACGGCGGGCGTGGTCGGCGGCGCTGCGGTCAGCGTGCACCAGCACCACCTCCCGCCCGGTCTCGGTCGTGGCCAGGTGGTGCAGGGCCGACATCGCCGGGGTGAGGCCGATTCCGGCGCTGACCAGCAGCAGCGGGCCCTCGTCCCCGACCGCGTTGACCTCGCCGAACGGCGGGCTGAGGCGGAGCGTGTCACCGGCGGTCACCTGCTCGTGCAGGAAGGTCGAGACCGCGCCTTCGGGGGCGTCGCCGGTGGCGCGTACCCGCTTGACGGTGATCTGCCAGTGGGTTGAGCCGGGTCGGCCGGAGAGGCTGTACTGCCGGATCTGCTGCCTCCGTCCACCGTCCAGGTCGACCGCGACGGAGACGTACTGCCCTGGCGTGAAGGTGGGCAGTGGGCCACCGTCGGCCGGGACCAACCGGAAGGAGACGACATCCGCTGTTTCCTGGATGCACTCCACGACCTGCCAGTCTCGCCACACCGACCCGGCCTCGCCCACCCCGGCCTGGGTGTAGAGCCGCGCCTCCCGGGCGATCAGCTCGCAGGCGAGCAGCCAGTACACCTCGTCCCAGGCCGCTGCGACCTCGGCGGTCACGGCCTCACCGAGCACCTCGCCGACCGCGGCGAGCAGGTGCCGGCCGACGATCGTGTACTGGGTTGCGGTGATGCCGAGCGAGGCGTGTTTGTGGGCGATCCGACTCAGGATCAGCTCCCACGACCGGTCGTCGCCGCCGCCGGTGAGGTGCTCGGCGTAGGCGACCACGGAGGCGGCAAGTGCGGCCGGCTGCTCCCCGGTGGCCTGGTGGCCCTTGTTGAAGATGTTCAGGAGCTCCGGATGGGCCTTGAACATTCGCTGGTAGAACCGGCTGGTGATCGTTTCACCATGCGCCTGCACAGCGGGCAGGGTCGCCGTTACCACCGCTGCTGAGGATTGCGAGAGCAAGACCACTCCTTTTGGGCATCGATCGGCGTAGAGTCGCGGCTTCTTCGGTTCGCCCCCCGAGCGAGCCTGCGGAAGCGTGACCTACCTCCACCGAACAGACGCACAACGCCTTAGATCAGGGTCGAAGGTCCCGCTTTCTGGATCTCCGGCTGGTGTGCTCCGTCGTGTCCGTCATACGCCTCATTTCGCACCGGTGACGGCGAGAACGCCCGATGGCACAACTCGCCCACCACCCCGACAATCCGGTAACCACCATGTTGGTGTGCATTGGGTGTTTTAGGGTGGGGACGTGGTGCATGAGGCGCTCAGCTCGCCAGCGACGACCCGCCCGGCTCCGGAGATGGTCTGGATCCCCGGTGGCCGGTTTCGCATGGGGTCAACCGATTTCTACCCCGAAGAAGGGCCCGTCCGATGGGTCGAGGTTGACGGGTTCTGGATTGACCAGTACCTGGTGACCGTCCGGGAATTTGATCGATTCGTCCGAGAGACCGGTCACGTCACGATGGCCGAGGTGTCACCGACGGCGGCGGACTATCCCGACGCCGACCCGGAGTTACTCGTCCCGGGCTCCCTCGTGTTTCGTAAGGCGTCCGGGCCGGTCAGCCTCGCCGACTACCGCAACTGGTGGTCGTGGACGCCGGGCGCGACCTGGCGTCACCCCGAGGGGCCGGGTAGCACCGTCGACGGCAGGGAACTGCACCCCGTCACCCACGTCGCGTACTCCGACGCGGTGGCCTTCGCGACCTGGGCTGGCAAGGAACTCCCGACCGAGTCCGAGTGGGAACTCGCCGCCCGTGGCGGGCTCGACGGCGCCGTCTTCACCTGGGGAAACGAGTTTGCCCCCGAGGGAAAGTTGATGGCCAACACCTGGCAGGGCGCGTTTCCCTGGCAGAACCTCCTCCTCGACGGGTACGCGGGAACCTCGCCGGTGGGAGCCTTCCCGCCCAACGGCCATCACCTCTATGACATGGCCGGCAACGTCTGGGAGTGGACCCAGGACGTCTTCACCTACCCTGCTGGTTCGCTGGCGAAGGCGTGCTGCACGACGCCGGTCACCGCCGACGGACCGAGCTCGGCCATCCCTCGTCACGTCATCAAGGGTGGATCCCACCTGTGCGCCCCCAACTACTGCATGCGGTACCGACCGGCGGCTCGTCAGGGCGAAGCTATCGACACCTCGACCTGCCACCTCGGCTTCCGGTGCGTCAGTCGGTAGGACCGGAGTCGCTGTCGGTCCGGCTGCGCCCAACCGGCACGAGCACCCAGAGCAGCAGCAGCCAGAGCAGGGTCAGGCCGGTCAGCGCCAGCGCGAGCGGAAACTCGAGGACGAAGTCCGTGACGAGAAGCACCGCGACGATCACGGCCAAGACCAGCAGCAACAGGCCGGTGGTGGTCATCCAATGGGTGAATCGGGCCAGTTCCGGATCACGCCCCTGCTGGAACAGCGCCCGGTGGAACGCGACCGGGGCGATGGTTGCTACCGCCGCGGCGGCGGTGGCGAGGAACGAGACGATGTAGAGAGTCCTCTGGAAGGTGTTTGTTTCGTCGAACGCCGAGCTGAAGGGAAGGGCGAGCAGGAAGGCGAAGAGGATCTGTATCCCCATCTGCGCGATCCGCAGCTCCTGCAACAACTCGGCGTACCGGCGTCGCCAGCGGGTATCCGTCTCCTTCGCCACCCCTGCCTCCGTATGGGCGCAGCCTGCGCTGGTCGCCCCTCGACTGGCAGGGGCCTACCCGCCCCGTCGGCGGCCGAAACCGTCGTTCGGTCCGGGCCGGGCGGGAGTCGGAACTTCGCGAATCGTCCCGTCCGCTACGGCGAACGGCTCGCCGTCGGCGAGGATCACGGCGCGATCCGTTGCCCTCGCAAAGTCAAGCATCGAGTAGAGGACGACGCCGGATCGTCCCTGGTAAACCTCGGGACGGTAGATCAGAATCGCCATTCGATGGTCCAGTTTCTGATACGTGTAGCCGACGCCATCGGCCACGAGCTTTCCGTCAGCCGTCACGTAGCACCGATCCCGGGACTCGTAGGTGACGGTATGCGTGGAGATGTCGCGGAAGTCGCCGTGCATAGAGTGGTGCACCCCCTTCCACTCCACGCTTCTTCCCGCCAGCGTCTCCCAGGCTTCCACGTTGACCGTCCCTAAGGGCTGGGGAGCTGTTCACAGGGCCATACCGTCAGGTCCCAGTGTGCCACCGAGGCGATGCCGTGCCGCGTGAATCGCCCAACGTCTGGCACCGGTGGTGCGTTGGCTTGACTCGGGTGTGCCCTCGATTGGGGCACTATCGCGTTCATGAATGACTCAGATCCGACCCGTGGCCCTGCCATCCGGCCTGCCGCCGCCGATGACGCGGCGGCTGTCGCGGCGGTCTACGTGCGGAGCTGGCGTGCCGCCTATGCGGAACTCCTGCCCAAGGAGGTGTTGGCGTCCCTGGACGAGGCGGACTGGGCTCGGCGTTTCCGTAGCCGGTGGGACCCGGCCCGGTGCACGCTTCTGGCGTTCACCCCGGGTCGCGTCATCGGCGTGGCAATGGCCGGGCCGGACCGTCAGGATCCGCTGCTCGCCGAGATCTACGCGATCTACGTGCTGCCGAGTGTCCAGGGCCAGGGGGTCGGCGCGGCCCTGCTGGACGCCGCCATCGCCCACCTCGACGCACCGCTGGTCCGGCTGTGGTGCGCCGCGGCGAACAACGGCTCCCGAAGGTTCTACGAGAGTCAAGGGTTCGCGCTGGACGGTGCTACCGGCAGCTACGAGATCAGCGGTCACCGCCTGGCTACCGTCCGCTACGTCTGCCCGAGGTAGCGCGGGACAACCGGTGCGCCACGGCCGGATTGTCGGTTCCCCCCAAGCTGAGTCGGAAGGTGTGGAAGGCTCACAGACAGCCGCTTGGTCCAGGGTTGGTGCAGCCTCAACGGACAACCGTCAAACGGTTGCCCGGAGCAATTCGGCGGCGGGTCGTCAGCACGCTCCGGTCGGGTCCCAACCCGAAGCGGCGAGGAGTTCGATGATGCTGTGGGCGAAGTTCTTCCGAATCCGCCAGAACCTGGTGGGGAGCCTGTGGTTCTTCCCGCTGCTGGGGCTGGTGGTGGGGGTTCTGCTCGCCCTCGTGGTCCGCGAGCTTGACGCCGTCATCACCCTGCCGTCGGCGTGGGAGTTCGAGCCGTCCGCGGCGCAGGAACTCCTCACGATCGTGGTTGAGGTCGCCGGAGTGTTGGCCGGATTTGTGGTGGCCGTAAGCGTGGTCGTGCTCGAACTCCATGCCGACAGTTTTCCCCGCTACCTGCGGCTGTTGTACCGAGACCGATTCCACCTGGCCGTCGTGACGTTCATCCTCGGCACCGTCTCCTTCGCGTTCACACTTCTGGCGATCGGCGGGTCCGCGGAGACTCCGCAGCTTGGTGCCGGTATCGCGGGGATCTTCCTCATCGTGAGCTTCGTGCTCTTCGTGGTCTTCCTCAACCACCTGGTTCATCAACTACGGCCGGTGGCGGTCGCGGCCGACGTGACCAAGACCGCCCGGAAGCTGATGTCGGCAGGCGACCAGTCGGGCGGGTCGGTGGTGACCGAGGAGGAGTCGGCCGGGGAACCAACTCTGGTGATTGAGGCCCAACGATCCGGGTCGGTGCAGGCGTTGAATGAGGAAGCCCTGGTCCGCTGGGCGAGCCAGCACGGCTGTCGGCTGCGATCGAAAGTGGCGGCCGGCGACTATGTCATCACCGGGCAACCAGTGATGGAGGTATTCGGAACGAGGCCATCGGCTGACTCCACCGGCCAGATCCACGCCATGGTGGCCATGGGGACCGAGCGGACCATCGAGCGGGATCCTGCGTATGCGGTACGGATTCTGGTGGACAGTGCGGCACGGGCGCTCTC